>CAKTEB010000067.1 GCA_934546685.1 uncultured Oscillospiraceae bacterium
CCCCCACTCCTCCTTATTGGAATAGAGCGATTTTACCGCACTACATGAACGTACACCCTCCGTGGGCGTTGGTCTCACTGTGCATTATAGTACGCATAGCCGGAAGTACACATTCCTCGAAACTATCCCCATTCTTTGAGCTCTCGTAATGGGCGCTTCTTGACACTTTCCCTCAACTATGCTACCTTTTATGTAGATTCTGTGAAGAAAGGCGGTATCGCCATGCGCAAGCGTCTGCTGGCCGCACTGCTTCTGGCCGCGCTCTCCCTGCCCATTCTGCTCTCCCCCTGGCCTGGGAACTATCAAAGTCCCCTGCTCTGGGCCCGGGAGGACGCCCTGGAGGATCAGCCCATCGATGTCTTCATCATCGGGGCCACCGCCGACCTGGGGGCCGACGGCACCTATCTCACCACCACCTACCGGCCCGTGGATCGGGAGTGGCAGGAAAAGCTGCTGAACCTCCAGGAGGGGGTCTACGACAGTGTGGGCCGGATCTACGCCCCCTACTACCGTCAGGCGTGCCTCAGCGTCTACTACCAGCCCGACGAGGCCCGGGGCCCCTGGTTCCGGGTAGCCTACCGGGACGTCCGGGCGGCATTCCTATGGTATCTCCAGCATGAAAATAACGGGCGGCCCTTTATCCTGGCCGGGTACTCCCAGGGGGCAGACATGGGACTCCGGCTCATGGAGGAGTTCTTCGGAGATGAGACGCTCCAGGACCGGCTGGTGGCCGCCTATCTCATTGGCTGGCGGATCACCCAGGAGGATCTGGATGAATTTCCCCAGCTTCACATGGCGGAGGGCGCCGCGGATACCGGCGTCATCGTATCCTATAACTCCGAGGCCCCCGGCGTCACCGGCTCCATCATCCTGCCTGAGGGGGGCTACACCTACGGCATCAACCCCATCAACTGGCGGGCCGACGGCACCCCGGCAGACCGGTCTGAAAATCCCGGCTCCGTGGACCTGCACATGGACGGCTCCGCGGACAATGAAATTGTGGGACTCACCGGCTGCTATCAGAGCCCGGACCGGGGCACCATGATCGCGCCGGACATCTCCCCCAAGGATTTTCCCCCGGGAGAGCCCCTGTTCGTGGAGGGCTGCTACCATAATTTTGAGCTGAACCTCTATTATCGGAGCCTGCAGCAGAACGTCCGGGACCGCACCGAGGCCTATCTGGAGGGACAGCGATGACCATGGAGTTCCCCACCGCCACCGACCGGAAGCGCTACCACTCCCTGTACCACTATAATCTCCAGCGCTATGGGGGCCGGGTGGAAAAGGCCTCCCTGGACGCGGGCTGCACCTGCCCCAACCGGGACGGCACCCGGGGCACGGCTGGCTGCGCCTTCTGCCGAGGACTTTCCCATTACTTTGCCGGAGCCGGGGACATCGCCGCCCAGCTCTCCGCCGAGCGTGCGCGCATTTACGAAAAGCGCCAGCCCGTGGGCATCATCGCCTACTTTCAGGCGGGTACCAACACCTACGGCGACCTGGCCCGCCTGAAACGCCTGTGGAATGAGGCTCTGGCCTTCCCCGATGTGGTGGGCCTCAGCATCGCCACCCGCTGTGACTGCCTGGGCCCGGAGGTGCTGGAGACTTTGGCGGAGCTCCGAGGCCGGACGGATCTCACCGTGGAGCTGGGGCTCCAAACCGTCCACGATGATACCGCCCGAAAAATCGGCCGGGGCCACAGCTTCGCGGAATTTCTCAGGGGCTATGAGGCCCTGCGGGAACGGAATATCCGCACCTGCGTCCATCTCATCAACGGCCTGCCCGGAGAGCGTCCGGAACAGATGCTGGAGTCCGCCCGGATCCTGGGCCAGCTCCGGCCCGGGGGCGTGAAGCTCCATCTCCTCCATGTGGAGCAGGGCACGGCCCTGGCGGAGCAGTGGAGCCGGGGCGATTATCTCCCCATGGAAAAGGAGGACTATGTGGAGGTCATCACCCAGCAGCTGCGGCTTTTCCCACCGGAAACCGTCATCGAGCGGCTCACCGGCGACGGGGACCGGCGGTATCTCCTGGCCCCTCTGTGGAGCCGGGACAAGATCTCCGTGCTGGGGGCCATCGACCATCAAATGCGGCTTCAAAACATCTCCCAGGGGGATCAGTTCCAGCCCTGAGAGGTGTCAAAAACCATGATGGAGTTTCATTTTTTGAGGTCTATGGAATATTTCAATATTGTTACTTGTCCGTTATACTCCCGTAAAATATAATATTTCTATCATATTGGGGGAATGACTGTATTGCCCCAAATAGGAGTGAGAAACATGAAAAAAACTATTTCCATGCTGCTGTCCGCGGGCATGCTGCTGGGCCTGCTGGCGGGCTGCGGCGGAAACGCGGCCTCCAGCGCTCCGGCCCCGGCGTCCTCTGCCCCGGAGACCGAGACTACCGCCCCCGAGACTCCATCGGCGGCCCCCGCTGCCCCGGAGTCCAGCGCCCCGGAGAGCTCCATCCTGGAGGATTCCGCCCAGGAGCCTGCCAGCACTGACGGCGACATGGTGGCTCCCAATTTTGAGATCCCCATGCCCTTGACCCAGGAGCCCGTGACCTTCACCTATTTCATGCGCTTTAATCCCCAGGTGCAGGATTGGTGCCAGGACATGTCCGACAATCTGTTCTATTCCACCCTGGAGGAGAAGTCCGGGGTACACATCGACTTCCAGCTGTTCCATCCCATGAACTTTGGCGAACAGTTCAACCTCCAGATGGCCTCCCAGGACTACGCGGATTTCTACTGCGAGGCGGCCTCTGGCTACACCGGCGGCTATGACAAGGGCGTAGAGGACGAGGTCTTCCTGGATCTCACCGACTACATTGAGGAATACGCCCCCAACTATAACTACATCATCAATCTCAACGATCAGAACCGCCGGGACGCCGTCACCGACGAGGGCCGCGTGGTGTTCTTCGCCGCGGCCTACGACAAGGGCCAGCCCTGCGCCAAGGGCCCCATGATCCGGGCCGACTGGGCCAAGGAGTTCGGCATGGATCCCGCGGAGATCAACACCTATGACGAGTACGAGCAGTACATCGAGCAGGCCTACAGCACCTACGGTGCCACCGTGCAGCTGCCCATGGCCGGTGAACCCGGCTTCGGCTACCTCACCGCGGGCTTCGGCACCCTGGCCTCCTTCGGCAACTCCTTTGAGGCCACCCTGCCCTGGTTCCAGGAGGACGGCAAGCTCCACAGCGGCGTGCTGGAGGACGGCTTCAAGGAGTACGTCCAGATGGTAGCCGACTGGTATCAGAAGGGCTGGATCTACCACGACTTCATGAACGAGGACTTCGGCATGCAGGGCGGCGCGGACTTCGGCATGGTCACCAGCGGTGAGAGCTCTCTGTGGTGGGCCGAGAAGGACTACATGGAGCAGTACAACACCTCCGCCCAGGATCCGAATTTTGAGATTGCGGCCATTCAGGACGCCGTGAAGAACGAGGGCGATGTGACCCATCTGGGCCAGACCAACCATGAGACCCTGAGCACCACCTCCAACGTGGTCATCTCCACCGCCTGCCAGGAGCCGGAGATCGCCGTCCAGTGGATGGACTACCGGTACTGCGAGGAGGGCGCGACCCTGGCCAACTGGGGCGTGGAGGACGTGACCTACACCATCAATGACAAGGGTGAGAAGCAGTATACGGATCTGATCGTCAACAACCCCGAGGGCATGACCGCCACTCTGGCCCAGTTCCGCTATATGCTTCAGAACACCGTGTGCCTCACCGACGTGTCCGCCAAGGATCAGGGCATGACCCAGCAGCAGTTGGAGGCTCCCGACATCTGGATGGGCGACAAGGACAATTCCTGGGGCTGCCCCACCACCCTGACCATGACCACCGACGAGGCCGACGAGTATAACTCCAAGGCCGGCGATATCATCACCTACGGTCAGGAGAACTTCCTCCGGTACATCATCGGCGACGCGCCCATTGAGAAGCTGGATGATTTCATCAACACCTGCATCGATATGGGTCTGGAGGACTGCCTGGAGATCAAGCAGGCGTCTCTGGATCGGTACTATGAGAGACTGGGATAAGACTTAGATAGCATAACAGCGGCGCTGCATCTTTGCGATGCAGCGCCGCGATTTTTATTCATCCGCCTTCAATTTCCCCTGTCGGTGATGCTTTCGACATAGGGCGATATAGCTGTCATTGGCCCCCAGCACCACCTGGTCGCCCTGGGTGATCATCTCGCCCTTATCGTTGAACCGGGCGTTGCAGGTGGCGGCCTTGCCGCACCAGCAGACGGTCTTGATCTCCTCGATCACATCCGCCCAAGCCAGGAGCCACATGCTCCCGGGGAACAGATTCCGCTGGAAATCCGTCCGGAGGCCGTAGCAGATCACCGGCACCGACAGATCGTCCACAATATGTACCAGGAACTCGATCTGCTCCTTGGTGCAGAACTGGGCCTCGTCCACGATAATGCAGTCGTAGTTCTGGATCTCCTGGGCGGTCATGGTCACCAGGTGCTCCACATAGTCGCACTTCTGCCGAAGGCCCATCCGAGAGGCCACATAGCCCTCTCCGTCCCGGTCATCCAGCCGAGGCTTTACCAGCAGGGCCTTTTTGCCCCGCTCGTAGTAGTTGTAGCCCACCATCAGGGCATTGGCGGTCTTGGAGCTGCCCATGGCTCCATATCGAAAATACAGCTTTGCCATTCTTCCTCCTGGCCGGTGTCCCCGGCTGCAATTTAATACACATAGAATATTGTAATCCATGGGCAGCATTTTTTCAAGTGCTTTGGGGCATGCTGTTTGGACTCCGCCCTACAAAAAGCGTGAGACGCAGTAGAGCACTCCATAGATGGCGCTGGCTCCCACCCCGTAGACCAGTACCGGTCCGGCGATGGCGAACATTTTGGCCCCCAGGCCCAGCACCAGGCCCTCAGAGCGAAATTCCATAGCCGGGGAAACCACGGAGTTGGCAAAGCCCGTAATGGGCACAATGGTTCCCGCCCCCGCCACCTTGGCGATGCGGTCATAGACCCCCAGTCCTGTGAGCAGAGCGCCCAGGAACACCATAGTAATGGCCGTGGCGGTGCCGGATAGGTCCTCAGAAAGCCCCAGGAGCTGCCAGCCGTTGGAGACCAGGTGCCCCAGGGCGCAGATCAGGCCGCCAATCACAAAGGCTGAGAGGGTGTCGGTGAGGATGTGGGAATTGGGAGAATAGCGCTTGACCAGGTCGCTGTATTGGATGCTGGTGATTTTCATGATATCGCCTCCGGGAGTAGTATGGACGCTAGTTCAAACACTTATTCGTTTTTACAAACTGCAAATCAAACCTGACGCCCTCCGGGGGCCATATCTTTCTTTGTGTGAAGAAAGATATGGAAGAAAGACACACCAAGGGGCCTGCGGGCCCCATTGGATCCCCGGGTAATGTTTAGGAGGCCTTGACGAATCGGTACCAGACGTGTTCGCATTGGTACTCCGCCCGAATTTTAATCAGGGGGCGGCATGCCTGCGGCACTGCTTCCGCCCCCTTCGTGCCTACTGTGCCCCGGAGTGACTGCGAAGCAGGAACGGAGGAAGTACCCTTGGGGTACGGTGCCTAGGTCGAATTACGTCGTACAAGGTACCCTGTTCGATGCACCTGACTACTCCCTACCGCATCTTCATCGCGCAACGATTTCATCCAGCGCAGCTGGATTTCATGTGCGCCTGCACATTTCACTCGCCGCAGGCGAATTTCATTTTTCTGCGCCGCTCAGGCGCAGAAAAGGCGCGCCGCAAATGCGGCGCGCCAGAATCTGAACCTTTATGTATCTGGTTCTGTTCCAAAATCAGCCCTTCAGGGAGCCGACCATCATGCCCTTGGTGAAGTACTTCAGGATGAAGGGATAGAAGCAGAATACGGGGAGGATTGCGACCACGATGGTGCAATACTCAACCAGATCGGAGTACTTGGCCAGCTCCGGATCGTAGGTCAGAGAGGAAGAGTCAGACTCAGTCAGGATCTCTTTCAGAATAACCTGGAGGGGATAGAGAGCGCGGGTCTGCAGATAGATCATAGCCTCGAAGTAGGAGTTCCACTTCATGAGGATGTACTGCAGGGCCAGCACGGCTACAGTGGCCTTAACCAGAGGAATCACGATCTTGAACAGGATGGTGAAGTTACCAGCGCCGTCCAGACGAGCGGACTCCTCCAGGGAGTCGGGCATACCCTGGATCGCGGTACGGATGATGACCAGGCTCATGACGTTGACAGCCATGGGGATAATCATAACCCAGCGGGTATCCAGCATATGCAGGCCCTTGATGACCATGTAGGTGGGGATCATGCCGCCATTGAAGAACATGGTGATGGTGATCATGATCATGACGTACTTCTTCAGGATCAGGCCCTTACGGGACAGAACGAAGCCGCCCATGGTGCACAGCACGGTGGAGAAAGCGCCGCCGACTGCGCAGTAGAAGATGGTGTTGGCGTAGCCCATGAGCAGGGAGTTGTTGCCGAAGACCATCTTATAGCCGTACCAGGTGATGGGATGATCCGCATCAAACAGAGGGTACAGGATAATGCCGGAATGCTGCGCCATCAGCGTAGGATCCGAAACAGATGCCCAGATACAGTGAAGCACGGGCAGCAGACAGATGATGCCGAACAGGCCGAGGATGATGTAGTTGATGACCTCAAATACACGTCTGCTGGGAGTCTTAATAACGAAATTCAAATTCATAATTCAGCTTCCTCCCATCAGAACAGGCTGGTCTCGGAGTACTTTCTGGACACGCCGTTGGCGATGAACAGGAGCACTACGTTGACAGCGGAGTTGAAGAGACCAACTGCGGTAGAATAGCCATAGTCTGCTTCCAGAAGGCCCTTTCTGTAAACGAAGGTACCGATGACATCGGAGGTTTCGTAGATCAGGGGGTTGTACAGGAGCAGGATCTTTTCCTGGTTTGCATTCATCAGGGAGCCGATCTTCATGATGAGCATGATGACGACTGTGGGCATAATGCCAGGAATGGTGACGTTCAGGGTCTGCTTCCAGCGGTTTGCGCCGTCGATCACAGCGGCCTCATAGAGCTCCTGATCGATGCTGGTGAGGGCTGCCAGGAAGAGGATGGAGCCGAAGCCAACCTGCTGCCACAGATCGGTGACCACCATGATCGTCCGGAAGTACTCGGGCACAGACAGAAGGTTCTTTGCTTCCTTCAGGAAGCCGATGTTCACCAGCATGCCGGTGATAACGCCATCGGAAGCAACGAAGTCGATGATGATACCAGAGATAACGACGGTAGAAATGAAGTTGGGCATGTAGCTGACAACCTGGATGACTTTCTTGTAATACTCGTTATCCAGCTCGTTGAGCAGCAGTGCGAAGATAATCGGTGCAGGGAAGCCGAAAATCACGCTGTAGAGGCTAAGGATCAGAGTGTTCTTCAATACCCGGACGAAGAATACAGAGCTGAAGAAGGTCACGAAATGCTTCAGACCGACCCATTCACTCATGTAAACACCGTTCTTGGGAGTGAATCGCTCAAAACCCAGAACGATGCCCGCCATGGGCAGATAGTTGAAGATGATAAGATACACGACGATGGGCAGGATCAAGAGATACAGGCCCTTGTTCATACGCCAGTCGCGCTTCAACTCAATCAATCGCATGCCAATTCTCCTTTACTTGATTGGTTTGCATTTCTGCATATTTCACGTTCCCCATATGCCGCCTTGCCTGGAAGCGGCAGCGCTCGAAGTTCAAAATACCACGTTTTATCCACCGGCCCGCGGGACGCCCAACCTGCACACGAGCGCTGGGGGACTCGATGGATCTGCCTTGCGCGGTATTTGTCCTTTTCTGCGTGAAAGCGCGAGTGTCCGCTGAGAAAGACCGATTGTATTGGATGGCACGGTCTTTTGCCTTACTCTTTGGGCACTTTTTGAAGGCTTTCGCCTATCAAAATTGATTATAGCATAATTTGTGCATTTAGCAAGTAATTTTTCATAAAAACCACGATATTTTTTATCTAATTCCCCTATAAGCCATGGCAGAATCCATAAACGCCCCCCGATTTCTCTGGGTATTTTCCGGTTTGTTTTGTGCAACTTGTCGTGGTTCGTTCAATTTCCGTTCCCGTTCTAAACGATATTTTTACTTTATTTTCGGTCATATTACGAACTTTTTCGCACTTTTCCGTGATTTCGTACAATAGCTTACACACCCCTATTTTATGCAAAAAGCACCGGAGGCAGAACCGCCGCTCTGCCTCCGGTAAATTTATTTAATCCGTGGTGAGGATCACACCCTGGGGCCCGGGCCGGGCCCTGAGCTTTCCCTCCCAGCCCCCCAGGGCCATTCTCTCCGCCAAGGGATCCCCCAGCTCCCGGTCGATGACCCGCCGGAGGGATCTTGCCCCATAGCCGTCCCCGGGCCATCGATCCAGTACATAGCCCGTGAGCTCCTCCGAGAGCTCCAGACATCGGCCCGGGCCCTGGGCCTTTTGGCGGAATTCCTCCAGCAGCTTCTCCGCCACCTGCCGCTTTGCCGCCGGATCCAGGGGATAGAAGGGCACGATGGCGTCCAGGCGGCCCAGCAGCTCCCGGGAAAAGCAGGATTCCAGCTCCCGGCGCAGGGCGCTCTGGCCGTCCTCCTGCCGTTCTCCGAAGCCTAAGAGGCCGCCCCGGCCCGACAGGGCCTCAGACCCCAAATTACAGGTGAGCACCACCACGGTATTCCGGAAGTCCACGGTCTCCCCTTCCGCGTCGGTGAGCTGGCCCTCGTCCATGATCTGGAGCAGCAGGGCCCGGACGTCCCCATGGGCCTTTTCCACCTCGTCGAATAATATTAAGGAATAGGGCCGGTTCCGCACCTTTTCCGTGAGAAGCCCGCCCTCCCCGTAGCCCGCGTAGCCGGGCGGCGCGCCGATGAGGGTAGCGGTGCCGTTTTTCTCGCTGAGCTCCGTCATGTCCAGGCGGATCAGGGCCCCGGGCTCCCCGTAGAGCTCCCTGGCCATGGCCCGGCACAGCTCCGTTTTGCCCACTCCCGTGGGCCCCGCGAACAGGAAGCAGCCCCTGGGCCGCTGGGAACCCGTGAGCCCCATGCGGCTCCGAAGCAGGCCCTTGGCCACGGTCTCGGCGGCGATCCGCTGGCCCTTGACGGTATGGCAGAGCCGGTCTGTGAGCGCCAGCAGGCTGCCCCCGGGCTGGGCCAGGATATCCTCCACGGGGACCCCGGTGCGCTCATAGACCACCTGGGCCACATGCTCCTTCTCCACCGTGGGAACGCCCCGGCGGCGGCATTTCTCCTGCATGTCCCGGCCCAGCCGTCCCAGCTGATCCCGAATTTTTGCCGCCTCCTCATACTGCCGGTTCTCCACGGCTCCGGCCAGCTGCTGCTCCAGGCCCCGGCGCTGCCGCCGCTCCCGGCCGGAGATGTGCTGCTCGGAGCCCAGGCGCACCAGCGCCGCCGCCTCGTCCATGAGATCCACGGCCTTGTCCGGCCAGCACAGCTGGGGCAGATACCGCCCGGACAGCGCCGCCGCGGCCTGGATGGCCTCCTCGGAATAGCGCACATGATGGAACCGCTGGAATTCCGGTTGGAGGCCCCGCAGGATCTCCAGGGTCTCCTCCCTGGTGGGTTCCGGCACCGTCACCTGGGAGAACCGGCGGCTCAGGGCCGCGTCCCGAAGGATATACTTCCGGTATTCCTTCTCGGTGGTGGCGCCGATGAGCTGGAGCTCTCCCCGGCCCAGGGCGGGCTTTAGGATGTTGGCGGCGTCCACGGCTCCCTCGGCGGAGCCCGCGCCCACAATGGTGTGCATCTCATCTACAAATAGAATGATGTTCCCGGCCCGGATCACCTCATCCAGGATATCCCGGAGCCGCTCCTCAAATTCGCCCCGGTACTTGGTGCCCGCCACCAGGGCGGACATATAGAGCGCCACCACCCGCTTGTCCCGGAGAGATTCCGGCACGTCTCCCCCGGAGATCTCCTGGGCCAGCTTCTCTGCCAGGGCCGTCTTGCCCACCCCGGGCCGGCCCACCAGGGCCAGATTGTTCTTCGTCTTTCGGCATAGAATTTGGATCATCTGCTGGAGCTCCCGCTCCCGCCCGATCACCGGCATGCACTCTCCGGCCCCGGCCTTTTGGGTCAGGTCCTGGCTGAACCGGTCTAATAGCTTTGTGACCACGGTGCTTCCTCCCCCGCTGTATGGTAGATGTTTGGCCCCGGTATAGAGCCGCTGCCGGTCCGCCTCCAGATCCCGGAGCAGAATCTCCCCGGCGCTGCCGGAGACACGCAGGATGCCCAGCAGCAGCTGGGCAGGCTCCAAGGGATATTTGCCTCCGGCCTCGGCGGCGCCCGCCGCAAGGCATTGCTCCGCCTCTCGGGTGAACCCCTGGAGGCCGCCCCAGCCCGGGGCCCCTCGGCCCCACCGGGCGCATTGGACCTCCAGGAGCCGATCCATAGGCGCGCCGGAGCGCGCAAGCAGGCTCCCCACCTCCGGGCTGCGGCTGAGGCCCAGCAGCAGGTGGCCGCTGTCCACCCCGCTGTGGCCCATCAGCGCCGCCGTGGCCTGGGCCCAATTCAGGCAGGTTTTAGCCCTGGGTGAAAAGGTCTCATGGGTCATATCGCCCCCTCCCCTCTCCATGATCCTGTCCATTTCCTCGGGATTTCAAACAAATACCACGCGGATTCCGAAAAATCACACCAGAAAAGAATTGCTTTTTTCCAAATCCGTGTTACAATGAAGTCAAATCACGATACCGTGGTTGTACTTAAATGGAACCAAACCCGAATTGGAGGTGTAACACACATGGCATACAAGATCGGTGAAGACTGCATTTCCTGCGGTCTGTGCGCCAGCAACTGTCCCGTGGAGGCCATTGCTGCCGGTGCTGAGCACTATGAGATCAACGCCGACGTCTGCATCGACTGCGGCACCTGCGCTGACAACTGTCCCGTAGAGGCAATCGCCCAGGACTAATTGTTATGGTAGCAAAATGGACGCCGTTCTGCGGCGTCCATTTTCTCTTTGGGGCAACACCATATCAATGTATCGTCGGCCTTCAGCCGATCTTTTCCGCCGGAAATGCGTTATTTTTTCTTGAGATACACAAAGTATGTCTGTGAAAAACTGCCTTTTTCCGACGCAAAATCTCTGGCTGAATCCTCGACGCTAATTTATATGGTATTGCCCTGAATCTCCGGAGGTGATATGCAGTGGCTGAATATTTGTGGGACAATGGCCCCATTTTATACAGCGCCCCGGGAGTATTCCCCATGGGCACCGACTCCATTCTTTTGGCGGACTTTGCCGGGGCCGGGAAGCGGGATAAGATCCTGGATCTCGGTACCGGCTCCGGGCTCCTGCCGGTGCTGCTGCTCAGCAAATTCCCGGAAACCCGGGCCGACGCCCTGGAGCTGTCGGAGCCCGCGTGCAGGCTGGCGGAGCGGAATTTTGCGGAGAATGGCCTCCGTGACCGCTGTCGGCTGATCCACGGGGATCTCCGGGCGCATCGGGCGCTGCTTTCCGCCGGAGACTATGACCTGGTGGTATCCAATCCCCCCTATTTCGCCGAAAGCTCCGGCTTTGTGGCGGAAAAAGGCCTGGGTACGGCCCGCAGCGACGGAAGCTGCACCCTGGAGGAGCTCTGCGCCGCCGCGGGCTATGCCCTGAAATGGGGTGGAAAATTCTGTGTGGTCTTCCGGCCGGAGCGGCTGTGCACGCTCATTTTCTGTCTGCAAAAATACGGCATGGAGCCCAAGCGGCTGCTGCCTGTCCATCACCGGGAGGGCCAGCCTGTGAATCTCATTCTATTGGAGGCCCGCCGGGGCGGCAAGCCCGGCCTCACCTGGGAAAACGACCTCTATCTCTACACCCCGGCGGGGCAGGAAAGTCCCCGGCTCCGGGCCATCTACCATCGGGCCTGAGGCCCAGCAAAGGAGAACGCTATGTCTGGTACACTGATCCTAGTCCCCACCCCCATCGGCAATCTGGGGGACATCTCGCCCCGGGCCCAGGAGGCGCTGACCACCGCCGATTTCATCGCCGCCGAGGACACGAGAGTTTCCGTGAAGCTTCTGAACCATCTGGGGCTCAAGAAGCAGCTGGTGAGCTATCACGAGCACAACAAGCAGGAAAGCGGCCCCCGGATCCTAACCCGTCTGCTGGAGGGGGAATCCTGCGCCCTGGTCACCGACGCGGGCACCCCCGCCATCTCCGATCCCGGAGAGGATCTGGTGCGGCTGTGCCACGAAAACGGCGTGACGGTGACGGCCATCCCCGGTCCCTGCGCCGCCGTGACCGCCCTGGCCATGAGCGGCCTGCCCACGGGAAGATGGTGCTTCGAGGGCTTTCTGTCTGTGAATAAGCGCTCCCGGCGGGAGCACCTGCAGGGGCTCCAGGACGAGACCCGCACCATGATCTTCTATGAGGCCCCCCACAAGCTGATCGCCACTCTGGAGGATCTGGCCGGAGCCTTCGGGCCGGAGCGGCAGGTATGCCTGTGCCGGGAGCTCACCAAGCTCCACGAGGAGGCCCTGCGCACCACCCTGGGCGAGGCCCTTCAATATTATCAGGAGAACAGCCCCAGAGGGGAATATGTGCTGATCGTGGCCGGTGCGGAGCCCAAGAGGGAGGAAGCGCCGAGCATGGAGACCTGCCTTCAGCGGGTGGAGGCCCTGCGGGAGAGCGGCATGTCGCTGAAGGATGCCGTGAAGGCGGTCAGCAAGGAGAGCGGCGTGGCAAGGAATGTGCTGTATGACGCGGCGGTAAAAATGGGATAAAAAACGGGTGTGGAAATGCCCTCCTGCGAGGGCGTTTCCGCACCCAGTCTTCTACATATCTTCGACCTGAAGCCGCTCCGTGCCGTTCCGCTCGAACTCCTCCATATATTCATCCATCCGGGCCACCAGCTCGTCATAATTCTGATTGGAGATGGGCGCGTAGTCCATGTCCCTTCTCGCCAGCTCCTCGGCCAGGATGTCAAAGAACACCGCGTCCTCATAGTCCATAATGGCCTCGTGGATGCCGCCCTCAGCGAAGGCCCGGGAGGGCACCGGCCGGCCGTTCCAGTTCTCCGTCAGAGCCTCCATCCCGTGGTTCTTACAATAGGAGAACAGCTTGCTCTCCACCCGGTCATAGTCCTCGAAGCGGTCCCCGCCCCGGGTGGAATTGAGGATCCAGTTGCCGATGTACGCCATATCCAGAAGCCGCCGAAATTCCTTTTCCGTGAGCTCGATCTGCATGGTGCATCCCTCCTTTGCTACTACTATTATATACGCTTGGGGGCGGGATTTCCACCGTCCCTGCGGATTCCCGGAAAATTTCCCCCGGGGAAATCGGAAATCAGCACTTGTTTTATACCCCGTTTTATCATATTATATAGAGATAGTCAAGACAGAGATTATGATTATATAAGAGGTGCAACTTAACATGAAGAATCTTCTGGTTCTGTTCGGCGGCGTTTCCCCGGAGCACGAGGTATCCCTGCGCTCTGCGGAATTCGTCCTCAGTCACATTGACCGTTCTAAAT
>CAKTEB010000068.1 GCA_934546685.1 uncultured Oscillospiraceae bacterium
TCCTCCTCCATGGACATTGGCGAGCATCCCGCCGGGATCATCGGTGCGGTCTATGCCGTCACCAACGCCGATACGGTGCGGCTCTATAAGAACGGACGCTTTATCGCCGAATTTTCCGATTCCCCCTATCACAGCATGCCCCACGGGCCCATTCCCATTGACGACCTGGTGGGAGACTGCCTGATGGAGGACTACCGCCTGACCCCGGAGGCAAACCGGGACGTGAAGGCTGTGCTCCAGGCCGCCTGCAAATACGGCCTCAACACGCTGCCCGAGGATGCAAAAGCCATGATCGACCGCTGCGAGGCCCAGTACGGCATTACGCGGCAGGATATTCTGGACTTCTACAACGAATATATCGGCAGCTGGGGCGGCCAGGTCACCAGCTATCGCTTTGAGGCTGTGAAAAACGGCCATGTGGTGGCCGTGGTCACCAAGCAGCCCATGGAGCGGCCCGCCCTGCGGGTGGATCCCTCTCATACGATGCTCCTGGAGGAGACCAGCTACGACGTGACCGCTGTCCGTATCTCCGCTGTCAGCGACTGCGGGAATCTCCTGAGCTTCTATCAGGAGCCGGTGCGGCTGTCTGTCACCGGGCCCATCGCCCTAATCGGCCCCGACGTCATCAGCCTCAAAGGCGGCATGGGCGGCACCTATGTAAAGAGCCTGGGCCAGGCAGGGGAGGCTTCTCTCACCGTAACCGCCCAGGGTATAGAGCCCATCACCCTGGAATTCCAGGTGGTCATTCCGGAATAACAAAATCGCAGGGACAAGGCAACGCGCTTTGTCCCTGCTTAGTTTTAGTCAGTCAAATTCAGAGCAGGATTGTAGGCGTAAATGTTCCGCCGGTCCAGCTGATCCTTCATGATCTCCATGGCCTCGCCGAACCGCTGGAAGTGCACCACCTCACGCTCCCGCAGGAACTTGATGACATCGTTGACGTCCGGATCGTCAGACAGAAGCAGAATGTTATCGTAGGTGGCCCGGGCCTTCTGCTCCGCCGCCATATCCTCCGTGAGATCCGCAATGGGGTCGCCCTTCACCGCCATGCTGGCCGCATTCCAGGGAGAGCCCGAGGCCGCCGTGGGATAGACGCCTACCCCGTGATCCACAAAGTAGGGGGCAAAGGCGCTGTTCTCCAGCTCGGAATCCTTCACCTGCCGGGTCAGCTGGTGCACCAGGGTGCCGATCATCTCTAAGTGGCCCAGCTCCTCAGTCCCAATATCCGTAAGCAGCGCTTTCAGCTTTGGGTTGGGCATACTATACCGCTGGGAGAGATACCGGAGCGACGCGCCCAATTCGCCATCGGGCCCGCCGTACTGTGTGATAATGATATTCGCCAGCTGGGGATTGGGCTTCCGGATGTGAATGGGATACTGGAGCCGCTTTTCATAGACAAACATGGACTACACCTCCTGCTCCGCCGTGCCTGCTTTGGACTCTGAATTTCTGCTGCGATAGTCCCAGGGCCAGGGATCCGCCGACCAATCCGCGCCGTCGCTGGCGGTCATCTGCAGGGGGCCGTAGCGGCGCTCATACTCCGCCATGCCCTCGCAGTAGAGCTTATTGTACTTCAAAAACAGCTGCTGGGCCTCCTGATCCTCCCCATGTGTATCCAGGTACAGCCCCAGCTCCTGAACCGCAAAGCCCAGGGCCATGAGCTCCTGGAGCGGGGCAGGGGTATCCGGGGTCTCGTTGACCATGCCCCGGTAGGGAAGATCCAGCCCCGGGAACAGCGTGCCTCGGGCCAGGGCCTTGTCGGCCTGATAGCTGTCCTGGGTGCTCCGCTGCACCGGCACATAGGGCACCGACAGCATGCCGCACTGGGGCAGCTTCCCAGTGGTGACCGCATTGCACTCCACCTGCTTGCTAGTTGTATCCAATGGTAAGACCTCCTTCATCTGATCTCCCGCCAGCCTATGCCGGAATTGCAAAATCTGTTCGGATTTTGGCTTTTCACTGGGGATAATCTGTGCTATAATGACAAGACATGGCGAGAATCGCCGTCAGAATTAGACGATATCATAGAGTCCCAGAAAGGAATCTGTTTTTATGGCCTCAAACAATCAAAAGAAACCCGAATTCTCCGCCCGGTCCGCGGATCCCAATGTGATGACCAGCACCGACTTCTCCTTTGTGCGGAAGCACTGGTATGTTGGCATAAAGGTTCTGGCCCTGTATGCCATCTATGCCATTCTCACCAGCTCCTTTTCCGTGCCCCTGTGGCTCAACTGGACGATCTCCGTGCTGCTGCTGATCCTGTGGGTCTACTTCGACTACACGGATATCTACAAGCTGGCTATGCGGGACTACAACGTGGTGAAATACGGCTACCTGGAATATGACCCCAAGCGCGGCCTCAAAACCGGGCTTCTGGCGCAGATCCCCGGCCTGGTCTGCGTGCTCCTGATGTGCGTGCTGTCCCTGGGCTCCGGCACCTGGTCGGATCTGTTTTCGGTGCTGTGGCTGGTGTTCTATTCTCCCTTTGCCTCCTTCGTAGGCGCAGTGAAGATGGCTGTGGATACCTCTGTCTGGGGCTATGCCATCTTCTACATCATCCCCATGATCTTTCAGCCCATCATCGGCTATCTGGCCTACAAAAACGGCTACAACAACAAGGGCATTTTCTACAAGCTCATCTACAAGTCCCGGGACAAGGATAAGCGTCTTCGCTGAGGCATAACCGTAAGACACCCTCATAGATTTTATGGGGGTGTTTTTATGAAGCATGGAGGAGCCAGGTTTTTATCCTGTATGTATGTGCTGTCGCTGGTGCTGCTGGCAGCCTTTGCGGGCCATGGGCTTCGGGCCTCGGCAGCAGTTTCCGCTCCGGCGGGGCGGCTGTATGTGATCGACGCAGGCCATGGCGGCATGGACGGCGGGGCCTCCGGCTATGACGGTACCCTGGAAAGCACCCTGAACCTGGCCATTGCCCGGCGGGTGGACGCGGTGCTGGGGCTGCTGGGGGAGGAGACGCTGATGCTTCGCACCGGTGAGGATGACCTGTCCAGCGCCGATGCCAAGTCCATTTCGCAGAAAAAGGTATCGGATATCCGCACCAGGACGCAGATCGTCAATAGCCATCCCGGGGCGCTGCTGCTGAGCATCCACTGCAACACCTACACGGAGGAGAAATACCGTGGAGCCCAGGTGTTTTATACCCCCTCGGACAGCGTGAAGGCCCTGGCCCAGGCGCTGCAGGGGGCCATCAAGACCTCCGTGGATCCGGAGAACGCCCGGCAGGCAAAGCCGGTGTCCCCGGACGTGTATCTTATGAACCATATCAAGGGCCCAGGGCTCCTGATCGAGTGCGGCTTTCTGTCCAATCACCAGGAGCTGCGCCGGCTGGAGGATCCGGGCTATCAGAATCAGCTGGCCATCGTCATTGCGCTGACGGTGGTCCACCATCCACTGGAGGATCTCTCCAGCGTGTAACATGAGGATCTACCAATGAAAGAAAAAACCGTATTTTTCTGCACCTCCTGCGGCAATGAGACCATGAAGTGGCAGGGCCGATGCCCCGCCTGCGGCCAATGGAACACCATTGTCGAGCATAAGGAGACCCCCAAGCCCAAGGGCGTACCCAAATCCAGGAGCCCGGTGGGCGCTTCCGGTACCCGCCGCAGCGCCAGGCCGCTCATGGAGCTGGATACCACCGACGAGGTACGCTTCTCCACGGGCATGGGCGAGCTGGACCGGGTGCTGGGCGGCGGCGCAGTCCGGGGATCTTTGGTGCTGGTGGGCGGCGCTCCGGGCATCGGCAAATCCACGCTGCTTTTGCAGCTCTGCGACTATGTGTCGAAAAGCCTTAAGGTGCTCTATGTCTCCGGGGAGGAATCGGAGACCCAGCTCAAAATGCGCGCCGTGCGCCTGGGCGTCACCGGTGACGGGCTATTTGTGCTGTCAGAGACCGCCATGGAGGACATTCTGGAGACCGTGGAGGAACTGGAGCCGGATGTGCTGGTCGTCGACTCCATCCAGACCCTCTATACCAATGAGGGCACCTCGGCCCCGGGCAGCATCACCCAGGTGAAGGAGTGCACCATGACCCTCATGCACCTGGCCAAGGCCCGGAACATCACGGTCTTTGTGGTGGGCCATATCAACAAGGAGGGCTCCATTGCCGGCCCCAAGGTGCTGGAGCATATGGTGGACTGCGTTCTGTACTTTGAGGGAGACCGGAACACCTCCTATCGGTTGCTCAGCGCCGCCAAAAATCGCTTTGGCTCCACCAACGAGCTGGGCGTCTTCGATATGCATGAAAGCGGCCTCCAGGAGGTGGAGAACCCCTCGGAGATGCTTCTGTCCGGGCGACCTCTCAACGCCCCGGGTACCTGTGTAGCCTGCGCTATGGAGGGCACCCGGCCCATTCTGGCGGAGATCCAGGCCCTGGTGGTCACCTCCAGCTTCAATGTGCCCCGGCGTACCACCGACGGCTTTGACTTCAACCGTGCCACCCTTTTGATGGCGGTGCTGGACAAGCGGGGCGGCATGCGCCTGTCCGCCTGCGACGGCTATATCAACGTCATCGGCGGACTGAGCCTGTCGGAGCCGGCGGCAGATCTGCCGCTGATCCTGGCTCTGGCCTCCAGCTACCGGGACAAGGCCATCGCCAACAACGTGGCCGCCATCGGCGAGGTGGGCCTCACCGGCGAGATCCGGGCTGTAAACAATCTGAGCCTCCGATTGGGTGAGCTGAGCCGTCTGGGCTTCAACCGGGTGCTGATCCCCCACCAGGGCAGCGCCAAGATCCTCCCCCCGGATGGCATGACCGTGGTGCGGGTAAAGAACATCCGTCAGGCCATCGACGAAGCCCTGGAGGAATAAGCCATGCCCCACCGTATTATGATCGTAGAGGATGATCCGGTGATCGCCGGAGCCATGGTCAAGTATATCTCCGGCTGGGACCACCAGGTCAAGGCCGCCGAAAATCTCCAGGATATCATGCCGGAATTCCGGGATTTTCAGCCCCAGCTGGTGCTGCTCGACATCTCCCTGCCGTTTTTTGACGGCTATCACTGGTGCCAGGAGATCCGGAAGGCCTCCAATATCCCCGTAATTTTCATCTCCTCGGCCTCGGAGAATCTCAATATTATCATGGCCATGAACATGGGCGGCGACGATTTCATCGCCAAGCCCTTCGACCTCAGCGTGCTTATGGCAAAGATCCAGGCGCTCCTGCGGCGGAGCTATGACTTCTCCAACACGCCCCCGCAGCCCCAGGCCCATGGAGCCACCCTCAACACCGGTGATGCCAGCCTCAGCTTCGAGGGCCAGAAGATCGAGCTCAGCAAGAACGAGTATCGGATCCTGGAGGCTCTGATGGCCCGACCAGGCGTTGTGGTATCTCGGGACACGCTGATGGAAACGCTATGGGAGACGGACTGCTATGTGGACGAGAACACCCTGACCGTCAACATTGGCCGTCTGAGAAAGAAGCTCTCCGCCGCCGGACTGCAAGACTTTATCGTAACAAAAAAGGGCATGGGATATCTGATTTCCTGACCCTGGGAGGGGCTTATGCTGCGTTCCTATCTGCGTCAATATCGGGGCGCGATCCTGTTTGCCGCATTTCTCTATCTGAGCTGCTGGGCCGTTTTGACCCTGTGCCAGCTGCCGACAGTGCCGGTGCTCTACGCCCTGGCCCTGGGGCTGACTTTCGGGCTGGCGGCACTGATCTTCGGCTTTTTCCGCTATCAGAGCCGTCACCAGCTGCTTCGCTCCCTGGATCTCCGGGACAGTCTGGACTATCTGCCGGTGCCCCTGAACTCCATCGAAGAAGACTATCAGGCCCTGCTCCGTCAGCTTTATGAGGAAAAGCAGCAGCTCCGGCTCCACGAGGAACAGCGCTACAGCGACACCCTGGACTATTTCACCCTCTGGGCCCACCAGATCAAGACCCCCATCTCCGCTATGGACCTGATCCTCCAATCCGAGGACGTGCCCGCTGCCGGAGAGATGAAAAACGAGCTGTTTCGGATCCAGCAGTATGTCTCCATGGCCCTGGGTTATCTGCGGCTGGGGGAGGGGATCTCTGACTTCGTGATCCGTGAAGCGCCTTTGGATCCCATTATCCGCACGGCAGTCCGAACCTATGCCGGGCAGTTCATCCGGGCCAAGGTACAGCTGGACTTCCGGGAGACCGGCTTTACCGTGCTCACCGACGAGAAATGGCTGGAATTCGTGCTGGAGCAGCTGCTGTCCAACGCGCTGAAATATGCCCCCGGCGGACGGGTCACCATCTCCATGCCAGAGCCCGGCGTGCTGACCATTACAGACAACGGCATTGGCATCGCTCCGGAGGACCTGCCCAGGATCCTGGAAAAGGGCTACACAGGCCTCAATGGCCGCCGGGACCGGAAGACCACCGGCATCGGCCTGTACCTATGCAGCGAGATCCTCAGCCGACTGGGCCACAGCATCTCCATCACCTCCGCGCCGGGTCAGGGAACAAGGGTCGCCCTGGGGCTGAACAGAGACCGCTTTGACATTGAATAAGCAAATCAAAAACTTCCGAGGATCTCTTCGGAAGTTTTTTGCGTCACCCCCTTGACAAATAGGGGCGAACCGTGTAAACTAAGCATTAGATTACTAAAGATAAACATTTCCTTATTGGAGGTGACGCAATGACCCAGCGCGAACGCCAGATCCTACGGTGGATCGAGGAAAACCCCATGATCTCCCAGCAGGAGCTGGCCGAAAAGGCAGGGATCACCCGCTCCTCTGTGGCGGTCCACATTTCCAACCTCATGAAGAAGGGCTTCATCGCCGGGAAGGGCTATGTGCTCCGCTCCGGCACCTATGTAGTGGTGGTTGGCGGCGTCAATATGGACATCGGCGGCAAGAGCTTCGCCTCACTGATCCCCGGTGATTCCAACCCCGGCACCGTGACCATGAGCGTCGGCGGCGTAGGCCGGAATATCGCCCACAACATCAGCCTTCTGGGCATGGACGCCCGGATGCTCAGTGCCATTGGCTCTGACCTCTACGGGGAGAAGATCGCCGCCACCTGCACCGCCTGCGGCCTGGATTTCAGCCGCGTGCGCACGGTTCCCGGCGCTTCTACCTCTACCTATGTCTACCTGGGCGGCCCCGACGGAGACATGGCCCTGGCCGTCAGCGATATGGAGATCTCCAATAAAATCTCTCCCTCGTACCTGGAGAAGAACCTGAATCTTCTCAACGGCGCACAGCTGGTGGTGGTAGACGCCAACATTCCCCAGGAATCCATCGAGTACATCGCCGACCACGTTACGCCCCCCATCTTCGCCGATCCGGTCTCTGTGACCAAGGCAAAGAAGCTCAAGGGCGTGCTGGGCAAGCTCCACACCTTAAAGCCCAACCGGCTGGAGGCGGAGCTCCTCTCCGGGATCCCCATCCACAGCCACGAGGATCTGAAGCGTGCGGCCCAGGCCCTGCTGGACACCGGCATGCACCGGGTCTTTATCTCCCTGGGCACCGACGGCGTCCTGGCCGCGGATCACAATGAAATGCTGGAGCTGCCCTGTTATCCGGTCACCGTGAACAACGCCACCGGGGCAGGGGACGCCTTTGTGGCAGGTCTGGTTTGGGCCTATCTCCAGGGCAGTGACCTGAGAAGATCCACCATGGCCGGCTCCGCCGCATCCTCCATCTCCATTGAGGGGACGGAGACCATCAACGAAGAACTCACAGAAGAAGCACTCATTGCACGAATGAATATGGAGGTATCATCATGAACATGAATCGTTTTCTGGACGTAAACCCCGAAGTCGCCGCTGCCGTCGCAGCCGGCAAGCCCGTTGTTGCCCTGGAGTCCACCATCATCTCCCACGGCATGCCCTATCCCCAGAACGTAGAGACCGCTCTGAACGTGGAGAAGATCATCCGCGAGAACGGCGCGGTACCCGCTACCATCGCCATCATCGGCGGCCGCCTGAAGGCTGGCCTCACTCCTGAGGAGATCGAGTATTTCGGCAAGAAGGGCCAGGCCATTGCCAAGGCCAGCCGCCGCGACGTGGCCGCTCTGGTGGCCCGGGGCGAGGACGGCGCTACCACCGTCACCACCACCATGATGATCGCCCACATGGCCGGCATCAAGATCTTCGCCACCGGCGGTATTGGCGGCGTGCATCGCGGCGCTGAGACCACCATGGATATCTCCGCCGACCTGGAGGAGCTGGCAAACACCCCTGTGATGGTAGTCTGCGCTGGCGCCAAGTCCATTCTGGATCTGGGCCTGACTCTGGAGTACCTGGAGACCCACGGCGTTCCCGTCATCGGCTACGGCACCGACGAGCTGCCCGCATTCTACACCCGGAAGTCCGGCTTCGGCGTGGACTATCGGATGGACACCCCCGCAGAGCTGGCCAAGACCTTCCATGTGCAGCATGAGCTGGGCCTGAAGGGCGGTATGCTGGTCACCAACCCCATCCCCGAGGAGTATTCCATGGATCCCGCCGTCATCAACGGCGCCATCGATCAGGCCATCAAAGAGGCCAAAGAGCAGGGCATCCACGGCAAGGCCACCACGCCCTTCCTGCTGGCAAAGGTCAAGGAGCTCACCGGCGGAGACAGCCTGGATTCCAACATCCAGCTGGTATACAACAACGCCGCGCTGGCCGCGAAGACCGCCTGCGAGCTGTGCAAGATCGACTAAGCTGTGATATAGTAAGAGGGACAGCCCTAGGGCTGCCCCTCTTTTGCTATATATGAACCGCAGCTCCCGCAAACCTTACAAAACTGTAAGGTTCCCCGTCCAAACTGTAAGGCAAATCCATGGCAGCTCTGGCCCCGATCCCCTATAATATAGCCACAAAGACAAAATCCATAACAGGAGGAACATTTCTATGGCGATCCTTGAAGTCAGAAATCTCAGGAAGGTCTACACCACCCGCTTCGGCGGCAACAAGGTAGAGGCTCTGAGCAATGTGAATTTCTCTGTGGCAGAGGGGGAATATGTGGCCATCATGGGCGAGAGCGGCAGCGGCAAGACCACGCTCTTAAACATCCTGGCAGCCCTGGACAAGCCCACCTCCGGCGAGGTGGTGCTGGCAGGGAAGGAGCTCTCCACCCTGAAGGACAAGGAGCTCTCAGGCTTCCGCCGAGACAATCTGGGCTTCGTATTCCAGGACTTCAATCTGCTGGACACCTTCACCCTAGAGGACAACATCTATCTTCCTCTGGTGCTCTCGGGCATGCACTATTCCGAGATGAACGGACGCCTCAAGAACCTGGCCGCCAGCCTGGGCATCTCCGGGCTGCTGAAAAAGTATCCCTATGAGGTCTCCGGCGGTCAGAAGCAGCGGGCGGCAGTGGCCCGGGCTGTCATCACGGAGCCCAAGCTGATCCTAGCGGACGAGCCCACCGGCGCGCTGGACTCCAAGTCCACCGACGAGCTTTTAGGCCTGTTCCACAATCTCAATGATGCGGGCCAGACCATTGTCATGGTCACCCACTCCGCCAGAGCCGCCAGCCACGCCAGCCGGGTGCTGTTCATCCGGGACGGCCAGGTATTCCACCAGCTCTACCGTGCAGGGGAGAGCAGCGGAGCCTTCTATGAGACCATCTCCGATACCCTGACCATGCTTCTGAGGGGCGGTGACCAGGCGTGAGGCTGTTCTATCCGAAATTCGCCTGGGACGCCATCCGGAAGAACCGCCGGAGCTACATTCCCTATATGCTGACCACGATCTTCGTGGTGGCTATGTATCACATCCTTCGGAATATCTCCTGGATGCCGTATCTGTCCTCTGTCAAGGGGGCCAGTGAAATCACCCTGACCGCCTCCCTGGGCAGCAACGTCATTGCCATCTTCTCCGCCATTTTCCTGTTCTACACCGGCAGCTTCCTGATGAAGCAGCGGAAGAAGGAATTCGGCCTCTACTGCGTATTGGGCATGGAGCGGCGGCACATCGCCAGGCTCCTGGCCTACGAGACCCTAATCCTAGCCGTGGCCGGTGTGGTCATCGGCCTGGCCCTGGGCGCGCTGCTGGACTATCTTTCTTATCTGCTGCTGATGTTCCTGATGGGAACCCCCGGCGCAGCGGGCTTCCAGCTGAGCATTCGTGCCTTCACTGACACCCTGGGCATCTTCGCCCTGATCTTTCTGGCCGTATATCTCAACGACCTCCGGCAGATCCACTTCTCCAGCGTCATCTCCCTGCTGAAAAGCGGCAGCGAAGGGGAGCGGGAGCCCAAATCCAAGTGGTTCCTGACGATCCTAGGCATCCTGCTTCTGGGCGCAGGCTACACCCTGGCGGTCACCATTAAAAATCCCATTGCGGCGCTGCTGCTGTTCTTCGTGGCGGTGGTACTGGTGGTGCTGGGCACCTATTGCCTGTTCACCTCCGGCAGTATTGTATTTCTGAAGCTGCTGCGGCGAAACAAGCGCTATTACTACAAGACCCGGCACTTTATCTCCGTCTCCGGCATGCTCTACCGGATGAAGCAGAACGCCGTGAGCCTGGCGAACATCTGCATTCTCTCCACCATGGTGCTGGTGACCGTCTCCTCCACCATCAGCCTCTACGCGGCCACCGAGGAGATCGTGGATTCCAGAGCTCCTCACAGCGTCAATCTCACCCTCTGGGGCCACAAGGCCACCGACGAGCGCATCCAGCAGGCGCTGGATGGCGCGCTGAAGCTGGGCCAGTCCCTCAATGGAGCTCCCGTCCAGGCAGACACCTTCCGGTATATCACCTACAGCGGCATTTTGAAGGGCGACACCCTGACCCGAAATGATATAAGCGCCAGCACCTCCACCTTAGCCGAGTTTACCAGCGCCGCCGTGATTGCCTGGATGCCGCTTTCCGACTACAACGCGCTGACCGGAGCTAACGCCAAATTGTCCTCTGGACAGGTGCTGATGTACACGGCGGAGCGCTATGACTACAACACCATCACCGTAGAAAACCAGACCTATTCTATCGCAAAGCGGATCCCGGAGCTTCCTCTGTCCGGCCAGTTTATTGATTCCGCCAACGCCGGATATGCACTGGTGATCTCGGATCAGGATTTTGCTTCGATTGCAACCGACGAAGTGATAACAACAACCTACTGCGGCTTTGATCTCCAGGATGCCGATGCGGAGAGCAGCTTCTCCCATCAGTGGAGCACCGACTACGGCGACAAGGGCTCCTTCGCCTACGGCATCGCCACCCGGGCGGTCATCCGTGAGAGTCTCATGGAGAGCTATGCGGGACTCTTCTTTCTGGGCATCTTCCTGGGGCTCACGTTCCTGGTGGCTACCATCCTGATCATCTACTACAAGCAGGTCTCCGAGGGTCTCCAGGACGCCCGGCGGTACGCCATCATGCGTCAGGTGGGCCTGACGGAGAAGGAGATCCGCTCCAGCATCCACTCTCAGGTGCTGACGGTGTTCTTCCTGCCCCTGATCACCGCCTTTATCCATACCATGTTCGCGTTCCCCATGGTCAAGGGCTGTCTGGCCGCACTGGAAATGACCAATACAAGGCTGTTTTTGACCTGTGTTGCCATCTGCAGCGGCGTGTTTGCGCTGGTCTATCTGGCAGTCTACTTCTTGACCTCAAAGGTGTACTATCACATCGTGAATCAGAAGCAGTAAAAATTGGCGCTCCGGCATTTCACCGGAGCGCCAAAATCTATTGTCTTACTTCGCCAGGACCTTCTTGAGCTTGGCAAACCGGGGCAGGCCATTGACCTTCTGCATCTTGGTCTCACCCTGGATCAGGGGCAGGGCATAGTCGATGAACTCCTGGGTCACGCCGTTGCCCTCAGCGTTGATCCACTCAGTGGGCACCTTCTTCTCAAAGTTGGCGCACTTCTCCAGGGGGAGCAGTTCCGTCTCCCAGGTATAGGGGGCGTTGCCGGTACGGTGGATAGCTACCATATAGCCGGTCTTGCCGGAGGTGGCGGCGTCCACTGCCGCAGCGCCTACCGCATAGGCCTCGTCGATATCTGTCTGAGAAGCCAGGTGCGCCCCGCAGCGCTGCATGAGGCTCAGCTCAATGGCGCGGCTCTTGCAGTCGATCTTGGACTTCAGCATGCTCTGGAGCACCTGGGCCAGGCCGCCCATCTGGGTATGGCCGAAGGCATCCTTGGCCGCCTCACCGGCGTACTCAGAGATAAACTTGCCGTCCTTATCATGGATGCCCTCGGAGGCGGCAATGATGACCTTGCCCTTCTCCTTGTAGATGCGCTCCACATCGGCATAGAACTTGTCCACGTCAAAGGGGATCTCGGGCAGATACACCAGATCCGGGCCCTCGCCGGAGGCGGAGGCCAGGGCCGCGGCACCGGCCAGCCAGCCGGCGTTCCGGCCCATGATCTCAATAATGCAGATCATGCCGGTGTCATAGACCTTGGCGTCCAGGGAGACCTCCATGCAGGTGGTGGCAATATACTTGGCGGCACTGCCGAAGCCGGGGCAGTGGTCGGTGCCGTAGAGGTCATTGTCGATGGTCTTGGGCACGCCGATGACGTTGCACTCGTAGCCCACGCTCTTCAGATACCGGCTGACCTTGGAGCAGGTGTCCATGGAATCGTTGCCGCCGTTGTAGAAGAAGTAGCGGACATTGTACTTCTTGAAAATCTCCAGAATGCGCTTGTAATCGGTGGCGTCCACCTCAGGATCCTTCAGCTTATAGCGGACGGAGCCCAGGGCAGAGGAGGGGGTGAAGGGGAGCAGCGCCAACTCCTTGGGATCCTCCTCATCCATGATATAGAGCTGGTCATTCAGCACGCCCTTGATGCCGTGTGCCGCGCCGTAGACCTTGGTGATATAGGGATTTTTCAGCGCCGTCTCAATGACACCGCAGGCGCTGGCATTGATAACAGAAGTGGGGCCGCCGGACTGGCCGAAGATGCACGCGCCGGACAGGGGAGTGGTCATAGTGATTACCTCCTATTTGTTTCTTTTGTAATGATACCATTCCCGCCCAGAAACCGCAAGGGTAGATATGCATTCTTTTTGTCGATCTAGTTGCTTGTATGATACATTTGGAACAATTCGTTTTCTATCGCCCGCTTGCAATTTGGAAATAGAGATGCTATACTAAAGGCAACTTCAACCATAAGGAGTGTGTGAATATGCCTATTGTCACATCTACGGAAATGTTCAAAAAGGCCTATGACGGCGGCTACGCCATCGGCGCCTTTAACGTCAACAATATGGAGATCATCCAGGGCATCACCGAGGCCGCTCGGGAGTGCAACGCCCCTGTGATCCTCCAGGTGTCCAAGGGCGCTCGCGCCTATGCCAACCGCACCTACCTGGTCAAGCTGGTAGAGGCAGCTGAAATCGAGACCGGTCTGCCCATCTGCCTGCACCTGGATCACGGCGATACCTTTGAGACCTGCAAATCCTGCATCGATGACGGCTTTACCTCCGTTATGATCGACGCCTCCTCCAAGCCCTTTGAGGAGAACATCGCCATCACCCGTCAGGTGGTGGAGTATGCCCACGACCACGGCGTTGTGGTAGAGGCTGAG
>CAKTEB010000069.1 GCA_934546685.1 uncultured Oscillospiraceae bacterium
CATTGCGGAGGTTGAATAACGTTGTGCAAAGTACGCACCGCAGTAGGCACGAGCAAGGGGGGATAAGCGGAGCGCCCCTTGCGATTAAAATTCGGGCTAGGCATCGATGCGGGCCCGTCTGGCACCGATACGTCAAGGCCTGTCCCTATTAACCCCCGCCAGGGATCCAAGGGGCCGCTCTAAAGGGGCCCCGGCGAAGCCCAACGAAGTGGGTTCGATGGGGAGAGGCGGAGCAGCGGAGAGAGCGAGCTTTTGGCCCAAAGGCCAAAACGAAGGATACGGAGCTTGCGACGACGAGTCACGCCTTTCTCCCCTATCTTTCGTCGTGTAACGAAAGATGGGGCCGTCGGGGACCGTCGGTCCCTGCACTGCGGCAAAAACGGCACTGACAGTCCTATATTTCACTCTTAATTATAATCAAACATATTTACTTTTTCACCCAATTATGCTATAGTGACCTTGTGGAAGCCCACCGGCTACTGTCCGTTTTCACTGGATAGCAGACGGTGACGGTAAAAGACGGTTTTTGCCCTGTCATCCCGCGAGAGCGGAATGGAGGCGTGTATAGAGCCCTCGCGGGAAATCTTTTCCCCTGGGAGGTGATATACATAACACTTCAGAATTTGTTCTGGATTGTATCCATTGTCTGGATTTTCATTCAGGTGATAGATCGTCTGAACGATAGAAAGAAGTAGGCCGTCTGCTGGAACAGACGGCCTACAAGGCTAGTTGAGGGTCACCCCTCGCAGTTTTGCTAGTATGTTATGTTCGTGGCAGCCGTCCGGGCTTCCACACTTTTATTATACCACCGAATCCTGTTTTGTCAACGGAATTTTTCCAGTCTCTGGCGGTCAGATGCCCATGGCCAGGGCATAGGCGTCCCGAATGGCATTCCGCATATTCCCGTTCTGGCGGCAGTCGCCGATCATATAGAACTCCGGCGCGCTGCCCCGGAAGGCGATGGCGGCCTCGCTGTTGGGGGTCATGCCGCCGCAGGCCACGATGTCGTCGCATTCCACGGTGAGGGTCTCGCCCTTGCGGTTTTGGTAAGTCACCAAACCGGGCTCGATCTTCGTGGTCTTGGCCTTGCGGATGACCTTCACGCCCAGCTTCTGGGCCTTCTCGTTCATATAGCCGATGGAGCGGATGGGATTGAGGTCATAGGCCAGGCGGCCCTGGCGGCTGATCTCGGTGACCTCATGGCCGCACTCGGCCAGATAGCAGGCCGCCTCCGCCGCCACGGAGCTGCCGCCGATGACCACCACGCGCCGTCCCAGCTTCTCCTGATTTCCATAGATGTTCACGCCGTTCCAGTCTGTGGTCTCGGCTCCCTCAATGTTGGGCCGGGCCGGGGTGGAGCCGGTGGCGGCGATGACCACGTCGAAGCCCATGGAACGGATCATCTCCGGGGTGGCTTCTGTATTCAGATGAACGGCGATGCCCTTTTTCGCCACCTGATTCCGGAGGAAGTCCAGATAACGCTTCAGCTCCCACTTGAACTCCGGGTATTCGGCGGTTTTGATCTGGCCGCCCAGGGCGTCGGACTTCTCGAAGATCACCGGGGTGTGGCCCCGATCCTTCAGCCACATGGCGCACTTGATGGCCCCGGGGCCGCCGCCGATGAGGGCCACCTTCTTCTGCCGGGTCACGGGCTCCATGAGCCGCTTGGCCCGGTGCTCCATGCCGATCTCCGGGTTGATGGTGCAGTGGCTCATCCAGTCGCCGGTGGAGGAGGTGCCCCGGCAGGCGTGACATTCGATGCAGGGGTTCAGATCCTCGCCGTTGCCGTCCCGAAGGATCTCCCCTAGATGCTCGTTGCAGATGAACAGATGGCCCGGGGCCACCAGATCCGCCGCCCCGGAGGCGATGACGTTATTCAGAGAATCCAGATCCTTATAATAGGTGGAGATGGCGATGGGGGTCTTGACGCCTCGGTCCTTGAGGCCCTGGGACAGGACAGCGGACTCGCAGACGGTGACCCTTTCGTGGTCGGGGTGCATGCCCCGAACCTGGAGGAGGTCGATGTAGGGATCGATGGCCTTCAGGAACTCCGCGGCCTCGTCCATGTCCATGCCCATGGGGCCGCCGATGTTGGGGGCGTTGACCACCAGCAGGTACTTGTCCCCCATGGCCTCCCGGAGGGCCCGGATCACCTCCACCGGGAACCGCATCCGGTTCTCCAGGCTGCCGCCGTACTCGTCGGTGCGCCAGTTGGTGGTGGGATTCAGGAATTTGCCGATGTTGAAATTGTGGCAGAAGTCGAAGAAGCCGCCGTCAAAGCCGAAGTTGTAGTAGGCCCGGGCGTGCTGGATGTGGGCGGCGATGTATTCGTCCATGTCCTGCCGGGTCATCATTCTGGCCCCGGCCATGGGGCGGCCCGGCGCGCCGGAGACCCCCTCCTCCATGGGCTTCACGCCGGGGGCGGCGGTGACCTGGTCCTCCTCGTCCTTGGAGATCATGGCGAAGGGGTTCGGGGGCGCGCCGTAGGGGGAGGGAACATCGGGATCGTTGACCTGGAGGGGCATTCGGTTGTCCAGGTTCAGCTCCGGGGTGATGTAGCTGCCATAATAGTGTACCATCTCCGCCAGGAACGTAAAGCCGTTCTGACAGCCGATGTCGTCCATGTCGTACATGGCGAAATGGCCGCAATCCGCGGGCATCTTCCGCTGATCCAGGTTCGTAAGATCCTGCATCAGCAGAATGGCCGCGCCGTTTTTGGCCCGGGAGGCGTAGTAGCTCACCACCGGATCGTCGGGAAACAGCTGATTGGCCTGGAGAAAGTGGGGCTGAGCCACGGGGTAGAGCAGCCGGGTCTTCAGGGTCTTGCCCCGGAGGGTCAGCGGGGCGGTCAGGGATTCATAAGGCATAGCAGTGACTCCTTTCGGCGTGATATAGTTTGAATTCGATAGAATCATCATACCACCGGAAGAGGACGGGCGCAAGGCGCGGCTTGTATTCTTTTGGTGCATTTATGCACTTGAGGCAACACCGCGCAAATACGTCTTCGGATTCTGACGGATCTTTTCCGCCAGAAATTCGTTTGTAAAACCTTGAAATACACAAAGTATGTCTGCGGTTTTACACCTTTTTCTGGCAAAAAAATCTCGCGCCAGACTCTCTTGCCGATTTGCGTGGTATTGCCTTTATCCTGCGAGAGCTAAATTATTTGGGAAAGCCTATTGACATGGGGGAAATGTCCTGCTATACTATGGCATGAACAGAATATCTGATGAACCATGTTTTCAGGGCAGGGTGCGCGGTGGTCTCCACTGCAACTCCCGACCGGCGGTGATGGCCTTTGGCCCAGTCCGCGAGCGCTCCGACGAGTGCTGAACCGGTGAGATTCCGGTACCGACAGTAATTGGCGATCCTTTGGGTGGCCTCAAGTCTGGATGAAAGAAGATGTGTCTCACACCTCCCTTAGATTTGTGACACCTGAATGCACGGCGGCGTTCAGGTGTTTTGTAATCCAAAGGAGGTTTTTCTCATGACCAACACTGTATCCACTTCCCGCAGCCAGACCACCCACAAGATCGTGGTCACTGCCATGCTCATTGCCGTGAGCTACATCGCCGCGCTGCTGAGCCAGCTGATTCCCCCGGTGGCGGGCTTCCTCAGCTATGATCCCAAGGACGCGGTGGTCGCCATCGGCGGCTTCCTCTACGGCCCCATGACCGCCGTTGTGATCTCTGTGATCACCTCTCTCATCGAGATGGTCACTCTGTCCACCACCGGCGTTTACGGCCTGATTATGAACGTCATCTCCACCTGTGCCTTTGTGGTGCCTGCGGCGCTGCTCTATAAGAAGCTCCACAACATGAAGGGCGCCATCGGCGGCCTGGTGCTGGGCATGGTCGCCATGACCGTTTCCATGCTGCTGTGGAACTACATCATCACCCCCATGTACATGGGCGTAGATCGGAGCGTTGTGGTGGGCATGCTGCCCACGGTGTTCCTGCCCTTTAACCTCATCAAGAGCGGCATCAACACCGGCCTGACCATGGTGCTCTATAAGCCCCTGGTCACCGCCCTGCGCCGGGCCAACCTGGTGCCCGCCCACGAGGGCAAGAGCGGCGGCAGCTACCACGCGGGCTTCGCGGTGCTCTCCCTGGTGGTGCTGGCCACCTTCGTGCTGCTGTTCCTGGTCTTCACCGGCGTGCTGTAAGGAAGATGTCGGAAAACTCCCGTTGACAAAACGGGAATGGGTGGTATCATAAAAGTGTGGAAGCCCGGACGGCTGCCACAACATACATGAACATCAAACACTAGTTACCTAGCGTGTGAGCCGTCTGCTGCAACAGACGGCTCACTTTTTGCGTTGCATGAACTCACGCCCTCCGGGGGCCATATCTTTCTTTGCGTGAAGAAAGATATGGCCGTCGGAGACCGTAGGTTCCCGCAGTGCGGCAAGACGGATGGGTCCCAGCGCAGAATCATTCCCACCATCCTGTCATAACGGGCAAATAGGGAAGAAGCCCCGGCTCCTTCCCTATTCACAACTTCCCTATTATATAGTATAATACAAGGCGATATCGCAGACACATTTGTGCGGTGTTGCCGCGGAAGACATCACGCCGACAGCAGCGGGCGCAAAAAGCCGTCCGCTCCGCCCCGGCTGATCTCCCCGGCGATGAGCTTTCCCTTATAGGTCAGCAGCGTGGCGTACACCGGGTCGCTCGTTTCCTGGGGCCAGTTCTCGATCTCATAGACGTACTGCATGACCTTTTTGCCCTTGTACTTCTCCAGCTTGAAGCCCTGGGAGGACTGGAGGGCGGCATACTGCGCGTAGACCTCGTTCCACTCCTTGGGGATCAGCACCTCCTGGGTCCGGAGGGGCTCGCCCACGGTATAGCCCAGGGAGGAGAGAAATTCCTGGCGGCTCTCCGGGGTCTCCAGCTTGCCCGGGGCGGCGGCCTCCAGGGCGGTGCCGGTGCCTCGATTGGCCAGAAAGACGATCAGCAGGATCAGGGCGGCGGCCAGGACCACCAGGCCGATGAGCTTCGGCTTTGACAATTTCGCAGTGAAAATCACCATAAGAAGACCTCCTCTATTCTGGTTTAGCATATTCCCGGGGAGGACAGGTTAGAACGGAGGCGGACATTTATGACGCGGCTGGACAAATATCTCGCCGACGCGGGGCTGGGCACCCGGTCGGAGGTCAAAAATATGATCCGGGGCGGCCGGGTGACCATCGACGGCGTGCCCGCCAGGAAGCCCGAGGAGAAGGTGGGGGAGGGGCAGACCGTCCTTGTGGACGGAAGGCCCGCAAGGCCCCTGGGGCCCCGGGTGCTGATGCTCCACAAGCCGGCGGGCTATGTGACCTCCACCAGCGACCCCAGGGACAGGACCGTCATGGAGCTGCTGCCCAAGGAGTATCAGAAGCTCTTTCCCGTGGGGCGGCTGGACAAGGACACCGAGGGACTGCTGCTGTTCACCGACGACGGCGACCTTTCCCACCGGCTCACCAGCCCCAAGCACCAGGTGGAGAAGGAATACTACGCGGAGACCGACGGGGAGATCGACGATTCGGACGTCCTGGCCTTCCGGCAGGGCATCACGCTCCGGGATGGAACCGAGTGCCTGCCCGCGGAGCTGCGGCCCTGCGATGGGGGCTGTCTCGTGACGGTGCGCCAGGGGAAGTACCATCAGGTGCGGCGGATGCTGGCCTCCCGGGGGAAGCCCGTGACCTATCTCCGGCGGATCCGGGAGGGGAACCTGACGCTGGAGGGCCTCGAAAAAGGGCAGTGGCGGCTCCTTTGTCCCGCTGAAATAGACAATATCTTGTGATTTTCCACAGAAATGACCCTAGATTTTCGACGAATAGGCAGATTCCACAAAGCAAATTGAAAACCTTTGGTAAATCGGATACTATACATCCGGGGCCCGGTGTGCTAAAATAACCACATCTTAAACAAAGCAAAGATGGGGGTATATTATGTCCAGCGTAACTATGAAGCATATTTATAAGAAATATGCAGGCGGCGTCATTGCTGTCACCGATTTCAACCTTGATATCGAGGATAAGGAATTCATCATTCTCGTCGGCCCTTCCGGCTGCGGTAAGTCCACCACCCTGCGTATGATCGCCGGTCTGGAGGAGATCTCCGAGGGCGAGCTGTACATCGACGGCAAGCTCTGCAACGATGTTCCTCCCAAGGAGAGAGACATCGCAATGGTGTTCCAGAACTATGCTCTGTATCCGCACATGACCGTTTATGAAAACATGTCCTTCGGCCTGAAGCTCCGCAAGACGCCCAAGGATGAGATCAAGCGCCGGGTGGAAGAGGCTGCTCAGATCCTGGAGATCGAGCACCTGCTCGACCGTAAGCCCGCCGCTCTGTCCGGCGGCCAGCGTCAGCGTGTTGCCCTGGGCCGTGCTATCGTGCGTAACCCCAAGGTCTTCCTGCTGGACGAGCCCCTGTCCAACCTGGACGCAAAGCTCCGTGCGCAGATGCGCTCCGAGCTCACCAAGCTCCATAAGAAGCTGGATACCACCTTTATCTACGTTACCCATGACCAGACCGAGGCCATGACCATGGGCTCCCGGATCGTCGTTATGAAGGACGGCATCATGCAGCAGGTTTCTACTCCTCAGGATCTGTATCAGAACCCTGTCAACCTGTTCGTCGCTACCTTCATCGGCTCTCCCTCCATGAACAAGCTGGAGGGCTCCAAGCTGTCCTCCAAGGACGGCCACACCTGGATCACCTTCGGCGATGAGAACGAGAACGCCACCGTTCAGCTGCCCGATTCCCTGGGTCTCAAGCCCGAGGTTCAGGCCTACGTCGGCAAGGAAGTGGTTATGGGCATCCGTCCTGAGCACATCCATGACGAGGAGCTGTATCTCACCAACTATCCTCAGTACAAGTTCACCGCTACCGTTGATACCGTTGAGCCTCTGGGCTCCGAGACCAACCTGTTCCTGGTCATCGGCGGCAAGCAGTTCACCGCTCGCGTGGATCCTACCTCCACCGCAAAGATGGGCGACAGAATCGAAGTTACCTTCGAGGCAGACCGGGTCCATCTGTTCGATCCCGACACCGAGAAGTGCATCGACCTCTAATTTACAGACATATGGGAGCCAGCCTTGTGGCTGGCTCCTGTTTTTTCTCCCCAGGATAATTGGGAGAACCTGGGCGACCTTTGGGGATTTTCACGAAAAATACGCAATCCTTCACAAGAATATCGGGAAAAACATGTGCAAATCGTCAGACAGGTCTTGAAAAATTCCTGAAAAACGTTTATAGTAATACAGTTAGAGGCAATCTCTCTCAAGTATTGTGTGGATGAAAATTCCAGGACTGACATGCTTCCCGCAGTCATAAAATCAATGCGGAGCCGCCCAAGACCCGGGCGCTTCCACAGAAGGAGGAAAACTGCTATGTCCAGCAGAATGTTTCAGAGTGTTATCATGCAGATGAAGGACGCCAGCGACCGCGCCGTGGGCGTGATCGACGGCGATGGCAATGTGATCGCCGCCACGGATCCCTCTGGTCTGGGTGATAAATGGGAGGACGCCGTCCACCGCCTGAACGCAGCCAGCGAGCTGGTGACGGTCACCGACGGAAAAACCTTTAAGGCCCTGCAGAGCTGGAGCGCACGGTTTGACTATGCTGTCTATGTGAACGGAGAGGACGAGCTGGCCAAGAGCCTGTGTATCATGGCCTGCGTGGCCCTCAACGGCGCAAAGACCAGCTATGAGGAAAAGCATGACCGGGGTACCTTTGTCAAGAACATCATCACCGACAACATTCTTCCCGGAGACATCTATATCCATGCCAAGGAGCTGCATTTCGTCACCGACGTGCCCAGAGCCGTATTCCTGATCCGGCAGGTGGGCAAGGTGGACGTGGCCGCCATGGACATTCTCCAGAACATGTTTGTGGAGAAGCAGCAGGACTATGTGCTGTCCATCAACGAGACGGATATCGTCCTGGTGAAGCAGGTGCAGCCCAACTGCGACGGCAAGGAGCTCACCAAGCTGGCCCAGAGCATCGAGGAGACCCTGAACTCCGAGCTCTTTGTGAAGACCGTCATCGGCATCGGCACCGTGGCCAGCCACATTCGGGAGCTGGCGGATTCCTATAAGGAGGCCCAGACCGCCATCGAGGTGGGCAAGGTCTTCGACACCGAGAAGAGCATCATCAACTATGAGAGCCTGGGCCTGGGCCGCCTGATCTATCAGCTGCCCACCACCCTCTGCGAGATCTTCCTGTCCGAGGTCTTTAAGAAGAACTCCATCGATGCCCTGGATCAGGAGACCCTGTTCACCATCAACAAGTTCTTCGAGAACAATCTGAACGTCTCCGAGACCTCCAGAAAGCTCTTTGTCCACCGGAATACCCTGGTGTACCGGCTGGAGAAGATCAAGAAGATCACCGGACTGGATCTCCGGGAGTTTGACCACGCCATCATCTTCAAGGTGGCCCTGATGGTCAAGAAGTACCTGGATTCCCGGGACATTTACTCCGTAAGATAAGGGAAGAAAGGGCATTTATGTCGAACAAACAACGCAAAAAAATGATATCCATTGTGGCCGCGCTCCTGGCCCTGCTGATCATCGTGCCCATTGTGGCGGAGATCATCGGCGGCCTGGCCTCCATCTGAGGAAGGGCGGCACATGGAAGGAAAGCTCAGACGCTATGCCGCGGTGCTCTGTGCCTTGGTCATGGGGCTGGCCGCGGGACTGACCATCAACGTCTCGAATGTCCGGCGGCAGGAGACGGCCATCCAGGCCCAGGCGGAGAAAAATCAGGCGGGCCTGGAGAAATACCAGGAGATCATGGACCTGGTGGACCAGTATTTTATCGCCGGGGACGACGTGGACATGACGGAGGTCAACGACGCCATGGCCTCTGGGATCATCTCCGGGCTGGGAGATCGGTGGAGCTACTACGTCTCCGCCAGCGACTACCAGTCCTATGTGTCCAACATCAACAACGCCTATGTGGGCGTGGGCATCACCATCACCGCGCAAAATGACGACGACGGCAATCTCGTCGGCTATGAGGTCACGGAGCTGGGAGACGGCGGCTCGGCCCAGGAGGCCGGGGTGCTGCCCGGGGACGTGCTCATAAAGGTCAGCGGGAATGCCGTGACGGACTACACCCTGGCGGAGGTCAAGACCATGGTTCAGGGGGAGGAGGGCACCACTGTGGAGCTCACCTTCCTGCGGGACGGGGAGGAGAAGACCTTCACCGTGGAGCGCAGGGCCCTGAAGGTGGTGCCCGCCAAGGGCCAGCTGCTGGAGGATTCCGTGGGGTATATCAAGATCACCAACTTTGACGGCGGCTGCGCCGACGCGGTGATCGACCTCATCAAGGAGCTCCAGGATCAGGGGGCCACCAGCCTGCTCTTTGACGTACGGAACAATCCCGGCGGCCTGAAAACGGAGCTCACGAAGCTCCTGGATTACCTGCTGCCCGAGGGGACTATTTTCCACACCGTCAACTACGCCGGGGAGGAGGAGATCGTCACCTCTGACGCAAGCTGCGTAGATCTGCCCATGGCGGTGCTCTGCAACGGCGACAGCTACTCCGCCGCGGAGTATTTCGCCTGCTGCATCCAGCAGTACGGCGCGGGCAAGGTGGTGGGCGAGAAGACCTGCGGCAAGGGCTACTATCAGGTGGGCCTCCAGCTTTCGGACGGCAGCTGCCTGAACCTGTCCATCGGCAAATACTTTACCCCCAACGGGGAGAGCCTCATCGACGTGGGCGTGACCCCGGATACCCCGCTGGAATTGGAGGATGACCTGAGGCAGCAGCTGGCCCTGGGCAAGCTGGAGCCCGGGGACGATCCTCAGATCCAGGCGGCCTTAGGGACGCTTCTTCCCTAAGCGATACGATATTTAGAAAGATCACCGCCGGAAACGGCGAAGGAAAGGTGTTTTTTGACAATGGCAAAAGAATATAAGCTGACACCTGAGCGTTATCAGGAACTGCAGAACGAGCTCACTTATCTGAAGACCGACCGGGATAAGGAAGTTACCGAAATGATCAAGGTCGCCCGGGGCTACGGCGACCTGTCCGAGAACAGCGAGTACGACGACGCGAAAAACGAGCAGGCAAAGCTCTATGCCCGCATTGCCGAGGTGGAGGAGATCCTGGCCAACGCCGTGGTCATCAACGCCGGTGAGGCGGACGCAGAGCACATCGGCCTGGGCTGCAAGTTTACGGTTCTCGACATCGAGGCAGGCGAGGAGCTGACCTTTGAGCTGGTGGGCTCCCAGGAGGCCGACCCCCTGAACGGCCGGGTATCCGATGACGCGCCCTTCGGCATCGCGCTGCTGGGTGCGTCTGTGGGCGACGTGGTGGACGTGGAGGCTCCCGTGGGCTCCATCCAGTACAAGGTCCTGAAAATCACGCGCTGAACGGAGGCGGAAGTATGCCGGAAAATCAGAACAACACGGAAAATCTGGGAGAGCTGCTGCAAATTCGCCGGGACAAGCTCACTGCATTGCAGGAGGCCGGCCAGGATCCCTTCCAGATCACAAAATTTGACAAGCAGAACAACACCGCCGAGATCCGGGACAACTTTGAGGCCCTGGAGGAGAAGCCGGTGAAGATCGCCGGACGGCTCATGTCCAAGCGGGTCATGGGCAAGGTGACCTTCTGCGATCTCCAGGATCGGGAGGGCCGGGTCCAGCTGTATGTCCGCCGGGACGACGTGGGCGAGGAAGCCTACAAGACCTTTAAGAAGTACGACATCGGCGACATCGTGGGGGTAGACGGCGTGGTATTCCGCACCCAGCGGGGAGAGATCTCCGTCCGGGCCAATGTGGTGACCCTGCTGTCCAAGTCCCTGCTGCCCCTGCCTGAGAAGTTCCACGGCCTCACCAATCAGGAGCTCCGGTACCGCCAGCGGTATGTGGATCTCATTATGAACCCCGAGGTGCGGAAGACCTTTGAGCTGCGCTCTAAGTTCATCCAGTACCTGCGCCGGTTCCTGGACAATCGGGGCTACATCGAGGTGGAGACCCCGGTGCTGAACACCATCTCCGGCGGCGCCAGCGCCCGGCCCTTTATCACCCACCACAACACCCTGGACATCGACATGTACATGCGCATCGCCACGGAGCTGAACCTGAAGCGGCTCATCGTGGGCGGCATGGAGAAGGTCTACGAGGTGGGCCGGATCTTCCGGAACGAGGGCATGGATCCCAAGCACAACCCGGAGTTCACCACCGTGGAGCTCTATGAGGCCTACGCGGACTTCAACGACATGATGGATCTGTTTGAGGATCTGCTGTCCGGGGCCGCGGAGGAGCTGCTGGGCACCACGGAGCTCACCTGGATGGGCGAGAACATCAGCCTCAAGAAGGGCTGGCCCCGGATGACCATGGCCGAGGCCGTGAAAAAGTATGTGGGCGTGGACTTTATGGCCATCGAGGGCGACGACGAGGCCGCCGTGGCCGCCGCCAAGGAGCATGGAGTGGAGATCCCCGAGGGCAAGGAGAAGACCTGGGGCAACGCCCTGTACGAGTGCTTCGACCAGAAGGTGGAGGAGCAGCTGATCCAGCCCACCTTCATCACCATGCATCCCGTGGACGTGTCCCCTCTGGCCAAGCGGAGCCCCAAGGATCCCCGGCTCACCGAGCGGTTCGAGCTGTTTATCTGCCACAGCGAGATGGGCAACGCCTTCTCCGAGCTCAACGACCCCATCGACCAGCGCCAGCGCTTCCAGAAGCAGGTGGAGATGCGGGAGGGCGGCGACGAGGAGGCCGGCATGATGGACGAGGACTTCATCACCGCCCTGTCCTACGGCATGCCTCCCACAGGCGGCCTGGGCATCGGCATCGACCGGTGCGTGATGCTGCTCACCGGAGCCAGCACCATTCGGGACGTGATCCTGTTCCCGACCATGAAGCCCACGGATCTCGATAAGAAGTCCCAGCCCGCCAAGGCTGAGGCAAAGCCCGAGAAGATCGACTTCTCCAAGGTGGAGATCGAGCCCCTGTTCTCTGACATGGTGGATTTCGACACCTTCTCCAAGTCCGATTTCCGGGCTGTGAAGGTCAAGGAATGCGAAGCCGTGAAGAAGAGCAAAAAGCTCTTAAAGTTCGTTTTGGACGACGGAACCGGCGAGAATCGGGTCATTTTAAGTGGTATTCACGACTATTATGAGCCCGAGGAGCTGGTGGGTAAGACCTGCATCGCCATCACCAATCTGCCTCCCAGAAAGATGATGGGCATTGATTCCTGCGGCATGCTGATCTCCGCAGTGCATTCCGAGGAGGGGGAGGAGCGGCTCCATCTTCTGATGGTGGACGACCACATCCCCGCGGGCGCGAAGCTGTACTAAGCGTAAACCGCATATCGCATAGAGAAAGGGCGGCCGGATGGCCGCCCTTTTTGTGTCGAACGCACATTTACTTTGTGAGAATATAGGGGTATCATATAATAGCATGATGAAAAAGGGGGTACCGTTGGTGGTACAGAAGGAAAGAATTTGGCGGATCGGGCTGTATTTACTGGGCATGGTGCTCCTGGCCCTGGGCATCACCATGACGGCCCAGGCGGGGCTGGGGGCGTCGGCCATCGTGTCGGTGCCCTTTACGCTGAGCCGCTGGCTGGGGCTGAATTTCGCAAACCTGACGCTGATCGTCTACTGCCTGTTCGTGGGGGCGGAGTTCTTCATCAAGGGGAAGGCCCGAAGCTGGCTGGATCTGCTTCAGATCCCCGTGAGCATTATTTTCACCCGGTTCATGGCGGTGTTTCAGCTGGTGATCCGGTATGAGAGCAGGTATTTGCCCACGGACATCGGGATGCTGCTGGCGGGCATCGTGCTCACCGGGGTGGGGGCGGCCATGACCGTGGATATGCAGCTGATCCCCAATCCCGGGGATGGCATCGTCAGCAGTATCTCCCTGCGCAGCGGCAAGCCCCTGGGGCTGTGCAAGAATTTCTTCGATCTGGGGTGCGTGACCGTGTCCCTGGTGATGGGGGCCCTGGCCGGGAATCCGCTGCTGGGCGTCGGCGGGGGGACGTTTGTGTCCATGATCGCTGTGGGACGGGTCATGGCGGTGTTTCAGACCGCTGCGAAGGAGAGGGTACAGAGAGCGGCGGGGCTGGAGTGCCCGGTGGAAGCGGCCGCAAAGGGGCTCGACGAATCCGCCTAACTGCCTAGCCCGAATTCTAATCGCAAGGGGCGCTCCGCTTATCCCCCTTGCTCGTGCCTACTGCGCTGCGAAGCAAGTCCCCTTGGGGGGCGCCCCGGAGGGACTGCAAAGCAGGCCCGTAGGAAGTACCCTTGGGGTGCG
>CAKTEB010000070.1 GCA_934546685.1 uncultured Oscillospiraceae bacterium
CGATCTGCTGGCGGCACTGGAGGCCGCTGGCGGAGAACTTCCGGCCTGCTCCTGCACAGAAAAATGTGCGCCCGGAAAGTCCTTTCGGCATAACGAGCAGTCCCTCCGGGTGGTGGACATTCTTGAAAAGGACGGCGAGGGCCTGAACCTCACCTATGAGACCCGTATGGGCATCGTGGGCCACACCGGGGATCGGATCCCGGAGACCCTGGAGGGACAGATCATCCGCCTGGCAGACCGAATCGCCTACATCAACCACGATATCGATGACGCCCGCCGGGCCGGGATCCTCCAGAACAGCGACATCCCCACGGAGATCACCGACGTGCTGGGGGAGACCCATTCTCAGCGGATCAACACCCTGGTCATGGACATCATCCGCCACTCCCAGGGGCTGGATCACTTAGAACGGGATCCGGAGGTGGCCGATGCCATGGAAAAGCTCCGGGACTTTATGTTTGAGCGGGTCTACCGAAACCCGGTGGCCAAGGGGGAGGAGGCCAAGGCAAAGGACATCATTGGCATGCTCTATGAGTATTACTTAAAGCACCCCGGCAAGCTGCCCCCTGACTTCCAGCCCCAGCTGAGCTTCGACGGCATCGAGCGGACGGTGACGGATTACATCGCGGGCATGACCGATAAATACGCGGTCTATAAATTCAGCGAGATCTTCATCCCCACGGCCTGGCAGGTGCGCGGGTAACGAAATGCTGCATAATCTTACGAAAAATTGGAAATCATCGGAGAGAAGGTGCGTGTCTTGCCGTTTCCAGAGGCATTCCTACAGGAATTAGAGGAAAAGACCCCCATTGAGGACGTGGTGGGCCAGTATGTGACCCTGACCCGCCGGGGCAGCAACCTTTTCGGCCTGTGTCCCTTTCACAACGAGAAGACACCCAGCTTCTCTGTGGCCCCGGAAAAGGGCATCTACTACTGCTTCGGCTGCCATAAGGGCGGGGGCGCTGTGAACTTCATTATGGAGATCGAGGGCCTGGACTACCCGGATGCGGTGCGGTTCTTGGCCAAGAGAGCGGGCATGGAGGTGCCGGAGGACGATCCTAGGCGGGTCTCCAACCTCCGCAGGAAGGAGCATCTCTGGAAACTCTGCCGGGACGCGGCTCTGTTCTACCACAACACCCTGAAAAGTCCCCAGGGGCGGGAGGGGCTCCAATATCTCTTGAAGCGGGGCCTTACGAAAAAGACCATCGTATCCTTCGGCCTGGGCTTTGCGCCTAACCAGTGGGATGGTCTCAAAAAGGCCATGCTGGCGAAAGGCTATACGGTGGAGGATCTCCAGGATGCGGGGCTGGTGCGCACGAAGCGCCGGGAGAAGACCGATGAAAACGGCAATCTGGTGGAGTCTGTCAGCACCTATGACTGGTTCCGAAACCGGGTGATGTTCCCTATCATCGACGTTCGGGGCAATGTCATCGGCTTCGGCGGCCGGGTCATGGACAGCTCGGAGCCCAAATACCTCAACTCCCCGGAGAGCATGCTCTTCAACAAGCGCAAGAACCTCTTTGCGCTGAACGTGGCGAAAAAGACCAAGATGGAGATGCTGGTGCTCACTGAGGGCTATATGGATACCATCTCCATGCACCAATACGGCTTCGACTGCGCCGTGGCATCCCTGGGCACTGCCCTGACCCAGGAGCAGGCGGGGATGCTGGCGAAATATACCAAGCAGATGGTGCTCTGCTACGATGGAGACCAGGCCGGACAGAACGCCGCCAAGCGTGCCATCGGCATTCTGGAGAAGACGGGCATTACAGTCAAGGTGCTAAGGATGCAGGGGGCCAAGGATCCCGACGAGTTCCTAAAAAAATACGGGGCGGATCGGTTCAAAAAGCTCTTGGGTATGTCGGAGAATCAGGCGGTCTACCAACTGGAGACCATCCGCCGAAAGCACGACCTCACCGCCGATGACGAGAAGGTGGAATTCCTCAAGGAGGCGGCGGAGCTGGTGGCCTCCATGGACTCCTCCGTGGAGCGGGAGGTCTACAGCACCCGGGTCGCGGAGATGGCGGGGGTGGAGCCCCAGGCCATGCGGCTGGAGGTGGAGCGGGCCTACCGAAGGCGGCAGAGTGCCCGGAAAAAGCGGGAGGAACGCCAGAGCCTCCGACCAGCTGAGAATTTGCAGCCCACTGCCTCGGGGCTCAAATACGAAAACGTCAAATCCGCCGTGGCGGAGGAGGGCGTATTGGGGCAGATCCTCCTGGAGCCAGCGCTACTGGATCTCACGGGAGGACTCAAAGCGGAGGAATTTTCCGCTCCGCTGCTGGGCCGGGTCTACGGCTGGATGCAGCGGCGGTGGCAGGAGGGAGAGAGCGTCTCTATCCCGGCCATGAGCGGCGAATTTAATCAGGAGGAAATATCACATATCACAAGGATCTCGCAGCGGATGGAGGGAGTGGTCAGCGAAAAGGCCCTCCGGGATTACATGAACGTGATCCGCACGGAGGCGGCAAAGCGCAGCAGCAAGGACCTGATGGCGGCACTGCATCGCCGCCGGGAACAAAATGGGTATGGAGGATGATATCATGAGCAATACCTCTCAGAAAAAACAGGATGGAAAGACCCTGAAGGATGTGCAGGAGACCCTGATCGAAAAGGGCCGGACAGCGGGCGGAGCCATTTCCACAGAGGAACTGGCTGCGGCCATGTCGCCCTTTGGCGGGGATATGGATCAGCTGGAGGAGACCTATCACGCGCTCTCCGAGGCCGGGATCGAGGTACTGCCTCCGGCAGAGGAAAAGCTGGATGAAGCGTCCCCCAGCGCCCAGGAGCTCAAGGAGCTGGAGGCGGAGCTGGACGAGGAGGAGAGCAAGCAGGAGCCCGAAAGCACCGCCGCCGAGGAATATGCCACCGGCGACCCGGTGCGCATGTATCTGCGGGAGATCGGCAAGGTGCCCCTGCTGACCCAGGAGGAGGAGCAGGAGCTGGCCAAACGCATCGCCCAGGGCGACAAGGAGGCCGCCCAGAAGATGACCGAGGCCAACCTGCGGCTGGTGGTCTCCATTGCCAAGCGCTATGTGGGCCGCGGCATGCAGCTTCTGGATCTGATTCAGGAGGGCAACCTGGGCCTATTGAAGGCGGTGGAGAAATATGATTTCAGCAAGGGGTTTAAGTTCTCTACCTACGCCACCTGGTGGGTGCGCCAGGCCATCACTCGGGCACTGGCGGATCAGGCCCGTACCATTCGGATCCCTGTCCATATGGTGGAGACTATGAACAAGCTGACCCAGTGCTCCCGGAAGCTCCAGCAGGAGCTGGGACGGGAGCCCACGGTGGAGGAGCTGGCCAAGGTCATGCACTTGACCCCGGAGCGTATCAACGAGATCCGGCAGATGTGCATGGAGCCTGTGTCCCTGGAATCCCCGGTGGGCGAGGAGGATGACAGCCATTTGGGCGATTTCATCGAGGACAACTCCGGAGCCCAGCCCGCCGATGCCGTGTCCCAGGCCATGCTGCGCCAGCAGCTCATGGAGATATTGGACACCCTGTCGGAGCGGGAGGCCAAGGTGCTCCGGCTGCGCTACGGCCTGGACGACGGCCGGCCCCGTACTCTGGAGGAGGTCGGCAAGGAGTTCAACGTCACCCGGGAGCGGGTGCGGCAGATCGAGGCCAAGGCCCTGCGGAAGATCCGGAACCCCAACCGCTCCAGCAAGCTCCGGGATTTTCTGAGTTAAATGACCGTCGGGCGGTGTGCAGAGATGTACGCCGCCCGATTTTCTGCGTCTATCCCTCGAAAGCGTCCCACAGCTTGCCAAATCATCGGAAACATGCTATAATTCAAAGGTTATGAATATTAAAACATCTTTCGCTATTTTCATGTGCAAATTCTCCCGGTTTGCCATCCGCAAGCTGGGCAGAGGCGGCACCGACATGCCGGGCAGGATCGCTCTGAAGATCTGCCCTGATTTGCTCGGACGGCTGGCAGAGGGCGTGACGACGGTGATCGTCACGGGCACCAACGGCAAGACCACCACATCTCGAATGATCGAGCAGGCCATGACCGATTCTGGAATCTCCTTCTTTGCCAATAAGACCGGCGCGAATCTCCTCAGCGGCGTAACAGCCGAGTTTGCAGCCAATTCCGGCACCTTCAGCGGCAAGTGCCGCTATCCCTACGCCCTCATCGAGGCGGATGAGGCGGCCTTCAAGCAGATCTCCACCTTTGTGGACGCCAAGACCGTAGTGGTCACAAATGTATTCCGGGATCAGCTGGATCGGTACGGCGAGGTGACCCATACCCTGGATAATATCCGCATCGGCATCTCCCATAGCCCCAATGCGGTGCTGTGCCTGAACGCCGACGACTCCCTGTCCGCATCCCTCCATGAGGATGTACAAAATCCTGTGATCTTCTATGGCGTCAATACGCCTATCTATAAGGATCGGGTGGACGAGGTGTCTGATGCGCCCTACTGCATCCACTGCAAGCATGAGTACGTCTATGACTATGTGACCTACGGCCATCTGGGCGGCTATCACTGCCCCCACTGCGGCTATGGCCGCCCGGAGCCCCAGGTGGCGGTGACGGAGGTGGTATCCTCCGACGCTGAGCAGTCTCAGGTGGTCTTCGGCACCGACCAGGGGAACTATCCTGCCGTGGTCAATCTTCCCGGCGGCTACAATATCTATAATGCCTGCGCCTGTATGGCCGCAGGCCGTGCCATGGGCCTGCATGAAAAGACCGTGGCGGAGAGCCTGTCCCGGTTCCAGTGCGGCTTCGGGCGCATGGAGAAGTTCGATATCAATGGCACCCCGGTGCGCATGATCCTCATTAAGAATCCTGCGGGCTGCAACCAGGTATTGAATTTCCTGACCAATACCTCCACCCCTGCGGTCTTCGTGGCCTGCCTCAATGACCGGGCCAACGACGGCAAGGACGTGAGCTGGATCTGGGACGTGGACTTTGAAAAGCTCCTGGGCATGGGCGACCATCTGAAGGATGTGTACGTCTCCGGCGTCCGGGCTGACGATATGGCCCTGCGGTTCCGTTATGCGGGCATTCCCATGGAGAAGATCCATGTAGAGAAGGACTACGGAAAGCTCATGGAGCAGGTCACAGCCCAGCCGGATCCTGTCTATGTGATGCCCACCTATACGGCCATGCTGGCCCTGCGTGACAAGATCAGCAAGACCTACGGGTTCAAGGAATATTGGGAGGCGTAACTATGGAACTGAATATCTGCCATCTCTATCCCGACGTTCTGAACCTCTACGGTGACCGGGGCAACGTCATCTGCATGAAAAAGCGCCTGGAATGGCGGGGCATCGACTGCAATGTGGATGGCGTCTCCATCGGCGACAAGCTGGAGGCCACCAAATACGATCTGTTTTTCATCGGCGGCGGCCAGGACTTCGAGCAGGGCGTCCTGCTTCAGGATCTCTCCGGGGAAAAGACTGCGGAGATCAAGGCGGCTATCGAGGATGAGAAGGTCTTTCTCGCCATCTGCGGCGGCTATCAGATCCTGGGCAGCTACTACAAGACCTGGGATGGCCAGCAGTGCGACTTTCTGGGGGCTTTGGATCTCTATACCGTGGGCCAGAAGGATCGAATGATCGGAAATTATATGTATGAGTGCGACGACCTGGGGGGCAAGACTGTAGTGGGCTTTGAGAACCACTCCGGTCAGACCTTCCTGGGCGATAAGGTAAAGCCCATCGGCAAGGTGCTTTCTGGCTACGGCAACAACGGCAAGGACGGCTACGAGGGCGCCCGGTACAAAAATGTCTACGCTACCTACAGCCATGGCTGTCTGCTGCCTAAGAACCCGGACATCGCGGACATGCTCCTGTCCTGGGCCCTCCAGCGGAAGTTCCCGGGCTATGAGCTGCCCCCTCTGGAGGATACCCTGGAGCGCCAGGCTCACGGCTATATGGAGGAGAGGCTTCGTGCAGCACAGAATCACTAAGACCGGGCCGCTGCTGGATTCCCTGGGTATCCTCCGAGAGCCCGGCTGGGACACCAAGCTGACCCTGGACTATAAAAAGAAGGACGTAAAGGCCCCGGCTATCCGCCGGAAGGAGTGGGATTACTATCTCATCACCAACGGAAAGTTCGGCCTGGCCCTGACTGTAGCGGACAACGGCTATATGGGCTTGGTCAGCGTCAGCCTCTTGGACTTTCAGGAGGGCTGGGAGCAGACCACCTCGCCTATGGTGATGATGCCCATGGGAAAGATGCGGCTTCCGGAGACCAGCGCTTCCGGCGACATCTACGCCGGCGGCAAGGGCTATCAGGTGCTCTTTGAGAACCACGGAGACACCCGGCGGCTGACCTTCCACATGGACGATTTCCTGAACGGGGAGCCCATCGACGGCAGCGTGACCCTGACGGAGCCCCCTGAGGACACCATGGTCATTGCCACGCCCTTCCGGGGCCATCCTAAGTCCTTTTACTACAATCAGAAGATCAACTGCATGCGGGCCTCCGGCGAGGTGACCTTCCGGGGCCGGGTATACCGATTCCAGCCGGAGGATAGCTTCGGTGTGCTGGACTGGGGCCGGGGTGTGTGGACCTATGACAACACCTGGTATTGGTCCAGCGCCTCCGGGCAGCTCCAGGGCGTGCCCTTTGGGTTCAACCTGGGCTATGGCTTCGGGGATACCTCCGCGGCCTCGGAGAACATGCTGTTTTACGGCGGCAGAGCCCACAAATTAGACCGGGTCACCTTCCACATCCCTGAAAAGGGCAATGGAGAGCTCGACTACATGTCCCCTTGGCGGTTTACCTCCAATGACGGGCGGTTCGAGGCCGTTTTTAAGCCTGTGTTGGACAGAAACGCCCTGACTAAGGTGGGACCCCTGTGCTCTGACCAGCACCAGGTTTTCGGCGCCTTCACCGGAACGGCGGTATTGGACGACGGAACGAAGCTGCGGCTGGATCGGTTCTTTGGATTCGCGGAAAAAGTAAGGAATAAGTGGTGAGGCTATGAAAAAAGTTTTTGCGTGGATATTTCGGATCTGCTGCTTTGCGGTGATCGCCCTGGCGTTTTTCACCGTGGGCCGGAGCTTCCTCCACCGGAATGACGACCATTCCCGGGAGACGCTGCTCGGCACCAACGCCGGCGCGCCGGTGGTGGATCAGACCCAGGTGCAGGACGCGACCAATGAGCTCATCGCTGAGGCCCAGGCCCAGAGCATCCAGGAGGAGCCCACGGTGGTGCTCTATGATAACGGCGACATCTCCGTCTACCATCCCTATACCACCGTCACCGCTGCCTTTGGCGACATTACCAACAGCGTGGTGGCGGCGCTCACCTGGTATGTGGATGGCCAGGAGGTGAGCCACGAGGATCAGCGGCTGCTGGTGGAGGGCTCCACCGTCAGCTATGATGTGGCCATCGATCCCACTGAGGAGGGCGAGGAGACCGCGCAGGTTTCCCTGACTGTGACCCTGTCTAACGGGGATACCATCGATTCCGGTACGGAGGTCACCATTGAACGGGTGACGAAGAATGAGTCTGCCGCCATGATAAAGACTGAGGAGATCCCTGTTTCCGCGGATCGTGATACCGGCCTCTACGACGACGCGGATCTTACGGACAAGACCGGCACCTTCTATACCGAGGATTCCGCGCTGCTGCTGGAGTACCGCACCAACGATGATGGCGACAAGGCCATCCGCGTCCAGCTTGCCGACGGCACCAGCGGCTGGGTGGCGGAGCAGGACGTGACCATCTCCGAGGAGAACTGTACCACAGACGAGGACTACACGGAGGATATGAAGGTGGAGTTTGTCAACGCCATGGGCTATGACAGCACCACGGACTACCTGGTGTGGGTGAGCCTCTATACCCAGAAGGTCAACGTGTTCAAGGGCTATCAGGGCAACTGGGCCCTGGAGGAGGTCTATGAGTGCGCCACGGGGAAAAATACCTCGCCCACCACCACCGGCGTATATACCTATTCCACCCTTCAGGATAAATGGGATCTGGGCGATACCTATGTGAAGCCTGTGCTGGTCTACAATGGCGGCGAGGCCATCACCAGCCGTCCCTATGACGCTGAGACCCACTATATCACGGATACCACCATGGGCAAGCCTGTTTCCGGCGGCAGCGTGCGGATGCGGGAGGACGACGCCCAGTGGATGGCGGATAATATCCCGGTTGGAACGCTGATCGTGGTCTATTAAACAAATCCCTGCTGCAAATGATACGCAGCAGGGATTTTCCTTACCTCACAGCGTGGATTTTGGAGGCTGTGGAAGAATGCAAATTTCTCCTTCTAACGGTTGCGAGTCGGTTGTGATATATATTTCTTCTGCTTCTAGTAGAGCGGCGCGGAGAACCTTGCACTGCGGAGTTGCGAGTGGAATCTGGTCTAACGGGGCGATTACTTTATCAATGGCACGGCAAAGAATGGCGTACACTTTCTGATAATTTGCCATAAGAATCCCTCCATATATTTTTTGTTGACCAATATAGCGGTCAATATCTTTCCTCACTATAGCATAAAATATAGAAAATTGCTACCAATACTGGTCAAACAAAACCAGAGGTGAGGAAATGGAACAAAAACTGCGCCGGGATCGCTGTATGGGCGACAATCTCCGGCGGCTGCGGAATCAGGCGGGCTTGTCCCAGGAAAAGCTCTGCGCGGAGCTCCAGCGCCGGGGCTGCGACATCGGGCGCACCACCTACGCGAAGTACGAATCCGGAGAGCTGAACATTCGGGTCAGCGTGCTCATGGAGCTGAAAGATATTTATGGCTGCGCCTATGATGGCTTTTTTGAAGGACTTGCGAAAAAATAAGCTGCGTACACGTTTGTTCGGTGTACGCAGCTATTTTGTTATCCTTTTTTGAACCATTCCGCCTCATACCACTCTGGCCTGGTGGTGACGGTCATTTCTCGCCCGGTCAAGGGGTGCGGGAATGTCATCTCCACACAGGTGAGGCATTGAGCGGTGAGCCCCAAAGAATCCGAATACAGGCTCGAATCCTCCGTGCGGTACACCGGATCCCCCAACAGCGGCGCGCCGGAGGCCATGGCGTGGAGCCGGATCTGATGGGTGCGTCCGGTGAGCGGGTGAAAGGCGTATAGATTCCAGTGACGGGTCTCACGGAGCAGCTCATAGGCTGTTCTGGCGGGCTGGCCGTCCTCTCGGATGGTGCGCCAGAGGGAGGAATCGCTAAGACGGTCAATGGGCAGATCGATGACGCCGTTCTTCTCCGGTAGACTGCCATAGGTGGGGGCCAGATAGGTCTTGTGGATCCTGGCCTTTTCCATGGACTCGGTGAGCAGACTCTTGGCATAGCCGTTTTTGGCGAACAGGGTCACGCCGGTGGTGTCCCGATCCAGCCGATTCACGGGATGGACGGTGCCGGAACCGAGGTAGTGGAGAAGCCGGTTGGCCAGAGTGCCGGTGTTCCGGGTGGCGGAGGGGTGAATGATAATCCCGGCGGGCTTGTGGAGGGCGATGATGGCCTCGTCCTCATAGAGAACCCGCAGGGGGCCGGGTTCCGGCGGGAAATCCGCATGCTCCTCTGGCAGGGGCAGCTTGATTTGGTCGCCTGGAGAGATCACGAAATCCGTGTGCACTGGCTGACCGTTTACATACATGGTGGTCTGGAATTTCAGCCGCTTGATGAGTCCGGCGGAAAGGTGCATCCGATAGCGGAGCACGGAAAACAGCTTTCGTCCGGCGTCCTCTGAGGCGGCGGTATAGGTTAGGGTCATGACGGGCCTCCCATTGATAAGGTGCTGTTATTATATCGTCTCCCAGGGCGAATGTCAAAATCTCCGGAGCGGAATAGGATGCACCGAGGAGGTGAGCTCATGGAGAAGCTGGTAAACGCCTGGGTGTTGGGCGGCGACGGACGGTACACCTGGGCGGCCCGGAGCCTCCGGCGGTTCGGACTCCCGGTGAAATGCCGGGGGGTGCCGGAGTTGGAGAATCAGGGGGAGAGCTTAGAGGTGGCACTGCGGGACGCGGACATCGTCCTTTTGCCTATGAAGCCATTTCGAGGCGAGACACTGTGTGTGGCTGGGGAGGAAATTCCGGGGGCCCTGCTGCCTATGCTGCTGTCAAAGGGGGCGCTGGTGGCGGCGGGACAGCTGCCGGAGCCCCTGGAGGCCTGGTATCGGGAAAATGGTCTGAGGTGCTTTAACTATTTGGAGGATGAGTCGTTCCAACTGCGCAACGCCAATACCACGGCGGAGGGGGCGATCTATCTACTTCTGCACCACAGCACACGAACTGTAGACGGCATGAAGCTGCTGGTGCTGGGCGCTGGCCGCATTGGCGGTTTTTTGGCGGCAAAACTCCGGGCTATGGGAGCGAAGGTCACAGTAACCACCCGAAACGCTGCCAAGCGGACTGATTTGGAGCTTCGGGGCTATGAGACGCTGAAAACCGGGGAATATCCACAGGGACTTGAAATCTATGACGGGATCCTCAATACCGTGCCCCGCTTGGTGATCTATGAAGAGCAGGCAGAATCTATCCGGGAGGACTGCCTCTGCATCGAACTAGCCTCAGATCCCGGCGGCTTTCCTGACTGCGTGGAAAATCGGGTCATCTCAGGGCGCTTCCTGCCGGGAAGAACCTTCCCGGAGACGGCGGGCGAGCATTTGGCGGCGGCGGTATGGGACGCACTGGCGGGAGAAGGGAGAATGCTGGAATGAGAGTTGGATTTGCTATGTGCGGCTCCTTCTGCACCTTTGAGGCGGTGTTTCTGGAGCTGGAACGGTTTACGACGGTGTTTGAGAATGTGGTTCCGATCCTGTCGGAGATCAGTGCCGCGGTGGACAGCCGATTTGGAACGGCGGAGGAGCATATATCCAGGATCACAGAGCTCTGCGGTCGCCGCCCACTGCTGAAAATCAGCGAAGCCGAGCCGATTGGCCCTAAGGCTTTATTGGATCTGCTGGTCATTGCCCCGTGCACCGGCAATACTTTGGGAAAGATGGCGGCGGGTATCACGGATTCCGTAGTGACCATGGCCGCCAAGGCCCAGCTGCGGAATAACCGTCCCGTGCTGCTGGCGGTGTCCACCAATGACGGCCTGGGGGCCAGCGGGAAAAACATCATGGAGCTTATGACCCGGCGGAACCTATACTTTGTGCCCTTCGGGCAGGATGACCCGATAGGAAAGCCTCAATCTCTCAAGGCGGATATGTCACGGATCACTGAAGCGGCCCTGGCAGCTTTGGAGGGGCGTCAGCTCCAGCCGGTGCTGATCGAGCGATAAAAAATGGAGCACAGAATTCTGTGCTCCAAATCTTTATTTGCTGAGGTCCCGTAGATCGTAGGGGGTGGCTTGATACACATAGTAGTCCAACCAGTTGGTATAGAAAAGCTGACCCGCAGACCGCCAATTCACAATGGGCGTTTTCGTGGGATCGTCATTGGGGTAATAGTGCTCTGGTACGGCGATATCCAGTCCCTTCTTCTTGTCCCGCCAATACTCACTGCTCAGAGTATCTGCGTCATATTCCAGGTGGCCGCAGACAAAGATCTGTCGCTTGTCTGGAGTTGCGCAGGCAAAGACTCCGGCCTCTGGAGAGGTAGCCAGCAGCTCCAGCTCCTCACAAGCGCGGATGTCTGCCTCATATACCTCGGTATTCCGGGAATGGGGGGCATAGAACACATCGTCAAACCCCCGGAACAGCGGCTGGGTGCTGTCCAGCACATGGTGAGGGTAGACACCGAAGATCTTGTGGGACGTATTGTGCTTCTCAATATGATGGTGATAGTATAGCCCGGCGTAAGCGCCCCAGCAGATGTGCAGGGTAGAATATACATGGGTTTTGCTCCATTCCATGATCTCAACCAGCTCCGGCCAGTACTCCACCTGCTCAAAATCATAGTTCTCCACAGGGGCACCGGTAATGATGAGCCCGTCATACCGTTGATCCTTCACCTGCTCAAAGGTCGTGTAGAAGGAATCCAGGTATTCGGGGGACGTATGCCGGGAACTGTAGGTGCTGGTGTAGAGGAGATCCACATCCACCTGAATGGGGGAGTTGGACAGCTTACGCATGAGTTGTATCTCTGTTACAATCTTTGTGGGCATGAGATTGAGGATCAGAACTCTCAGAGGCCGGATATCCTGATGCAGGGCTCGATACTCTGTCATAACGAATATATTCTCGCTCTCCAATACCGCGCGAGCGGGGAGAGAGTCTGCAATCTTAATAGGCATAACCATGTCAGTCCTTTCGGGTATCTTAGGGTATCTTATCATATTAGAGGAAAAATCTCAATGGAAAGTTGAAAAAGGTGTTGACAATCGCGCAAAGTTTTGGTAAAATACCGATGCACTTGAGAGATCAAGAGCAAACACAAAAGAATCCGGTTCAAGAGACACATTGATTTGTGAAAAAACTTCTTGACAAAGCGGTTTGCTTGTGTTAAAATAATCAGGCTGTCAACGAGAAGGCATGAACATCCGGTCAAAATTGATCGAAAAAAGTTCTTGACAAACGGATGACAACATGATATAATGAATGAGTTCCG
>CAKTEB010000071.1 GCA_934546685.1 uncultured Oscillospiraceae bacterium
GTACTCCGCCCGAATTTTAATCGCAAGGGGCGCTCCGCTTATCCCCCCTTGCTCGTGCCTACTGCACTGCGGAGGTTGCACAAATGCCTACACAGATTTCAAAGCGTGGGCGCAGTAGGCACGAAGGGGGCGGAAGCAGTGCCGCAGGCACGCCGCCCCCTGATTAAAATTCGGGCTAGGCACCGATGCGCTCACGTCTGGAACCGATTCGTCAAGGCCTGCCCCGATTAACCCCCGCCAGGGATGCAAGGGGCGGAGCCTCTTGCCCGTTCTTTTCCATCTTTCTGCCGGCGCAGAAAGATGGCCCCCGGAGGGCGTAGGTCAACGCGGTGCGCCAAAGGCGGGCGATTGATAATCGCCCCTACAAGACTGTGGGGAATCTTGGATAAATCGCCAGACGAAATGCCCACGCCCATAGCACCCTTCAATCCGTCCCGGCATCCAGTTCCTTGGCCTCCTGGATCCACTCCGGGATCTCCGTCACCCCCTTGGCCTTCCAGATCACCGCGTCCCCGTCGGAGACGATGCCGTTGTCCCCTTGATACTCCTCCAGCAGCCACTGGTGCTCGTCCAGCCCCTCTATCTCATAGAAATAGCTGTACCGATCCCCGTAGGCATAGGCTACCAGCGCTCCACGCTCCATATACCGCTCCCAGGGGGAGTTCCCGTCCGAATCCGTGGACAGGTCGATGCGCGTATATGCCTCATAGGTCACGCCCAGAATGTCCGGGGGCGTGACCTGGGGCGTGTCCCCCAGCCGGGCGGGCTTTTTCATGGAGTGGCCGCCGCAGCCGGAGAGCAGGAGCAGCGCCGTCGCCAGGACGGAGAGCTTGTGAAACCGATGCATAGCGTGACCTCCCTTCTGCCTCCAATAAACCACACCGCCCCCCAAAGCGCAAGCGCCCCTCGAAAATTCGTCTCCCTGCACAAAAATGGACTGCCGCTTTTGGCGGCAGTCCACAATGCTTTTTGAACTTACTTATTCTTGGCCATCTCTCTGAGGGCGTCTCTCCGGGAGAGGTTCACGCGGCCCTTCTCGTCGATGTCGGTGACCTTAACCCAGGTCATGTCGCCCACGTTCAGCACGTCCTCGACCTTCTCCACACGATGGTTCTCCAGCTTGGAGATGTGGATCATGCCGTCCTTGCCGGGCACCAGCTCCACAAACGCGCCGATGGGGATGATGCGGACTACCTTGCCGTAGTACAGCTTGCCCACCTCAGGCACGAAGCAGATGTTGTCGATGGCAGCCTTGGCGGCCTTGCAGGAGGAGGCGTCCACCGCGGAGATGAAGATGGAGCCGTCGTCGTCGATGTCGATCTTTGCGCCGGTCTCGGCGGTGATCTTCTGGATGGTCTTGCCGCCGGAGCCGATGACCTCGCGGATCTTCTCCACGGGGATCTTCATGGAGATCATCTTGGGTGCGTACTCGCTGACCTCCTTGCGGGGCTCGGGGATGCAGGGGAGCATGATCTGATCCAGGATCTCAAGACGGGCCTTCCGGCAGCTCTCCAGGGCGTCGGCAATGATCTCCATGGTCAGACCGTCGTTTTTGAGGTCCATCTGGATGGCGGTAACGCCCTGGGTGGTACCGGCTACCTTAAAGTCCATCTCGCCGTGGAAGTCCTCCACGCCCTGGATGTCGATGAAGGTCCGGAACTTGTCGCCCTCGGAGATGAGGCCGCAGGAGATACCGGCCACGGGCCGCTTGATGGGCACACCGGCGTCCATGAGGGCCAGGGTGGTGCCGCAGATGGAGCCCTGGGAGGTGGAGCCGTTGGAGGACAGCACGTCGGATACCACGCGGATGGCGTAGGGGAACTCCTCCACGGAGGGGAGCACAGGGGCCAGCGCCTTTTCTACCAGGGCGCCGTGGCCATACTCCCGGCGGGAGGTGGAGCGGCTGCCCCGGGCCTCGCCGGTGGAGAAGGCGGGCATGTTGTAGTGGTGCATCCACCGCTTGCCCTCTTCGGGGAAGATGGTGTCCAGCTTCTGCATCATGGACAGGGAGGCCAGGGTGCACACGGACAGCACCTGGGTCTGGCCGCGGGTAAACAGGCCGGAGCCGTGAACTCTGGGCAGTACGCCCACCTCGGCGGCCAGGGGACGGATCTCGTCGGTGCGGCGGCCGTCCACGCGCTTGCCGGCCATGAGCCACTTCTTGACGACCTTCTTCTGCATCTTGTACAGGCACACCTCGATGTGCTGGTCGTAGTCCTCATACTTGTCCTTGAACTTCTCGGCGAAGTCCAGCCGGATGGCGGCCAGGCGCTCCTCCCGGACGTTCTTGTCGTCGGTGTCCAGAGCGTACTCGATCTGGGGCAGGCCGTACTCCATCAGGTCGTTCAGCATATCATAGTTGACAGCGGCCTTCTCGAAGGAGAACTTGGGCTTGCCGATCTCGGCCACGATCTCGTTGATGAAGGCCACGATCTTCTGGTTGGTCTCGTGGGCCACCTGGATGCCGCCCAGCAGGATGTCCTCGGGGATCTCCTTGGCCTCGGTCTCGATCATGACCACCTTCTCCGCGGTGGAGGCGATGGTCACGAACATCTCGGCCCGCTGATGCTGGTCATAGCTGGGGTTCACCACATACTCGCCGTCCACATAGGCCACCTGGGTGGTGGCCATGGGGCCGTTCCAGGGCACATCGGAGTAGGCGGTGGCGATGAACGCGCCCAGAGAAGCGACCACCTCAATGGAGTTGTCCTTGTCGTTGGACAGGGCGGTGCAGGTGACGACTACGTCGTTGCGCAGATCGTCGTCGAAGAAGGGCCGCATGGGCCGGTCGATGAGGCGGCTCACCAGCACGCCCCGCTCGGAGGGACGGCCCTCCCGGCGGAGGTAAGCGCCGGGGATCCGGCCCACGGAGTACATGCGCTCCTCAAAGTCGATGGTCAGAGGGAAGTAGTCGATGCCGGACTTGGGGGCGGAAGAAGCCACCACAGTGGCCAGCACCACGGTGTCGCCGTAGCGGCAGATGCACTCGCCGTTGCACAGCTCGGCCACCTGGCCGGTGATGACGGTGAAGGGGCGTCCGCCGATCTCGGTCTCAAAAATATGGCGGTTGGGGAATTCTTTTTTGGTTACCAATTTTGTTGCCTCCTGTAATTTGGTGTTGCGGCACAGGAAGTTTAGCACTTGAAACAGCAGCCGAGCGGAGCCTTCAGATGCTCTTTCAACTGCTAAAGCTTTACCTGCACCAGGATCATGGGTGATAGGGTAATACCGCGGAAATCGTCAAGAGAGCCTGGCGAGAGATATTTCGTCAGAAAAAGGTGGAAAACCGCAGGCATACTTTGTGTATTTCAAGGTTTTCCAAACGCATTTCTGGCGGAAGAGATCCGTCAGGATCCGCAGGCGCATTTGCGCGGTGTTACCCCAAATAAAAATGGCGGCTCACATGACATGAGCCGCCATTTTTGAAGCGTCTTTCGATCACGCGCTTCGGCGGCCGGGGCCTCCGATTACTTACGCAGACCCAGCTTGGCGATCAGGGCACGATAACGGTTGATGTCCTTCTTTGCCAGGTAGTCCAGCAGGTTGCGGCGCTTACCGACCATCTTCAGCAGGCCACGACGGCTGTGGTCGTCATGGATGTGGGTGCGCAGATGCTCAGTGAGCTCGTTGATGCGGTAGGTGAGAACGGCGATCTGTACCTCGGGGGAACCGGTGTCGCCCTCATGGGTTGCGTACTCAGCGATGACCTGATCTTTTACTTCTTTGCGGATCATAATAAATTCCACCTTTCTATATGTTACCCTTGAAGCTAAGTGCCGGGCGGGTGAATACCGCGGAGCGCGGCCATTATCCCGGGACTGGGCATCAGGGCATACCGTTAGAATTATACCACGAATTTTCCATTTGTAAAGCACAAAAACGAAAAAATCTGCCTCGATTTATTCCTCCGTCTTGGGCTCATACCGGATATAGCTGATATTCTCCCGGCTCTCCGACACGTCCACCATAAATTTATACACCTGATCTCTCAGCTTCTCCCTGAGGGTGCGGATGAGATTCAGAGCGGCGATGGTGGTGCCGTTGTTGGCCTGGCCCAGCACGTCACAAATCACAGCAATTTTCAATATGGCTTCTCCTCTGCGGACAGCGCCGCGCGGGCGCGAAGTTGTCCGGTTCCTTATCATTGAATCATTCAAATATCCGTGTCCAAAAGGGTACCATATTTCGGCCGAAATTACAAGGCGCCCCGGCTGCAAAATGCCAAATTTTCTGCGGGAACCCCTCCCCAATAAGGGCAGAATGCTAAATTTGCAGGGAAAGGCCCAAAACCCCATTGACAAAATCGGGGGACTTGGGTATCATAGAGAAAATCAATCGAAACAGGCTGTGAAAAGGAACAGTAACCGGGCCCCACTGGCTCAGAGAGGACGCGTTTGGTGCGAGCGTCCGCTATGGATCCGGCGAATCTCACCTTGGAGCTCCGCACTGAAAACCCGTTTTGGGCCAGTAGGCGGCGGCGGTATCCCACCGTTATCGGGGAAGCCCATATACATATTATATAATGTATGTGAGACCGAGGGCCCGGCCCTGCCGGGAATTTAGGTGGTAACGCGGAGTGTCAGCTTCGTCCTATCGTTTGGGTAGGATGAGGCTGTTTTTTTATAGGCAAAACCGCAGAGATTGCCGATTTATGTGGTATTGCCTTGAAGCGATTATTTGAACTGCTTGCGAAAAAGGGGCGATAAGCAATGATGACGACTGGCGCAGAGGCTTTAATTGAGAGCTTACAGCGGGAAAACGTAACAGAGATCTTCGGCTACGCGGGGGCCACCATCTGCCCTGCGGCGGACGCGCTGAAGCATTCGGATATCCACTATACCCTGGTGCGCACGGAGCAGAACGCCGGCCACATGGCCTCCGGCTATGCCCGGATCAGCGGCAAGGTGGGCGTGTGCATGGTCACCTCCGGCCCCGGGGCCACGAACCTCATCACCGGCATCGCCACCGCCTACATGGACTCCATCCCCATGGTGGCCATTACCGGCCAGGTGGAGAGCTATCTCCTGGGCCGGGACATCTTCCAGGAGGTGGACATCACCGGCGCGGTGGCCCCCTTCATCAAGCACAGCTACCTGGTGAAGGACGTCAAGAGCATCCCCCGGATCGTCAAGGAGGCCTTCCATATCGCCGCCACCGGCCGCCCCGGCCCGGTGCTCATCGATATTCCCATCGACGTCCAGAAGGCCCAGTTTGAGGCCGTCTACCCGGAGACTGTGGACATCCGGGGCTACAAGCCCTCGGTAAAGGGCAACCTCAAGCAGATCGGCCGGGCGGCGGAGGCCATCCGTCAGGCGAAAAAGCCGGTCCTGTGTCTGGGCGGCGGCGTGGTCAGCGCTCACGCAGAAAAGGAGGCCCTGGCCTTTGCGGAGAAGTCCCAGATCCCCATTGTCACCACCATGATGGGCCTCGGCATCGTGCCCACGGACCATCCCCTGTATGTGGGCATGATCGGCTCCTTCGGCACCGCCACCGCCAACCGGGTCCTGGCCCACTCCGACCTGCTCATTTTGGTGGGCGCGAGAGTTGCCAACCGGGCCATTCTCCAGCCCTCGGAGATCGGGCGGCGCATGAAGACCATCCATATTGACGTAGACCCCGCGGAGATCGGCAAAAACGTCAACACCACCATTCCCGTGGTGGGCGACGTGAAGGAGGTGCTGCTCCAGCTCATGGAGGAGGACACCGTCGCCCAGACCCAGGACATGGAGACCCTCCAGAAGAGCCGTCAGGCGGAGCTGGTTCGAGAGCTCCCCAGCCGTCCCGGCTACGTCCATCCCGCCCGGGTGATCCGCACCCTGGGCCATATGATGGACGACGACGCGATCTTGTGCGTGGACGTGGGCCAGAACCAGATCTGGACCTGCAAGCATATGACCATCAAGCACGGCCGGTTTCTCACCACCGGCGGCCTGGGCACCATGGGCTATTCGCTGCCCGCGGCCCTGGGGGCCAAGGTGGCCGATCCCGGCAAGCAGGCCGTGGTGGTCTGCGGCGACGGCAGCTTCCAGATGTTCGAGAATGAGCTCAGCACCCTTCGGAACCTGAATGCCGACGTGAAGATCGTCATGATGGAAAACAGCGTTCTGGGCCTGGTCAACGAGATCCAGCACAGCGCCTACAGCGGCCCCTTTGGGGTGGCCCTGGATCACTCCCCGGACTTCTTTCAGCTGGCGGAGGCCTACGGCATCCCCAGCATGTCCCTCCGGGAGGACGGCGACATCCAAGAGACCCTGGAGCGGTTCTTGAAGACCCCCGGCCCCGGCCTGCTGGTGTGCCATGTGGATCCCGACGCCAAGACCGGCGACTGAGGAAAGGAGCGAGACCGTGAAGCAGACCATTTCCGTGCTGGTAGAAAACCAGGCTGGCGTGCTCAACAAGATCACCGGCCTGTTCTCCAGACGTGCCTTTAATATTGAATCCCTGGCCGTGGGCGTCACCGACGACCCCACCGTCTCCCGGATCACCATTATCGTGGACAGCGGCAACAGCGTGGTGGAGCAGGTGGAAAAGCAGCTCAACAAGCTGGTGGACGTCATCAAGGTCCGCACCCTGGAGGAGGACCGCCTCATTGGCCGGGAGCTGATGATCGTCAAGGTGTCCTGCACCACGAAAACCAGAGTAGACATTATGAATCTGTGCCAGATCATGGGGGCCAAGATCGCCGACGTGTCGGCCTCCTCCATGACCCTGGAGCTAAGCGATACCACGGAGCGGCTGGAGCTGTTCCAGAGCCTGCTGCGGCCCTTCTCCATTCTGGAGGTGGCCCGGACGGGACTCATTGCCGTGCAAAAAGGCAGCGGCAAAATCTAAGTTTGGAGGGAACGACCCTTGAAGGTTAAAGCTACTACTGCAATTCTCGAGTGCCTGCTGGAGCAGGGAGTGGATACCATCTTCGGCTATCCCGGCGGCACCATCCTCAATATCTACGATGAGCTCTACCACTATCAGGGAAAGCTCCGGCATATCCTCACCGCCCACGAGCAGGGCGCGTCCCATGCCGCCGACGGCTACGCCCGTGCCACCGGCAAGGTGGGCGTGTGCTTCGCCACCTCCGGCCCCGGCGCCACCAACCTGACCACCGGCATCGCCACCGCCTACTACGATTCCTCTCCCGTGGTGTTCATCACCTGCAACGTCACGGAGAATCTCCTGGGCAAGGACGCGTTCCAGGAGGTGGACATCACCGGCATCGCCATGCCCATCACCAAGGCCACCTATCTGGTCCGGGATCCCCAGACCATCCCGGATATCATGCGGGAGGCCTTCGCCGTGGCCGCCACCGGCCGTCCCGGCCCGGTGCTCATCGACTTCCTGAAAAACGTCACCGCCCCCAACCAGCTCATCGACTATGAGCCCATGGAGCGGAAGGAGCACATCAAGCATGGCCGCCTCCAGGCCCTGACCCATCGCATCGGCTGGGACATCCGCACCCCGGAGCCCAACCACGAGGACGTGGACAAGCTGGCCCAGATGATCCGGGAGTCCGAAAAGCCCCTGCTCATCTGCGGCGGCGGCGTGGTCCGGGGCCGTGCCCACAAGCAGTTCCGGGCCCTGGCCGAGAAGATCGACGCGCCGGTGGCCATCACCGTCATGGGCGGCGGCGGCTTCCCCGGCGGCAATCCCCTGACCACCGGCATGATCGGCATGCACGGCACCCAGGCCTCCAACATGGCCTGCGACAACTGCGACCTGCTCATCGCCGTGGGCTGCCGGTTCTCGGACCGGGTGGCCCTGGATCCCGATTCCTTCGCCAGCCAGGCCAAGATCGTCCAGATCGACATTGACCGGGCGGAGATCGACAAAAACGTCAAGACCGCCCACCACATCATCGGCGACGCGGGCCGGGTGCTGGAGCTCCTGAACGAACGGGTGGAGCAGAAGCACAATGACCGCTGGAAGGAGTTCGTCTTCTCCTACGCCACCCGCACCGAGTACCAGGACAAGCCCGGGGAGCTGACCCCCCAGCAGGTGCTGGAGACCATCCGCCAGAATGTCCCCCAGGATACCATCGTGGCCACGGACGTGGGCCAGCACCAGATGTGGACCATCCAGCATTTCCACTTCGACTATCCCGGCCAGCTCCTGACCTCCGGCGGCTTCGGCACCATGGGCTTCGGCCTGGGCGCGGCCCTGGGCGCCAAGCTGGGTAACCCGGACAAGACCGTCATCCACATCACCGGCGACGGCTGCTTCCGGATGAACGGCCAGGAGATGGCCACCGAGAGCCACTACGATATCCCGGTCATCACCTTCGTCTTCGACAACCGCACCCTGGGCATGGTTCGCCAGTGGCAGAACCTGATCTATGACAAGCGCTTCTCCCAGACCGACCTGGGCTTTGCCCCGGACTTCGTCAAGCTGGCGGAGGCCTATGGCCTGAAGGGCGCCCACGTTTCCACCGTCGAAGAGCTCAAGGCCGCCATTCAGGAGGCCAAGGAGTGGGGCCACGGCTATGTGGTGGACTGCCTCATCGACACCGATGAGATGGTGCGGCCCATGGTGGGCGGCGGCCAGCCCATCACAAACTTTATGCTGATCTAGGAGGTGCGCCCATGAATTCCGAAAAGAAAGCATATACCCTGTCCGTCCTGGTGGAGGACACCCCCGGCGTTCTGAGCCAGGTGGCCCGTCTCTTCTCCCGGAAGGGCTATAACATCGAGTCCATCTGCTCCGGCCCGGGCCTGGAGCCGAACACCACCCGGATCTCCGTGGTGGCTCTGGTGGACGAGGTCACGGTGCATCAGCTGGCGACCCAGCTTTCAAAGCTGCTGCTGGTGATCTCCGTGGACGTGCTGGAGGGCGAGGAGTCCATCCAGCGGGAGCTGGTGCTCATTAAAGTAAAGGCCGAGACCCGGGACGCCCGGGAGGATATCATCCAGATCACCAACGTGTTCCGGGGCAATATCGTGGACTTCGGCCAGTCAACGCTGATCATTGCCGTCGTCGGTGCGGCGGAGAAGATCAAGGCCATCCTGAAGCTATTGGGTGACTATGGCATTCTCGAAACCGCCCGAACCGGCATGGTTGCCCTCGAAAGAGGACAGAAAACAATATACGACCAGAACAAACTCAAGGAGGAATATAATTATGGCAAAAATGTATTATGAGAAGGACTGCGACCTGAGCGTCCTGAACGGTAAGAAAATCGCGGTCATCGGCTACGGCTCCCAGGGCCATGCCCATGCTCAGAACCTGCGGGATTCCGGCTGCGACGTGGTCGTGGGCCTGCGCCACGGCAAGTCCTGGGACAAGGCCACCGAGGACGGCTTCACCGTCATGAGCGTTGCCGACGCCACCAAGGCCGCCGACATCATCATGATCCTGGTCAACGACGAGCGCGCCGCCGACATCTACAAGGAGCACATCGGCCCCAACCTGACCGCCGGTAAGGCCATCGCCTTTGCCCATGGCTTCAACATCCGCTATAAGCAGATCGTGCCTCCCGCGGACGTAGACGTGTTCATGGCTGCCCCCAAGGGCCCCGGCCACACCGTCCGCGGCCTGTATGTAAACGGCAAGGGCGTGCCCTGCCTGGTGGCCTGCGAGCAGGACGCCACCGGCAACTGCCTCCAGATCGCCCTGGCCTACATCGCCGGTATCGGCGGCGCCCGTGCGGGCGTCATGGAGACCACCATGCACGACGAGACCGAGACCGACCTGTTCGGCGAGCAGACCGTCCTCTGCGGCGGCGTGGTAGACCTGATGCAGTGCGGCTTCGAGACCCTGGTAGAGGCTGGCTATGAGCCCGAGAACGCCTACTTCGAGTGCATCCATGAGATGAAGCTCATCGTGGACCTCATCAACAAGGGCGGCGTGGCTGCCATGAACTACTCCATCTCCGATACCGCTGAGTTCGGCGAGTATGTCTCCGGCCCCCGTGTGCTGCCCCATGACCTCATCAAGGCCAACATGCGCGCCGTGCTCTCCGACATCCAGGACGGCACCTTCGCCAGTCGCTGGATCGCCGAGAACAAGAACGGCCGCTCCTTCTTCAACTCCAAGCGTGACCAGCTGGCCAAGCATCCCATGGAGCTTGTGGGCGCGGAGCTCCGGAACAACATGCTCTGGAAGGACGGCGACAACGGCGATAAGGGCCTTGACTCCGCATCCAACTAATTAGTTCATTTCTTAGAGTGCAATAGGAAACACCGGACAAATCGGCAAGAGCATTCAGCCAGAGATTTTTCGTTCGGAAAAAGGCATTTTTCCGCAGGAATACTTTGTGTATTTCAAGGGAAAATGCCGCATTTCCGGCGGAAAAGATCGGCTGTAGGCCGCAGACGCATTTGCCCGGTGTTGCCGTTCAAAAAGGAGAATAAAGATATGAAGCTCTCTGCCAACGTCACCCAGGGCGTGGATCGGGCCCCCAACCGTTCCCTGTTTGCCGCTCTGGGCTACACCAAGGAGGAGACGGACCGGCCCCTGGTGGGCGTGGTCTGCTCCTATAACGAGATCGTCCCCGGCCACATGAACCTGGACAAGATCGCCGAGGCGGTCAAGGCCGGCGTCCGCATGGCTGGCGGCACCCCCGTGGAGTTCCCGGCCATCGCGGTCTGCGACGGCATCGCCATGGGCCACATCGGCATGAAATACTCCCTGGTGAGCCGGGATCTCATCTGCGACTCCACCGAGGCCATGGCCATCGCCCACCAGTTCGACGCCCTGGTCATGATCCCCAACTGCGATAAAAACGTCCCTGGCCTGCTGATGGCCGCGGCCCGGATCAACGTTCCCACCATCTTCGTCTCCGGCGGCCCCATGCTGGCGGGCCATATGTCCGACGGACGGCGCACCTGCCTCAGCGATATGTTCGAGGCCGTAGGCGCCTACCATGCGGGCACCCTCAATGAGGACGGGGTGGAGGAGTACGTCATGAACGCCTGCCCCTCCTGCGGCTCCTGCTCCGGCATGTACACCGCCAACTCCATGAACTGTCTCACCGAGGCCATCGGCATGGGCCTCCGGGGCAACGGCACCATCCCGGCGGTCTACTCCGCCCGGCTGCGCCTGGCCAAAATGGCCGGTATGCAGGTCATGGAGCTCTACCGGAGGAACATCCGGCCCCGGGACATCATGACCGAGGAGGCCTTCAACAACGCTGAGATCGTGGACATGGCCCTGGGCTGCTCCACCAACACCATGCTGCACCTGCCCGCCATCGCCCATGAGTGCGGCATCGACATCGACCTGGGCCACGTCAACGACTTCAACGCCCGGACCCCCAACCTCTGCCATCTGGCCCCTGCGGGCCCCACCTTTATGGAGGACCTGGATCGGGCTGGCGGCGTGTACGCGGTGATGAAGGAGCTGGCGGACGCCGGCCTCATCAAGACCGATCTCATGACCGTCACCGGCAAGACCGTGGCGGAGAATATCGCCGACGCCAAGAATCTGGATCCCGAGACCATCCGGCCCATCGATAAGCCCTATCTTGCCACCGGCGGCATCGCCGTGCTCTTCGGCAACCTGGCTCCCGACGGCTGCGTGGTGAAGCAGTCCGCCGTGGCCCCCGAGATGATGCGGCACTCCGGCCCCGCCCGGGTCTTCAACTCCGAGGAGGAGGCCATCGCGGTGATCTACGCCGGGGGCATCAAGCCCGGCGACGTGGTGGTGATCCGCTATGAGGGCCCCAAGGGCGGCCCCGGCATGCGTGAGATGCTGAACCCCACCTCTGCCATCTGCGGCATGGGCCTGGGGGAGAGCGTGGCCCTGATTACCGACGGACGGTTCTCCGGCGCAACCCGGGGCGCGGCCATCGGCCATGTGTCCCCGGAGGCTGCCTCCGGCGGTACCATCGGCCTGGTGGAGGAGGGGGATATTATCTCCATCGATATCCCCGATCACCGGATCACCCTGGAGGTCACCGACGACGTCCTGGCCGCCCGGAAGGAGAAGCTGGTGATGCCCGAGCCCAAGGTGAAGACCGGGTATCTGGCCCGGTATGCCAAGATGGTCACCTCCGCCGACAAGGGCGCGGTGCTGAGCATTTAATAGATGAAAACAGGGTGCGGCGCATGATAAGGTGCGCCGCACCTTTTTTGGTTTTCATTTTCTGGCGTATCTGGTTTAACGCTCTGACTAAATTTTTCCACTATCTCGTAGGGACGAGGATCAATCGCCCGCTTTGGGCGCACTGCGTTGACCAACGCCCTCCGGGGGCCATATCTTTCTTTGTGTGAAGAAAGATATGGAAGAAAGACACACCAAGGGGGCCTGCGGCGCGTCGTCGCAAGCTCCGTATCCTTCGTTTTGGCCTTTGGGCCAAAAGCTCAGTCGCTCCGCTGTGCCCAACGGAAATCCCCTTGGGGGACTCCTCCTCTCCCCACCAAACCCGC
>CAKTEB010000072.1 GCA_934546685.1 uncultured Oscillospiraceae bacterium
ACCGCTGATTTCTTGCGAAATCAGCGGCGATTTGGTTGCGGGGGCCGGATTTGAACCGACGGCCTTCGGGTTATGAGCCCGACGAGCTACCGAACTGCTCCACCCCGCGATATGAAGTTACGCACTCCTTGAGTGCATAGGTATTATAGCTGATTACTATTGATTTGTCAAGCGTTTTCTTGAATTTTACTTAAATTGAATTCCAACATAATGTTGATTAGTTAATATATAGATGCTTAGGAAAATAATATATGAACTTACTGTGCCTCAATGTGTACTGCGATGCGTCGAAGGCTTGCTTAGTAAACGGTATTTCGCTGAGCATATTTTACCTTATTTCATCAATTATATGACGGTTTCGTTTTTTATAAGGTAAAACAGCTCTCCGAAACTGTAACACCGGAGGAGCTGACCCGATATATGTGGTGGTACTATCCCGCCTCCCTCTGTCAAGGACTTGGCTGCGCCAGAACGCAAGTGTAGGCAGCATCTTCAGCGAGAGGAGGGCAGTGCTGTCCAATCGCTGAAACAGCGGGGCCTATCGCCAGGGCGTTGAAATGCCAACTCCGGCGTAATCTCGCCCGGAACAAAGGACTGGATGATGTGGTAGCACTGTCGCTCGTCCAACTTCCCCAGTTCCCGCTTGGTATTCATCATCTGTTGGTATTCAAATCCAGAATCACAGTTCAGGTGGGCCGTGAGCACCTGCTCCTGGGTCTTGTATCTCCATTCAACACATACTCGATTGCCTGTTTTAGCCCGCGGTTTCGGGCCAGAATTTTTGTGACCGCCATCAGCGCCGCCCCATGTCATAGGGCCGTTCGTAAACTCGTCCCAGCAGCTCCACGGATTCTCTGGCATCCTTCGGGGGGCAATTCCAGTATTGAGGCTTCTGGCGATTTGGTTGATGTTGTTGCCGATAGCATGGATTTCCCGACGTGGGGCCTTCATCTCGTTATCATTCCGCGCCTTGGGCGGATGCCCTTGGATCAGGCGAATCAGGTACGCGCGCTTGCTAAGGCTGCAAGCCTTGGCGTTTTCGGACAACTGTTGATATTGATCTGCGGTCATTTCAAAGTGCATATGGTGTTTTGGTTCGATAGTGATCCCTCCTTGCTGAATCTGGTGTTTCAGCAACATGGTCGCACTTGGGTGCCGCAGATAACTAAGTGCGTAGCAGAGCAATGAATCAATATTTATCAGAAAATATTCACAGTATACTATTAAAATTTCTTGACAAAGATTGATGATTTGATGGCGCAGCAAATTATGCGTGAAGATTTTGACTGGAACGCAGAATTTCAAAACAGTCAAGGGGAAGTGGATCAGCACAGCGGCGTTCCTGGCCGGTTTATGCTGGTCCTGGAATTCCTAATGCTCATGTCTCTGATCCGGGAGACGTGGCAAAATAACAGGCCCGAACTGGGGCGGACGCTGTTCCTGCATGACGGCCCTTTGAGCATCGGAGGCCGGTACGGGCATAGGATCCGGCCTATGAGTCGCTTCCTGCGAGAGGCGGAGAGAAATGAAGACCGAATCTATCTCTGCGGTGTGGAGAAGTCCGGGCGGTTTGTGCGGCACCTGCTGGCGCAGAAGATGGACAGCCCTAAGGAAGGGATTACCTTCGCTGTTCCCGGCCATGGCTATGTGCAGGTAAATATCGATGGGCGGCCCATGGAAACGGACCATAATTATGGCGAGCGGAATGTTTTGGGCGAGCGTGTGTTTGTACTGCTGCCAGAGAACAGGCGCTATGTGCTGTCGATCCCGGCTCGGAGCGGTTTGCGGATGTGTATGACCAGGTGCTGGATCACTATAAGGAGTACGCGGTGGAGGAGATACCTGGACTGAGCAAAACGAAGCGCCAGGCGGCGGAGAATGAATATCGGGCGGCGATCCTATATCGACTGCGGCTCCGGAACCAACTCAATGCAGTCGTGGCGAATGCTTTTTCCAGTGGAAACCGTATTGCTGTGCACTACTTAAGACGCGGGCAGGAGCTCCCCATGTGGGCTATGTTTGAGCTCATTAGCCTGGGGAGCTGCGGCACTTTACGCCGAAACAGAAGACGGTATTTTGCGACGATTCCAAATGTACATACTAATTGCGCATATGTAATTGCCGAAATAAAAAGCTTGTATCCTTCCGATACAATTCGCTGGACATATCCGCTGTTGGAATCTAACATGATCTTTATCGCAACGCTTGTATCTAACATGAATCTGGATAATCTCACTATCTCCGTGACTCTTCGACCTCCTGGTATTAAGTATACCAATGTACAAATAAATGTAAAGTAAAATGTTGATTATAATTTATATTACGCGGGCGTAAATTGCGATAGACATCTTAATGGAGCAATCATAAAGAGTTGCTGGGGCTGGCATTCTGTAGGCTGAAGGGAGGCGCTTTCTGAGGCGCAGAATGCAGCGAAATCCGCTTGCGTGTGAGGCTTACTATGGCCTCTGCAAGCGGATTTCTTCATCCTGTTATTCCCGATTAGCTAATGCAGGTATACATGGCGTAAGGCGGTCTGGGATCCCCGGAGGTGGTGAGGAAATAATCCTCAATGATCTCCGCCATGAAGATCTTGGCCTTGGTGAGATCCCGCTTGGAGGGGCGCTTTGCCATGTCGTAGTGCCAGAAGGTGGAGCCGGGCTTTCCGATGCCCAGGGGATCGTTGCCCTCCAGCATGGAGTAGTCATCCTCTACGGCCATATACTTCTCTACCACGGCTTTTTTCTTGGGATCGGAGGTGAATTCCTCGGCTTCGGGCTCCAGACTCCAGCGCTGGAGCATGGCCTGGGCGTCAGCAATATTCATGCCCAGTTCCTTGGCGCAGCCGTCCACCGCGTCGTGACGCATTTCCTTACCGGGGCAGGCAAACCGGCCCACGGTGCGGACGCCGTTGACCCGCAGCAGCTCCTCCAGGACGCCCAGGGTGCCGCGGCATTCGGGCTCGCCCACGCCGCTGCCGCCATAGGTGGTGTAAACCACGCCGTAGATGGTGGGCTGATTGTCGCCCTTGGCTCCGGGGGAGCCGGTGGCCACGGAGGGGTTGACGATACCGGGAATGCCGGAATGACGGTTCAGCCGCTCCATGGGATTGAGTTCGGGATCACCGGGATTGGAGGGGTTCGAGGTGGTGCCCATAATGGTCTTGCCGCCGGTGAGGCCCAGCAGCTGATAGACTGCCTTATAGGGCAGACCCGCCACGATCAGGGAGCCCAGCACCACAATGTCATACTCCCAGAAGTATACGGGATCCTTGACCCAGTCCTTGCCAGGAGTGATCTTTTCGCAGCGGGTCTCAAAGCCATACTCCTCCAGCACTTCCGCCATGGCCTTGCCGACCATTTCGGTGTTGCCGGTGAGGGAGCCGTAGAGCACTACGGCCTTTCTTTTTTTCATTGGAATAACCTCCTTCGTTTTACCTGCCGCACAGACGGCGACGGGGAATGCTTACTGATTGACGAGCTCCCTGGTGCGGAAGCATGCCACCTGATGGCCTGGCTGGAGCTCCTCCAGCGGGGGCTGCTGGGCGTGGCACTGCTCCGTGGCATAGGGACAGCGGGACGCAAAGCGGCAGCAGGCCTTGGGCTCCACCGGAGAGGTGAGCTCTCCCTGCATGATGATTCGCTTCTTGTGGACATCTAGACTGGGAATCGGAATGGCGGACAGCAGCCCCTTGGTATAGGGGTGCAGAGGCTGCTCAAAAAGCTCGTCCGCTTCGCATTTTTCCACCACGGTACCCAGGTACATTACCAAGATCTCGTTGGAGATGTGCTTGACCACTGATAGGTCGTGGGTAATGAAGATGTAGGTGAGGCCCTTTTCCTCCTGGAGATCCTGAAGCAGATTTAGGATTTGTGCCTGAATGGACACATCCAGGGCGGACACAGGCTCGTCACAGACGATGAACCGAGGCTCCAGAGACAGGGCGCGGGCAATGCCGATGCGCTGCCGCCGACCGCCGTCCAGCTCGTGGGGATAGGCGTAGGCCAGCCGCCGCGCCAGGCCCACGGTGTCCATGAGAGAGAATACCTGCTTTTGCAAGTCCTCCTTGGATTTTGCCAGCTTGTAGATTCGGATGGGATCCGCGATGAGATCAAAGACGCACATGCGGGGATTCAGGGAGGAGAAGGGATCCTGGAAAATCAGCTGCATGTCCCTGCGCAGGGCTTTCCGCTTGCGGCCGGAGGCACTGGTGATCTCCTGACCATCAAAGGTGATGGAGCCTTCGGTGGCATCCAGCAGTCCCAGAACAACGCGACCCAAGGTGGATTTCCCGCAGCCAGACTCTCCTACCACGCCCAGCGTCTGCCCCTGGGGGATGGAGAAGGACACGTCGTCCACGGCATGAAGCATACCGGCAGGGGTCTTAAAGTACTTTTTCAGATGAGAAACTTCCAGCAGATCACTCACAGCGCTGCCTCCTTCCCAAGAATGTCGTTTCCGGGATTGGATACCGGAAGCCCTTTTTCATAGGCGTTTTCGTTGACGGCCTCATCTGGGAAATAGAGGCCCAGACCCTTGCCTGCGTGGCTGCACCGGCAGAAGTGACCGGGTTCAAGCTCTCGGAATTCTGGGGCGGTTTTGGCACAGGATTCGTCGGCATAGGGACAGCGGGGGTGGAAGGCGCAGCCGGTGGGCAAATTGGCAGGATCGGGCATCAACCCGCGGATGGGCTGGAGCCGCCGGATCTTTTTATCCAGGGAGGGCAGAGAGTTGAACAGTCCCTTGGTGTAGGGGTGGGCGGTACGCCGGAAGATATCTTCAATGGTGCCGCTTTCTACGATTTTGCCCGCATACATGACAGCTACCTTGTTGCAGGTTTCTGCCACAACGCCGAGATCGTGGGTAATGAGAATCATGGAAGTTCCGAATTCGTCCTTGAGGCCCTTCATCATGTCCAGTACCTGGGCCTGAATGGTAACGTCCAGGGCGGTGGTGGGCTCATCAGCCAGCAGAAGATTAGGGTTGCAGGCCAGAGCCATGGCAATAACCACCCGCTGCTTCATGCCCCCAGAGAATTGATGGGGAAAATCCTTGCCCCGGCTGGCGGGAATGCCGACCTTCTCCAGCATCTCCAGCGCCCGGGTAATGGATTCGGCCTTGGAACATTTGCTGTGGAGGCGAATGACCTCGGCGATTTGCTCGTCGGCCCGCAGCACCGGGTTTAGTGCGGTCATGGGATCCTGAAAAATCATGGAGATTTGGCCGCCGCGGATCTTCTGCATTTCCTTTTCGCTTTTTTTCAGCAGATCCTCGCCGTTATAGAGAATTTCACCGGAGATGATCTTGCCGGGGGGATTGGGAATCAGCCGAAGGATCCCCTTTGCGGTAGTGGTTTTCCCTGCGCCGGTCTCGCCTACAAGGCCTAGGGTGTCGCCCCGTTCCAGCTTCAGGTCTACGCCGCCTACCGCAGCAACATCGCCGTCGTCCGTATAGAAATGGATGGCCAGATCTCGAATTTCCAGTATGTAATCGTTCATATCCAGACCTCCTCAGGTTTTCAGCTTGGGATCCAGTGCATCCCGCAGACCGTCGCCAAACAGGTTAAAGCCAAACAGCGTCAGCATAATGGCAAAACCTGGGAAGGTGACAATGGGCCAGAACGAGCGGATCAGTGCCCGTCCAGCAGAGAGCATGGAACCCCATTCGGGGGTGGGCGGCTGTACGCCCAGACCGATGAAGGACAGCGACGAAATCATCAGAATGCAGCCGCCGATGCGCAGGGTGGATTCCACGATTACCGGGGAGAGAATATTGGGGACGATCTGCCGGAACATAATCCGCAGATCCGATGCGCCGGTGGCGCGGGCAGCCTCAACATATTCCTGCTCGCGGATGGACAATACCAGCGCCCGAAGCAATCGCGCATAGCCGGGAACGCAGCCGATGCCGATAGCAATGGCGGTGTTCAATACGCCGGAGCCCAGGGCTGCGGAGATACATACCGCCAGAAGAAAGCCGGGAATGGCCATGACGATATCCATGATCCGCATGACTGCGCCGTCATAGATGCCGCCAAAGTATCCGGCAGAGATTCCCAGAATACCGCCTACTATCAGACCGAATACGATGGACAGGATGGCTACCAGAAGGGAAACCCGACCGCCGTAAATAATACGGGAGAGAATATCGCGACCGTAGTCATCGGTACCCAGAAGATGCTCCCGGCTGGGCCAGGCCTTCATGTTGGCGAGGTCCTGCTGGGCATAGTCGTAGGGGGCAATGAAGTTGGCGAAAATGGCGGAGAGCACCAGGACAAGCACGATAATCAGCCCCAGCATAGCCAGCTTATTCCGGCGAAGCCTACGCCAGATGTCCCAGAACTGACTGCGCTTTTTGAGATCCTCCAGCTCCGGGCTCTGGTTTACAGCTCCGGCCTGGGTCTGGGTAGATACACGACTCATTTGGACGCCTCCTTTGTCTTTTTTCGCTTGCCGCCGGTATACTGGGCCATAATTCTGGGATCAGCGATGCCGTAGGCGATGTCTGTGACGAGGTTGATGATGCAGATCAGAAAGGACAGCACCAGTACGCAGCCCTCAATCACGGGATAATCCTTGTTGTTGATGGCGGTCATCATCAGGGAACCCATGCCGGGCATATTAAATATGGTTTCCACGATCACAGAACCGGCAACCAGAATACCGAACTGGAATCCGATGGTGGTGATAATGGGGATCAGGGCGTTCCGCAGTGCGTGCTTTCGGACAACAGTGCCCTCGGCTACGCCCTTGGCCCGGGCGGTGGTGATGTAATCCTGACGAACGACATCCAGCATAGAAGAACGGGTCATTCGGGTGATGGTAGCGATAAAGGAAAGACCTGAGGCCAGGGCAGGCAGCACCCAGCATTTCCAGCCCTCATAGCCGGAGGCGGGGAACAGCTTGATCTGGATGGCGAAACAGATAATCAGCATCAGTGCCAGCCAGAAGCCAGGCATGGCTGCAAAGATCAGGGAGAAAGTGGTCACTAGCTTGTCAGCCCAGGAGTATTGCTTGGTGGCAGAGATCACCCCAAAGGGGATGCCCAGGCCCACGGCAATGAGAATCGAGATGATGGCCAGCCGCAGGGTAATGGGGAACCGCTCGGCAATGGAACCGGTGACGGAGAGCCCAGTGTGGTAGGAATGCCCCAGATCTCCCTGGAGGATCCCCAGCACATAGTTTCCAAACTGAATGAAGAAGGGCTTGTCCAGCCCCAGTTCCGCTTCTTTGGCATCATACTGCTCCTGTGTATAGCCGGAACCCAGCTCTGCGGCAACGGGATCGCCGGGGGAGAACCGGTCAATGGCAAAGACGATAAAGATAACGCCCAGCATCACCGGGATGACCCACAGCAGCCGCTTGAGAATAAATTTAACCATGGATATTCCTCCGTGTTGTCACAATGGGGGTACAGTGCGTACCCCCATTGCAAAGCGTATGGATCGGTGTGTTTGTGGGATCAGCCTACTACCACGGCGGCAAGGTCGATGCTGCGGGCCACCAGGCCGGTGACATTGCTGATATTGCCGTGATAGATGCTGCCGGCCTCAGCGTAGCTGATGGGCAGGGTCCAGTAGTTGTCGAAAGCCCACTGAGCGGCCTTGGTATAGTTCTCCTGGCGGACCTTGGTGTCCTGGGTGGTGGCTGCGGCGTTCAGATAGTCGTTGAACTCCTTGTCCTCTACCCGGGCACCGCCGTTGGTGGAGGTCTCACCGATGGTGGTGGTGATCATCTTGGCGGTATAGGTGCCGCCGCCGGTGCCGAAGATGGAGATATCGGTGCCGTTGGACATGAGAATCGGGATAGCGGTGGCAAAGTCATAGGACTCTACGGTAAGGTTGATGCCCACATCGGCGAAGTAGGCCTGAATGATCTCCGCGCACTTGTCGTTGGCGGGCATAGAGGGAATGACTACCTTCAGGTCGAGACCATTTTCATAGCCGGCCTCCTTGAGCAGCTGCTTTGCCTTTTCGGGGTTGTACTCATGAACGCTGATGGGCTCATAGTAGTCGCAGCCGGAGATCAGAATGGAGTCCGCCACCTGACCCATGGAGCCGTACACCGCGTTGGTGATGGCCTGGGTGTCGATGGACAGAGAGATGGCCTCACGGAGCTTGGCGTCCTGGAATATATCCATGTACTGGGGCAGGCACAGGGCCAGCAGATCCCAGGTCTTGAAGGTCTTGCCCTGTACGTCATCGCCGTAGCCGCCGTCGATGGCGGTCTGGTAGTCGGTCTCGCCCACATCCAGGGCCAGATCCAGAGCACCAGTCTCAAAGTCAGCCATCATGGTGGTGGCTTCAGAGTAGTTCTGAACGGTGACAGTGGAGGCGCTGGGCAGATCGCCCCAGTAGTCCTCCCGGCGCTGATAGGTGGAATGGGAGCCGTCTACGTTCTCCACGCAGGTATAAGGGCCGGAGCCGCAGGGGGCATCCCAGAAGGAATCGGGATTGGCCTTTACATAATCCTCGTTGACCACGGAGGCCCACCGGTCATTGGCCAGCTCCAGCAGGAAGTCGGCATCCACCTCTTTGAGCTTCAGGGTCAGCTGATTGCCGTCTACGGTGCTGGCGTCGAAGTCAATGACGTCATAGCCCGGGTCGAACTGATCGTTCTCGTAAATAAAGCGGGACAGGGAGTAGAGCACGTCGTCAGGGGTCAGGGCGTCGCCGTTGGAGAAGGTCACATCATCCCGGATGGTGAGCTCCAGGGTGGTGTCATCGACCCAGTTCCACTCGGTGGCGATACAGGGCTCTACCTCCATGGTCTCATAGTTCAGCTTCAAAACCGTGTCATAGACCATCATCAGGCCCAGAGCACAGTCGGAGTTGGAACATGGATCAAAGTTGTCGGTGGAGTCCAGGGTGCCTACCCGGAGCTCCTTGGGCTCGCTGGAATCCTCGGCGGGAGCAGGGGTGTCGTCCTGGGGGCCGGGATCGGCGGGCGTGTCCTGCTTTGCTTCCGCGGCAGCGGAATCTGCCTTGGCACCGGGGTCAGCGGCGCCGGAGGCAGCGGAGCTGGTGCCGCCGCCGCAGGCCGTGAGCCCCAGCAGCATGGTCAGGGCCAGCAGCATGGAAAGTAGTCTTTTCATTTCTTGTCCTCCTGTACATCATATTTCCGTGCGATTCTTCCTGAAATGGCACGGCGATTGACATATCCGACAAAAGAGTGATATACTAGATGCGGGGTTTTGTCGGTTATGACTTCATTATATCCAGGAGTAGAGATGATGTCAAATGCGTAAAACAACAATATATCATGAGTTTTAGGAATGACCTAAGGGGGAATCCGCCATGGAAATGACCCAGCTGACCTATTTCAAGGCCGTGGCCCAATATGGAAGCTTTACCAAGGCTGCCGATGCCCTTCATGTTACCCAGTCGGCTCTGAGCCGCTCCATTGGGGCCCTGGAGCAGGACGTGGGATTCCCGGTATTTGAGCGGAAGGGGAACCACATCTACCTGACGATAGACGGCCAGGCCATTTTGACGGCGACCATTGAGGCGCTGAATTTGCTGTCCTCGGCGGTGGACGCCGGCCGGGCACGGGCGGGCCTAGAGCATGGCGCTGTACGCATCGGAATTGCTGAGTCGGTGTTCCTGAAGAATATTGTTCGCCAATTCCTGCGGGAGTATCCCAACGTACATATCTTCTGCAAGATCCTATCTGAGGGACAGATTCAGCGTTCTCTGGAGGAGGGGGAGATCAACTTTGCTGTGACCCGGGAGCGGCCCGTGGGGGCTAAGATCCAGTGGGAGGAGATTTTTTCGGACCGGATGATGGTCCGCTTCCCGCCCAATCATCCGCTGATAGAACGTGACAGCGTGTATTTGACGGAGCTGTCGGAGGATCATTTTATCATCAGCAATGTGGGCTATGATATGCAGAGCGAGATCGTAGCCCTGTGCCATTTGGCGGGCTTCCATCCCCATATCACCTATGAGGGCTGCGGCGAGGATTTGGCAGGACTGCTGGTGGACGATGGGCTTGGAATTATGCTGGCCCCCTATTCCATTGGGCAGGGGGTCAAGGCATTGGGCAATGCTATGAGCCATGTGCATGCCGGAGTGCCGATTATGGACGATTTTGCCTCATCGAAGATCGGAATTGCGACAAAGAAGGGCCAGTTCCAGTCCGATGCGGCTCGGAAGCTGATGGAGATGATTTGCGAATACTATAAGGTAATAGGCAAGGAAGCACATGGCATTCACACGCTTGCTGGGGCAAAGTGACTGCGGGAGAAGCCAGCGTGCGTTCTGGTATCGATGTGAACCGCAAGTTCAGTGACTTCTCGCTTCAGCTTCGTTAGCACGCCCGCTGTCGGAACTGGGATGTGGTGCTCAGTCAGCTGGAAATCATGTTCCCGGAACGCACAGCCGGCTGATTCCCTGTCCTTATTGTTCCCGGCTGGCCGCCGCGGCATTCACGCCCAGGGCGCGCATACCACGCCGTCCGCCGGGAGTGCGGCAGACAAGGAATGACAGCCGACCTACGCCATCATTTGTCCACAATTCTTGACTTTGTCGAATTACGCTTACACAAAATTTTCTGGAGTGCCTTTGTTTTTGACTAATTCCAGCATATAGGCAATCTCATCCACAAATCCAACAAGGCAGAGACATCCGCCTCTGCCTTGTTATACCCATTTATCCGCTGGGCGGCACTGCTGATTGCCCCTTGCTGGAGCGGCAGCCTCCTGGATATGATCCCCCCGGCTGCAAGCAGCCTTGCGGTCACCCCTAGAAATCAGTTGGACGGAGCAGAGCGCTCCGTCCATTTTTGTCTGCACCAGTCTCTATTTACTGGGGTTGTCTGCTTCTCCAGACCATGATCTTGGTTTACACAAAGTTTAGGATGGTTTCTACCATTTATATCCGCAATTTCTCTCCATACATTGTGATAGTCTTTGGCGGATCTTCGGCCCGATACATTCCAGCGTTCTAACATGATTAGAGCCGCAAATTGGACATGTGCACGCCGTTGTGCGTCTTACATTGCACCTCACATTGGTTCCTACATACGCTCTCATATCGAAGCCGCAAACATCGCATACCTTGTTAATGTTTTTAGCGAATCCACAATGCGGACATTTCCACTTGATATGATATAATGTCATGCAATTCCACTGCCTTTGTTTGAAAAATTTTCTATGACAATATTATATATTATCGCAATTGTGGTTGCAATACAAAGCATGATGCAATTTTCGTATCTATATTATAAAAATGACATGTTAATTTGATTTATTAATGGTTTTATAGAGGTGCGCGACGGTTTAGAGCAGGATATAGGCGGGGCGGATTTTCCAAATCAAAATAAAGGACAGAGAACACGACCATGTATTCTCTGCCCTTTTATATCATTTCGAAATGTCCTTCGGGACGTCATGTGTAATCAGACTGTCTTAATATGCTCCCGCGCGATGATCTCCGCAGTCAAGGCGTTTAGGTGTTCTGCCCAAAGCGCATCGAGATCCTCTGGCGGAGACATGTCAAAGCCATTTTCAGAGATAAACTCATCATATTTCTTTTGCTTCCAATTCCCTATCGACGCTGTCATTTTGAGCATATCTCTGCACGAATACCAATACTCTTCATTGGTCATCCCGAGCCCGGCCAGGAAGTCCTCATAATCCGAATTATTAGGGGTGCCCTCAGCAAACATCGAGATTTCCTGTTTTATTAAATCATCGATATATTCATCCGTAACCACGCAGCCTTCTTGCTCTGCCTGGTAATATAGGCTGTACCGCTCAATTAAAAGCTGTTTCGCGGCCGTTTCAGCGGACGCGGGATCTATAAGCTCCTGTACGTCGATTGTACGATTTAGCTCATCGGCGCTGATCGAAAAGTGTCCTCCAACGATTGCGGGGGGCTCCGCGGTGCCGGAGGGGACAGGGGAGCCTTGAGATTCCATTTCCAGCTGCCCCCATAGGTAGAATGAGCTCCGCCTTTGAGCGGCAGACGCGGACACGCATACAAGGAGACTTACAA
>CAKTEB010000073.1 GCA_934546685.1 uncultured Oscillospiraceae bacterium
GCACATGGCGCACCACGTCCTGGGCGGTGAGCCGACAGACGGCGATATCCTCCACCCCGTCCAGCACCCGGATCGCGTCCTTGAGGCCGCTGACCTTGTCCCCGGGCAGGTCGATCTGGGTCACGTCGCCGGTAATGACGATTTTAGAGCCGAAGCCCAGCCGGGTCAGAAACATCTTCATCTGCTCCCGGGTGGTGTTCTGGGCCTCGTCCAGAATGATAAAGCTGTCGTCCAGGGTTCGACCGCGCATATAGGCCAGAGGCGCCACCTCGATGTTGCCCTTTTCCAGATATTTATTATAGCTCTCCGTGCCCAGCATTTCAAACAGCGCGTCATACAGGGGCCGGAGATAGGGATCCACCTTGTTCTGCATATCTCCCGGCAAGAAGCCCAGCCGTTCGCCGGCCTCCACCGCTGGGCGGGTCAGAATGATTCGGTTCACCTCTCTGGCCCGGAAGGCCGCCACCGCCGCCGCCACCGCCAGATAGGTCTTGCCGGTACCGGCGGGGCCCACGCCCAGGGTGATGGTATTATGCTCGATGGCCTTCATATACTGCTGCTGGCCCAGGGTCTTGGCCTTGATGGGCTTGCCCTTGGCCGTAATGCAGATCACATCCTTGGTGAGCTCCGAGATCTTCTGCTCCTGGCCCTCCCGGACCAAAGAGATCACATAGCGGACGTTCTGCTCGCCGATGGTCTCCCCCTTGGCCGCCAGGCTCATGAGCCCCTCTAACACCTTGGCTGCCAGGGCCGCGGTCTCCTCGTCGCCGGTGACCTTCAATTCCGTGTCCCGGCTGATGATGGACACGCCGAACTCCTGTTCAATGATCTTGATATTTTCATCCAGCGAACCGAATACATTGATGATCTGCTCCATCCGTTCCGCCTGTATAAGCTGCTCCGCCATAGACTCTACCCTTCAATCCTTGATTTCGGCAGCAACGCCGATCTCCTGCTGACATTCCGCCGTGCCCGTCAGCACATAGCGGTCATCCATTCGGGCCACTGTGCTTTTCAGGTTCAAAAGCTCTCCCGCCACCATGGTCCCGGCCAGCTGCCGCCGCACCGCTGCGGTGAGCAGCTCCTGGGCCTGCGGCTCCGGAAGCTCCGCCGTCTCCGGTTCATACTCCCGAAATACGGTAACATCCAGGGCCAGGGGCAGCTGATAGCCTCCCGGCAATGTCAGAGGTTTTACTGAGGTCATTTTATCATAGTTCCTATAGGAAATTCCACTGGTTTTACAGAATTTTATCGTCTTTTTCCCAAGGGTCAGCCCATAAACCGTGGTTTTTCGGCCAGTGGGATGCTTTTCGGTGACGGATCGAGGCGTGACAGCCTGGATCCGCTCCCAGGTTCGGGCGTAGACCTCCCCCCGGGCCCGGGACAGCATGACGGTCTGATCCAGATCCGTGACGCCGGAGATCAGCAGCTGTCCCTCCGTCACCAGCTGCCCCGGCTTTACCTGGGCAGTGCCTCCGGTGACGGTGACGGAGGTGATGAGCCCGGCCTTCGCGGCTAGGATATTCGCCGGCCCCGCCCCCTCAGACAGCACCGGCTTCTCCTCCCGGGGCCGCACCTCCACCTCCGCCACGCATCCCCTTTGATTGACGGTCACGAAGCCCAGCTCCGGCACCCGGGACAGCATCTGATTTTTCAGCAAATTCAGATCCAGCCTGTCCCAGGGGGTGAAAAACGAAACGCCGCACTGCTCCAGCCCCTCCAGCACTGTCTGGGCCGGAAGGGTCTCATTGCCCGCGACCTGAAAGAACAGAATATGCCCCTGGAGCCACCAGACAAGCCCCAGCAGCAGCGCCAGCACCACCGGCAGCAGCAGCCGAAACCTCATGGCCCCCAGAGTAGGCAGAAATCCGTCGGTGGAAAGCACCTCCAGGTCGCACATGGTGCGGCGGGCAGCGGCCTTGGCGGTCTCCAGATCCTCCAGTGGGATCCGCAGCCGGGCGGTGAGCATATCCTGCTTACGGTAGTCCCGGAACCGGACGCCCTGATCCGCCAGACGGCACAGGAGATCCTCCGGGCAGGCCCCGGTAATCTCGATCACCGCCGTTCCCCGGAGCCCCAGCACTCTGGGCCCGATCATCTCAGGTACTCCACGGACTGGAGGCAGCCCCGGAGCAGTAGCTCCTGGCCGGTCATGGTGACGATGCCCAGCTCCTCGCCCCGGATCCTTAGGGCGCAGTCATAGAGATCCACCAGGATCTCCTGGCTGCTGTAGAGCCGGATGCCCTTCTGGCCGCACAGAAGGATCTGCCGTCCCCCTGTGATCTCCACCAGAGAGGCCCCCATGACCTGGGACGGGAGACTCAGCTGCTCCGCGCCCCGCTGTAAATACTGCTTTGGATTTCCGCTCATGCCATCACCCCAGGCAATTCTATGCCCTGGACGCAAGATTCAGCACCCCTTTGCATAGACTTTTCCGAGGTGATGCTATGAGCCGCGTTCTCTGCCGTCCGCGCTTCCGAGACCTGAGCTTTTCACTGGCCGTACTTTTGATGCTGCTGGCTCTGATCCTGTTCCCCAGCCAATCGGTGCAGGCCGCCCGGGACGGGGTGGAGCTGTGCCTCAACGTAATCCTGCCCTCGCTGTTTCCGTTTTTCGTGCTGTCCACACTGGCGGTGGAGCTGGGGCTCATCGGCACATTGGGGCGGCTCACGGAGCCCCTAATGGCTCCGCTGTTCCGGGTGAATGGCTCCTGTGCCGGGGCGTTTTTATTGGGCATCGTGGGGGGCTATCCGGTGGGCGCAAGGACCGCCATCGCCCTCTACGAATCCGGCCAGTGCAGCAGGGCCGAGGCAGAGCGTCTCATGAGCTTCTGCAACAATTCAGGGCCCGCCTTCATCCTTGGGGTGGTGGGAGCCGGGATCTTTTCCAGCTCCGCCGCCGGACTCTGGCTCTACGGGGCCCATGTGGCCGCCTCGGTACTGGTGGGGCTGATCTTCCGGTTCTACGGAAACGGAGCCGTCACCGCCCCCAGGGAGGTCTCCAATTCCCATACCTCCCGCAGCGCCCCCGCGATCTTTATCGAGGCGGTAAAAAATGCGTTTTCCTCCACCTTGGGCATCTGCGCCTTTGTGATCTTCTTTACGGTGGTGATCCGGCTGCTGTTTCTAACCGGGATCATCACCCATCTTGCCGCACTGCTGGTGCTGCCCTTGGGGCATCTGGGCCTCCGGCAGGACATGGCTGAGAGCCTGCTTTCCGGGGCCATCGAGATGACCTCCGGGGTCTGGAGCCTCCGGGATATGGCCGCCTCTCTGGGGAGCCGGCTGTGCATGGCCGCGTTTATCCTGGGCTGGGCAGGGCTGTCGGTACACTGCCAGGTGCTGTCCTTCATCGGCGCCAGCGGTCTTTCCACCCGAACCTATTTCTTTGGGAAGCTGCTTCATGGGATTCTCTCCGCCGCTCTCATGTTTCTGCTCTCAAAAATCCTGGGCTGGAGCAGTCCGGTGTCCGCCATTCTGGCCGGGCAGGTCACCACCATCGCCCGATTGCGCTTTGGCCGAGCCCTGACCGTCTCCCTCGGGGCCGCAGCGGGGCTCTGGCTGCTGCTCAGCCTTGCGCCGCTGATCTCTGGGAGAAAAAGGGCTTCCCATGGCCGAAAAAATCATGTATAATATCCGTACCATGATTCCCAGGAGGTCTTTCCATGCTGTTTCGCAAAGATATCGAGCCCCGGTGCACCTACTGCCGCTTTGCCAAGGACGCGGAGCCAGACACGGTGATCTGCCGCAAAAAGGGCATCCGCGACGCTGGCGACCACTGCCGCAGCTTTCGCTACGATCCCCTGCGCCGGGTGCCGCCGAAGCCCGCCGCTGTGGACTTCACCAAATACGACAAGGAAGATTATTCTCTTTGAGTTACAAAGAAGCGTCCCGGTTCCGGGGCGCTTCCGCGCAAAATGCCTGCCGCAAGCTCTGCGACAGGCATTTTATGTTGTTTAGTCGAAGCTGAAGTCCAGCTCGTCGCCGTCCATGATGTACTGAAGGGCCGTCTGGAGGCTGGTGAGGTTTTTCTTGTAGCAGTAGTATTCCATCTCGCCGTCCAGGCGCATGGCGTACTTCCGATCCGACATGGGAACCAGCTCCAGGGTGTGGGTCTCGTCATTGTCCAGGGTAATGGTAATGGACGAGGTGGCCTCGGCATCCTTATACTGTTTTTTCTCATCGTCGGTGAGGTTGTCCACCACGCGGAAATACAGGCACTTGATATACAGTCGGCGGACATTGGTCTCCTGGGTGATCTCTTCCCCGTTGAGGGTGCCCTTTACGCCGTCAGCATCGTTGCCGTTGGCATTTTTCTTGGTGTAGTGGGTCACATCGATGTCATACTTGGTGCCATCGATGTCGATATCCAGGCCCTTAAGGCTCTCGATGCTGTAGGACCAGACGGTACGGAGCATGAACTGCACATAGCTGACGCCCTGCCAGGCCACCGCTGTGGAGGTACAGGTGAGCAGCGTATCGGTGCCCTCCAGCATGCAGTAGGTATAGTCGCTGTTGGGGCAGGTGTTTCCAATGAGCAGACGGACCTCGTTGCCGGAGATATCGGTCATCTCCAGCTTGGCGGGCTTGTCCAAGCCGTAATCGGCGTACTCGTCCTCGGAGATGTCCTTGATGATGCTGCCCAGGGACAGGGTCGCGACCACGTCCAGAATGTTCTGCTGGATGGTGGTGGCGTTGCCGGAAACCTGATAGGGCTGGAGCATCACATACTGACTGCCCTCGGTGTTGTACTCGTTGGTGCCGTCGCTGTCCAGCTGCACCTCGATGACATTGCCGTCCCGATCCGTGAGCTGCACCCAGTTGATATTGGTATAGATATCATCGTCGGTGTAGGTGGGGAACAGGGTGATGGCCCGGTACTCGATGGGCCGCCGCACCAGCAGGGAATCCACATAGGACCCGATGGTGTAGACGGTATTCGAGTCGCTGGTCATGCAGTAATAGGCCTGATCCACCGGAGCCTGGGAGCCGATGATGATATCCACCTCGGAGCCGTCGGTGTAATAGGTCTTGACGGTGGCAGTGGGATCGTCCAGCCCATAGGCGCTCAGATCCTTGGCGTCCTCCTCCACCACGGAGTTGGCGGAGATGGAGGTCAGGGTATAGAGCATGGAGCGGAACATGGAGGTGTCGTAGTCGAACTTGCCGGGATCCGGGGAAACATCATAGGTGTACTCCTCAGAGCCCTTGTCGTTGGTGGCGCGGTGGATGGTCACGTCCAGCTCCTCAGACGCATAGGCGTAGCTGGTGTCGTCGTTCACTTCCCGCTTGGTGGGAACCACCGTAAAGCGTTCCAGGGTGTCATAGTCCCGGTTTATCACATAGGCGGTCTCCTTAGCGGTGCTCTCCGCCACCGAGGTCTCCTCCACGGTGTTGTCGGAGCTTTGGGGAATATTCACCACTACAATAGAGGCAATGATGAATACCACCAGGACCACGCCCGCGATGATAATGGTTTTCAGGCTTTTCATTACATATGTCTCCTTCTGGCCCAGACAGCCACGCCGGCCACAAGGCAAACGCCGGGGATAATGAGGATCAGCAGATAGAACAGCACGCTCTTGGCAGAGCCAGGCACCGTCAGGGTGCTGGAAGTCAGATCCTTGGACTGGATGGAGACCGCCTCAGAGTCGTCGCTCATGTAGTTCAGGGCCGCCATCACATAGTCCTTGTTCAGGAATGCGGAGTTGTCCAGGGTGCTGTCGCTGAGGAAGCCCGCATTCAGGAACATGGCGTAGGAATAGGTGCTGTTCAGGTTGTGCATGGAGTTCTTATAGGCCAGCACGCCCACATTGAAGGGGCCGGTGGCGTCATCGGTGCTCTGCTCATAGGTGGTGGTCTCCGCGGACAGATCCTTGGCGTAGGAGTTGTTGGAGGTGGTCATCAGAGGCAGAGTGCCCTTCCAGTCGTCCTGATCCCATAGGGTATCGATGGGACGGGCGCCGGGGATGATTACATAGCTCTTGCTGTCCAGGTTATCGGTGAGGCCCTCTACGGTATCCACATTGGGCATCAGATAGAAGTTGGTACCGGCAAAGCAGCGCTCGTTGTCGTATACCATCTTGCTCTCATAGGAAACGCCCCACTCCTCGAAGTATTCCTCCAGATTGGAGAGCTTGGGGGTGTTGGAGGCAAACGTGACGATCATCTTGCCGCCGTTTTCCATGAAGGCGTCCAGGGCGTCGATCTCCTCGCTGGTGAAATCGCCCTGGGGCTGGGAGATAATGAGCAGATCCACGTCGTCGGGCACCTGCCCCTCCTGCATGAGGCTTACGTTGGTAACATCGTAGTTGGCGGAGGTCAGGAGGGTATCGAAGGTCTCATGATCCTCGCTCTCCTGATGGCCAATGGTGTAGGCGGCCTTGGGCACCTTGTTCGCGGTAACGTACAGGATGGCAGAGGTCAGCCGCTGCTCGGCCCGGAGGCCGGTGAGGTACTTGGTGTCGCTGGAGGAGGAGCTGCTGGAAGAGCTGCTGCTCTGGTACTCCAGAAGATCATAGGGGCTCATAGACTTATAGCGCTTGGCGCTCTCCACAATGATATCGCCGGAGCTCAGGTCGCCCAGCTGGTCATACTGGGAGAAGATGCCAGGATTGTTCACAGCGTTGATGTACTTCACTGTCACGTTGCCGTGGCTCAGCTGCTCATAGCGCTGGAGCACCTTGGGCAGACGGCGCAGGTCGCTGTCGTTGGAATAGTCGGTCTCATCGCAGAGGACGGTAATGGTGATGGGCTCCTCCAGGGTGTCGAGAAGCTGGACGGTCTCGTCAGAGATCTCGTACTCAGACTCCTTGGTCATGTCGATCTCCAGCACATAACGGTCCGCAATGTAATCCACAAAGTAGTTCACGGCGATCACCGCGGCGATCACCACAATGGTGGAGATCAGTGCCAGCGCGCCGATCTTCATACGGCGCTTTTTGCCCAGCGCCGCGCTGGAGCCGGCTGCGTCTACCGGCTTCACTTCTTGATTCTTTTTGTTGCTCATAGTGTTCGGGTCCTCCTTAGCTCCAGCGTTTTCTCTCCAGCATCCGCACGGTCAGGAACACAAAGGTACCGGCAACGCTGAGGTAGAAGAACAGGTCGGCGAATGAGAAGATGCCCTGGGCGAAGTCCTCATAGCGCCGGAACATGGAAAAGTAGTAGATAAAGTTTTTCGCCCAGGTGGCCTTCATGAAGCTGTAGGAGTAGTCCATGAGGTACAGGCCCAGGAACACCGCTACGGTAGCCACGCAGGCCACCAGCTGGTTCTGAGTCAGCGAAGAGATGAACACGCCGATGGAGATAAAGGCCATGGCCGTGGCCAGAATGGCCACATAGTTGCCCACCACAGTGGCTGCCTCCAGCTGGCCCCAGGTGGAGATCACCACCACATAGACCAGGGTGATAAGGATGCCGATGGCGAAGACCACCAGCGCCGCGAAGAACTTGCCCAGCACGATACCGGTGAGCCGCACAGGCGCGGTGAACAGCAGCTGATCCGTCTTCTGCTTATAGTCCTCGGCAAAGGTGCGCATGGTGAGAATGGGGATCAGAAATACGCACATGGTAACGATAAAGGAGAAAATGCCGTCCAGGCTGCTGGAGCCGGAATACACGTTCATCAGGTAGAAGTAGATGTTCAGCACCAGGACAAACGCGGCCAGGTACACATAGCCCAGAGGGGATTTGAAATAGGCACGCAAATCGCGCTTGAATATTGCAGACATATCAGTTTAACCTCTTTTCGCGGAAGATTTCTTATCAGCGGTCAGCTGGATAAATACATCCTCCAGCGACAGATCCTGATTCTTGAGGAGGAGCACCGGGTAGCCGGCCTTGGACAGGGCCGCGAAGATCAGCTTTCTCACGTCCAGATGCTCTGCGGACTCCACCAGATATTCAAAGGCGCCGGGCTCGGCCTCGATGGTGGGGGTGACCACCTTCACGCCGTCCACAGACCGGAGCACCTGAACGATCTTGTCCTTGGGACCCGCGATCCGATACTCCAGCTTGTGCTCGCCTGTGAGCATGGCGGACAGGTGCGTGGGGGTATCGTCGGCCACCAGGCGGCCGTTGTTGATGACCAGCACCCGCTCACATACCGCGGACACCTCCTGGAGGATATGGGTGGAGAGGATGATGGTGCGGTTTTTGCCCAGATCCTTGATGACGTTCCGGATCTCAATGATCTGCTTGGGGTCGAGGCCGACCGTGGGCTCGTCCAGGATCAGCACGTCCGGATCTCCCACCAGAGCCTGTGCCAGGCCGCAGCGCTGCTTGTAGCCGCCGGAGAGGTTGCTGATGACCCGAGAGCGCACATGGGTAATGCCCACCATCTCGCAGATACGATCAATATGCTCTTTCCGCTCCTTGGCGCCGCCCTTGACGGCCTTGATGTCGTAGATGAAGTTCAGGTACTCGTCTACGGTCATATCGAGATACAGGGGCGGATCCTGAGGCAGATAGCCGATGTGCTTTTTCGCCTCCAGGGGATTTTCCAGAATGTCGATCCCCGCGACCTTGGCCGCGCCGGCCGTGGCCGACAGATAGCCGGTGATCACATTCATCGTGGTGGACTTACCAGCGCCGTTGGGGCCAAGGAAGCCTACGATCTCGCCTTCGTTAATGGTGAAGGAGATGTCGGTGATGCCTCGCTTGTTGCCATAGGTTTTGGTCAATCCGGATACTTCAATCATCTCGGGTTCCCTCCTAAAATGCGGGCCGCATAGAACGGCCAGGGTGACAGACGCGGGGACTCTTTCCCCAAATCCGCATCTGTTTTGGCTATTATATCACATTTTACTCGGTTCTCCTAGTATTATTTTCGTGTATTCTATAACACTATCACCAAAATCCTGGGACAAAAATTGCTACTTTTGCCAGGCCCCCTCCCCCTGCCGCTGGTGCAGCAAATTCATTTCCGGCGCCGGTTCTATCGGAAGCGTCTTCCGAATATGCTTATGTGAAGGGCCAGGTCAGATAGGCTCCGGCCTGCTTTCAGAGAACATTTCGGGCAATGCCGCCATGCGGCGCCGCCCTAGGAAGGGATGAGCTTTTTGACAAACAGCGGTACACTGGTTTTTCGTGTTTTTACCTCCCTGGCGGATCTTCCGGTGGAGGGAGCCGCGGTGCTGGTTCGGCTCCAGGATTCCGGCGGGCTTCTGGGGCTCCGGATCACCAACTCCTCCGGAGAGACGGATCCCATCGTCATCGAGACTCCGGCAAACGCTCTGAGCCAGACCCCGGAGAACTCCCTCCAGCCCTGGACCGGTCTCCAGGTCATCATCGAGCACCCGGACTATGAACGGGTCAGGCTGACGGGGCTCCAGGTATTCCCCGGTGTGGAGACGGTGCAGACCGTCCGGCTGATCCCCCTTCAGCGGTTCGACCCTCAGTCCTCCGGGCAGCAGGAGTACAGCTTCACTCCACAGCCCATCTGGGAGGGGGCGGCCCCATGAGCGATACGCCTTACATTCCCGCCTCCATCACGGTGCATCTGGGCCCGCCGGGGGCGAGTGCGGAAAACGTCACGGTGAGCTTCCGGGACTACATTAAAAATGTGGCCTCCAGCGAGATCTACCCCACCTGGGAGGACGCGGCCCTTCGGGCCAACATTCTGGCGCAGATCTCCTTTGCCCTCAACAAGATCTACCTGGAGTATTACCCCAGCCGGGGTTATGACTTCGATATTACCAATTCTACCGCCTATGACCAGAAGTACATCCAGGGCCGGGACATCTTTGAAAACGTCAGCACCCTGGTGGATGAGCTGTTCCAGAGCTACGTCCGCCGAACGGGCACCATCGAGCCCCTGTCCACCTCCTTCTGCAACGGTACCACTGTCACCTGCTCCGGCATGAGCCAATGGGGCAGCCAGGATCTGGCCCGGCAGGGGTATTCGTACTTGGACATTCTCAAGTATTATTACGGAGACGACATCGAGATCGTGGCGAACGCCCCAGTTCAGGATCTCTCCCCCTCCTATCCCGGCACGCCCCTGCGGCTGGGCAGCTCCGGCGAGGGGGTGCTGACCGTTCAGGGAGCATTGAACCGCATTGGCCGGAACTACCCCGCAATCCCGAAAATTTATCCCGTGGATGGGCTCTTTGGGCCCAGCACCGAGGATGCGGTAAAGGCCTTTCAGCAGATCTTCCGTCTGACCCCAGACGGGGTGGTGGGCAGCGCCACCTGGTATCAGATTATCGCCATCTATGTGGCCGTCACCCGGCTGGCGGAGCTGCGCTCCGAGGGCCAGCGATATCAGGTGGGCTCCTATAATATTCCCAGCGTGCTGTCTCTGGGCAGCACCGGAGAATATGTGTCAAAGCTCCAGTATATGCTCTCGGTGCTGGGGGCATTCATCCCGGAGATCCCGGCGGTGGACATCGACGGAATCTATGGCCTCGCCACCCGGGACGCGGTACTGGCCTATCAGCGCTTTGCGGGTCTGACCCCCAGCGGCCTGGTGGGAGCCGCCACCTGGGACAGCATCTACAACCGCTTTGATGGCATCCAGAATACCGTTCTGGACAGCGACACCCTGTTCTCCGGCACAGGAAATTCCGCGGTGGAGACCATCGCAGATGTGCAGAAGAGCCTCCAGGCCGTGGCCCCGGTATTCGCGCCCATGGTGAGCCCCAGAATCACCGGTATGCTGGATCGTAGCACCACCCGGGCCATCGCAAAGCTCCAGACCCAGCTGGGCCTTCGGCCCACCGGCCAGCCCACTGGAGAGCTCCGTCGGTATCTCACCCTGCTCTCCCAGGGGCAGCAGGCCGCCCAGACAGTGCGGCACCGGCAGTATCCCGGCTATGCCCTGTATCTGGGGCAGCGCGACCACGCTAGAGAAGGGAGTGGATCAAAATGAGAGAGGATCCCGTGCTGGCGGCCCCCATCGAGAGCCTCCAGCTGATGCTTCGGGCCCTGTCCTTTTTAGATGAGGATCTGCCTCTGCTGGTTCCGGACGGCATCTTCGGGGACGCAACCGCCGCGGCGGTATCGGCCTTTCAGAAAAAATACGCCCTGCCCATCACCGGCGTGGCCGACGCGGAGACCCACCGTGCCATTACCGACGCCTACGACCTAGGCTATCCCCAGCATGCCCCGGCGGAGGCTCCGGTGGTGCTGTTTCCGGCAGAGCTAACGGTCTCCCCCGGTCAGAGCCACGCCCATGTGTATCTGGCTCAGGGTATGCTGGCGGCGCTGACACCGGAGCTAGGGCCCCACGCCCTGACCGGGCGTGTGGATGATACTACAGAGGCAGGACTGCGGCATATTCAGGCCATGAGCGGTCTGCCGGAGACCGGTGCGCTGGATAAGGCCACTTATAACAGTCTCTCCAGGCTCTACCGCCTAAGGTTTGACCGGCAGCTGCCGCCCTCCTGCGGATAAGACGCAAAGATCCCGGTGCAGTACGTAGCTGCACCGGGATCAAATTCTATTTCTATTTGGGTACCACGCTGGAATACCGCCTAGGCACTGCAAGATGAATTGGTGCCAAGGATTCAGCCAGGGATTTTGCGCCGGAAAAAGGCATACCTTTATTATAGCGCCTGATAAACCAAAAACTGCTTCCGAGGAAGCAGTAATGACCATGGTGACCCGCCGGGGGATCGAACCCCGGACACCCTGCTTAAAAGGCAGGTGCTCTACCGACTGAGCTAGCGGATCATGGCAGGGATGGCGGGACTCGAACCCACGGTTCCAGAGTCAAAGTCTGGTGCCTTAACCGACTTGGCCACATCCCTAAATGCAAACCGGCAGCATCAAACACCGCACAAGATAAGAAGTGGGGTGAGTAATCGGATTCGAACCGACGGTCTCCAGAGCCACAATCTGGCGCTTTAACCAGCTAAGCTATACCCACCGTATTCATCTTCTTCTGCGCCATGCAGCCGCTAGAGGCTGCCTTGGTACGCCAAGAGGGACTCGAACCCCCGACCTACTGCTTAGAAGGCAGTTGCTCTATCCAGCTGAGCTATTGGCGC
>CAKTEB010000074.1 GCA_934546685.1 uncultured Oscillospiraceae bacterium
TCCACCCGGATGACCTTGGTGATATAGGCCTGACGCTCCCGCAGCTCGGGATAGTGGCCCTCGTTTTCGTGAACAACAGTGCCCACCACCTCATAGAGGAAAGGACGGTTCACGCCCAGGAGCTTTCCGTGGCGGGCGGCCCGGCGCAGCAGGCGGCGCAGCACATAGCCGCGGCCCTCGTTGCTGGGCAGAACGCCGTCGCAGATCATGAAGCTGGCAGAACGGATATGGTCGGTGATGACACGGAGGGACACGTCCTTCTCCTGGCTCTGGCCGTAGCTGGCGCCGGTGATCTCCGTGACCTTGTTGGTGATGTTCATAACGGTATCCACATCGAACAGGGAGTCCACGTCCTGGCACACCACGGCCAGACGCTCCAGACCCATGCCGGTGTCGATATTCTTCTGCTTCAGCTCGGTGTAGTGGTCATGGCCATCGTTGTCGAACTGGGAGAACACCACGTTCCAGACCTCCATGTACCGGTCGCAGTCGCAGCCAACGGTGCAGCCGGGCTTGCCGCAGCCGTACTTCTCGCCACGGTCATAGTAGATCTCGGAGCAGGGGCCGCAGGGGCCGGAGCCGTGCTCCCAGAAGTTGTCCTCCTTGCCGAACTTGAAGATGTGGTCAGCGGGAACGCCGATCTCTTCATTCCAGATCCGGAAGGCCTCATCGTCGGCGGGGGTGGTCTCGTTGCCGGCGAACACGGAGGGATACAGACGGTTGGGATCCAGGCCCACCCACTCGGGGGAGGTCAGGAACTCCCAGGCCCAGTGAATGGCCTCGTTCTTGAAGTAGTCGCCGAAGGAGAAGTTGCCCAGCATCTCAAAGTAGGTGCCGTGGCGGGCGGTGTGGCCGATGTTCTCGATGTCGCCGGTGCGGATGCACTTCTGACAGGTGGTGACCCGATGACGGGGGGGCTCCTGCTCGCCGGTGAAGAAGGGCTTCATGGGCGCCATGCCGGAGTTGATGAGCAGCAGGGACGCGTCGTTCTGCGGGATCAGAGAGAAGCTGGGCAGACGGAGATGACCCTTGGTCTCAAAGAAGGACAGGAACATCTCGCGGAGCTCGTTGACTCCAAATTTTTTCATAATGATTCCTCCATAAAAAATAAGCAATGAACGGGCCCGGAGAAACAAAAATCCCGCCCCCAAAAGCCAGGGGCGGGAGAAAAGCTCTCACGCGGTACCACCCTGATTTGTCCAGTCTTGGACACCTCAGACGCCTTAACGGGGACGAACGTACCGGTTTTCCGGTCAGCTCAGGAGTGGCCCACACAGCGTACCCCGCCGGAGCTTGCACTGTCCTCCGGTCGCTAGGCTGGGCCTAACTGTGTTTCTTTCCGTCATTGCCTTTGCATATTCCTCTTCATTTTAGCACGATTCGGCGGTTTGTCAACTGTTATCCGCGGGAAAGGGAGATCTTTTTTGCGGGGATGGCGGCGCGCTTGGCACATAGCACACAGGAAAAAAGAAGAATTCCCCTGAAACCATATGATTTCAGGGGAACCTGGTCCGAGTGACAGGGTTCGAACCTGCGGCCTGATGGTCCCAAACCACCCGCGCTACCAGCTGCGCCACACCCGGATTTCCTGGCTATTATATCACATCCGTCCGGACACTTCAAGCAATATTTCATATCTGCAGAGCGCCAGAAAGCCCTATGAAAAAATCAGGGCAATACTGCATACATTGGCGGCTGAAGACCGATGACACATTTATGCGGTGCTGCCCTAAAAAAGAGCTTGACATTGACGCCGCGTCAAGCTGTATACTATCATCACAGGGCCCTGAATTACGACTTGGAGGAATGCGATATGAAGCAGTACACGCCCAGTGAGCTGGCGCGCCTGACCGGCGTGACGGCCCGGACCATTCGATACTACGACCAGCGGGGGCTCCTTGCGCCGGCGGAGCGGGGAAAGGACGGCTATCGGTACTATGACAGTCAGGCCCTGCTCCGGATGCAGCGGATCGTCATGCTGAAATACGCGGGCTTTTCCCTGGGAGAGATCCGGGATGCCCTGGAGGTCACGGATCAGGAGGATCTTTGGCAGCTGCTCCAGGATCAGAAGCTGCTCATTGGTCAGCGGATCCAGCGGCTCACAGAGATCGTGGAATTGCTGGAGGAGCTGAGCCAGACAGACGCGGCGGATCCCGATCTGCTGGCCCGATCCATGAAGCTGGTACGCCGGATCAACGGCTCCGTCCGGGCCTATCAGTTTTACCAGGAAAACGGGGCCGGAGATCTGTACCCCTGGGAGTTTGACCGACTGCGGCTCCAGCCCGGGCAGCGAGTGCTGGACGCTGGCTGCGGTGTCGGGATGATCTGGCGGCACAGCTGGCGGCGGATCCCGGAGGGACTCCAGGTGGACGCCCTGGATGTCCGCCAAAGCAACCTGGAAAAATTGAAAGCCTTCTGCAGGGATCAGCAAAGCGATTTGGCCCCTGGAGCCAGCTTTTCGTTCCTGCACGAAAATGTGGAGAAATGGGAGCACGAGGGCTGCTACGACCAGATCCTCATGGCCTACCTGACGGGAGATTTGGAAAGTGTGCCGGAGACCCTGGATCGGCTCCTAGAATCCCTGAAACCCGGCGGCTATTTGAATGTGGTGGAGGGTGACAACCGAAGTTTAGCGGAGGCAGACGCACTCTATCAGGACTTTTTCGGCGAAAGCTGCCTACAGAAGACCATTGCCCGAAAGAATCAGCGGCTGGCGAAGCTGAATGCGGCGCTCCAGGCTCGGTTTGTGGAAATCGAGGATCATGTGTTCCAAAATGACCTGACCTTTACGGATCCCATGGCGCTGTATCGGTATCTCACCGACCTCTACAGCGAGATGGCCCAGGAGCTGGCCCAGTCCGGCACGGACTTCATCGCCTATTTGCGGCAGCAGCTCCGGCAGCGGGGGAGCATTCAGATCCACAGCCAGGTGCACCTGTACCGGTGCCGGAAGGAGGAATGAACATGAGCATTCGAGAGGCAAACCTGGAGGATACCCGACAGCTGATCCAGCTGTTTCAGGGCTCCCTCAGGCACATGGTGGCCTTGCAGCCCGATGTATGGCGGGAGGCAGAGACCACCGAGGAATTCGCACAGCTGCCCATTCTCAGTCCGGACGGTATGCTGTACGTTTGGGCGGAGAACGGCGAATTGCTGGGGCTGGTATCCGTTTTCGTGGTAAACCAGGAGGAAGAAGCGATCCAGCGGAAGCGCCGCTATGCGGATCTGGATACGCTCTATGTGCGGCCCCAGGACCGGGGGCGGGGCATTGGAACAGCGCTGTACCGTGCGGCAGCGGCCTGGGCAAAGGGGAAGGGGTGTAATGCCCTAGAGCTTATGACCCTGGGGGAAAATACGGCGGCCAGGCGCTTCTACGAGTGCTTAGGCCTCCGGGAACGCAGGATTATCATGAGCACCGCCCTCTGACAAGTTAGAAAAACACCAGCCTGGGATTTTGCATCCCGGGCTGGTGTTGTGTGATTCATTATAGAAACTGTGCGAAGACCGAAGCGCCCACCACGGTCAAAATTCCTGCAACCGCAATGGACAGGCTGCTCATGGCGCCCTCCACCTCGCCCATTTCCATGGCCTTGGCGGTGCCCACCGCGTGGGAGGAGGTGCCGATGGCGATGCCCTTGGCGATGGGGTCGGTGATGCGGAAGATCCGGCAGACCGCCGGGGCAAACATATTACCCATGAGGCCGGTGATGATGATAACCGCCACGGTCAGGGTCACATAGCCGCCCAGCTCCTCGGATACGCCCATGCCAATGGCGGTGGTAATGGACTTGGGCAGCAGCGTCACATATTCCTCGTGGCTGAGGCCAAAGAGCAGCCCCATGGCCAGCACGCACAAAAGAGTGGTGAGCACTCCGGAGAAGATGCCCAGCAGGATGGCCTTTTTGTTCTGCTTCAAAAGCTCCAGCTTTTCATAGAGGGGGATGGCCAGGCAGACAGTGGCGGGGGTCAGAAGATAGCTGAGGTACTTGGCCCCGGAATAGTAGACCTCATAGTCCATATGGGTGGCGGCCAGCAGTGCGATGGTCAGCACAATGGAGATGAGCAGGGGATTGAAGAGGGGGCATTTCCACTTCTTTTGCAGCAGACAGCCCAAACCGTAGGCCACCAGGCTCACGGCCACGCCGAAAAACGCCGAGGATTCCAGAAAGCTGTTCAAGATTCCGCGCCTCCCTTTCCGTGGCGGATCACCAGCTGGGTTACATGGCCGGAGACCAGCATCACCAGGAAAGTGGACACCACGGTGATGATCAGGTAGGCGATCAGGTGCGCCTTTAGAATATCGTAGGAGGTGATGAGCCCCACGGCGGCGGGGATGAACATCAGCGGCATGATCTCAATGAGAAAAGCCGAGGTCTCCTTCACATCCGAAAGGGGGATCACCCGGAGCTGGAGGCACAGGAGCATCAGCACCAGGCCATAGATGCTGGCAGGGATGGGCAGGGGAATCAGATAATTCAGCAGCTCACCAATCAGTGAGACCACCAAAATAATGCCGAATTGTTTTACATACTTCATAAAATGCCTTCTTTTCTGGGGGATAATGACCACAATTATAGTACCGAATACCGCCTGTGTAAATGGGCAGAACCCCGTAATTCCCAGGCAAATGCCGGAGAAATTTAGGCACATTGAAAGTTTGAAACCGAAAGGATGCCATAAAATGCCGCCACAAACCGTTCAAAAACTGTTCTCAAATTGTTTAGCACTCTCGTATTGACAGTGCTAAAAACCGTGTTATAATGAAATTGAACTTAGAGAGAGGGTCCCGAGAGGGACCGGGATCCCAGGTTCCGGCAACGGTTGTTCGCCTGCGAGAAGATCGCATCTCCCCCTACAAGCGGACACAAGATAATTTGTGTATTGGAGGAATGACTAATGTTGCCCAGTATTTTTGGTGAGAATATGTTTGATGAGATGTTTGACCGTGCCTTTGACATGGACGGTATGTTTGGCGGAAAGAATCCCCTGTATGGCAAGCACGCAAAGAACCTGATGAAGACCGATGTGCGGGAGACCGACGGCACCTATGAGCTGGATGTGGATCTGCCCGGATTCCAGAAGGATGAGATCCAGGTGGAGCTGGAGGACGGCTACCTGACCATCAGCGCCCAGAAGGGCCTCGACAAGGACGAGAAGGACGATCAGGGCCGGTATATCCGTCAGGAGCGCTATGCGGGCGCTATGAGCCGTAGCTTCTATGTGGGCGACGCCATCGCCATCGAGGATATGAAGGCCAAATATGAGGGCGGCGTTCTGCGGATCTCTGTGCCGAAGAAGACAGTGGAGGCTCTGTCTAAGAAGAACATTCTGGCCATCGAGTAACCATTCAACTGAAAACTCCCTCCGGCGGGAAGCCGGAGGGAGTTTTTCTTATTTCAGCTTGCCGCTGCAGCGCTCCATAAAGGACTCACTGCGGATGACGCACCGGGTCACAGTGCCCTCGCCGATGACGCCGCAGCTGTCATGGGCGGTGACGGAGAAGGTCAGGATCTTGCCGCTGACCTTTGTGAGGGTGCTCTCAGCCCAGACTTGCATGCCAACAGGGGAGGGGGCGGAGTGCTTCAGCTCCATGGAGATGCCCACGGTGGAGGTGCCCTCCTCCAGGTGGCCCTCCAGGCTGCGGCAGGTGGCTTCCTCCATCAGGGCCAGCATAAAGGGGGTCCCGAATACCCGGAGTGAGCCGGAGCCGCAGGCAGCGGCGGTTTTGTCTTCCGTTACGATCGTTTCAGCACGGCCCCTCAGGCCGGTGGTCAGTTCCATAGCAGTTACCTCCTGGTGGTTGATGGAGATAGTATAGCGTTTTGGCGGGGAAAATGCAAGTCTGTGGCGAAAGCGCAGCTTGAACAGCGGAGGTGTTTTTGCGGCCTTACATTAAAGCACCGCCTGGGATGATTCCAGACGGTGCTTTTGGTTACTGCTCCTTGGCCCAGGACAGAAGACTCTGATCCTCGCCGGACAGCTGATGGCAGCGGTAGAGCAGCAGGGCCGCGTCCCGTCGGCTGAGCGCCCCATCCTGACCGCTCAGCTCCTGGAAGCCCGCAGTTTCCACGGCACCCAGGGCAGAGGCGGCCCAGACGGGTACATCCGCATCCAGAGCGGAGACGACCTGAGCGTCTGTTTCGGGGAGATTTAGAAGATCTGCCAGCATAATAGCGGCCTGGGCCTTGGTCATGGGGGCGTCTGCCTCCAGGGCCAGGCCGTTCTCTGTGGGGATGCCGCCCAGATAGCCGCACTGGAGGGCGGTGCTCACATAGGGCTGGAGCCACAGGGCGGTATCATCGCTGTCGATAAAGCCCGTTTCCAGCCGCTGGGGCTCCTGGCCGGTGAGAGTTACGCACATGGCGATAAATTCCCCCCGGCTGACGGTCTCATCGGGGCAGAACAGGGGCGCGCCCGCCACGGTCTTGCCCTGATAGATGCCGGACTCCTGGAGCCAGGCGGCGGCCAGCTGGGCGGGGTCCCCGTCCATATCCCGATAGGTCTCCTGGGCAGGCTTCTTAATGCGGATGCGCACGGTGGCCTCCTCCGAGGTGTTCCCGGCGGCGTCGGTGACGGTGTAGGTGAAGCTGTCCTTGCCTACCTTATTCTCCATGGGCGTATAGGATACGCTGCCGTCCTCACCGATCTCCAGGGTGCCTCGCTTGGGCTCCTTCACGATCTGGACAGTCATCGGATCGTCTTCGGGATCGCTGATCTCCAGAGGGACAGTGCCGGGGATGTTTTTATAGGTCTCAAACGCAGAATCCATGGCGGTGGGGGCCTCATTTTTGCCGGAGCCGATGCGGATGGTCATGCGGCTCTCAGGCTCCAGACCGTCAGGCGTGATGGAGAGACAGCTGATCTCCGCCTCACCGGCGGCGCCGGATACCGGAACCAGGGTCAGCTGCTGGGCCTGAGAGATGGTCAGTACGTCTCCGGCCACGATGGGGCGGGCCCCCAGATAGACCGTGCCCAGATCCTCCTGGGGCACATCGGTGACCAGCACGCCCAGGGCGTCGGATCGGTCTGTGAGATCCGAAGAGGAAAAGCAGTATACATCGCCCCAGCACAGCTCGGCGTCTGCCGCGGCAGCGGGAACGGAAAGTACCATGGCTGCCAGCAGACAGGGGATCACGGGGAAGGATAAATGTTTCATGGGATAACCTCCATTCTGTATTGCGGAGGTAGTGTTTGCCGGTGGAGAAAAAATATTCCTCACTGCCATAAAAAATCCCCCGGCGGACCAAAGTCCGCTGGGGGAGAGGTTCAAACCGGAAGCCGGAGATATCGCTGCTGGGAGTCCGGCGATGGGTGGAGCCTAACGCTGGAGATCACGCCCATGGCGATGTACAGGGACAGCATGGAGGAGCCGCCGTAGCTGAAGAACGGCAGGGTCAGGCCGATGACCGGCATGACGCCCAGGCACATGCCCACGTTGATGATGATCTGGAACATCAGGGTGCCCGCAATGCCCACGCAGAGCAGACGATAGAAATAGCTCTGGGAGTGGTTGCCCACATAGAGGATCCGCAGGATGATGGCCACCAGCAGGATCAGGCACAGGGCGCAGCCCGCATAGCCCAGTTCCTCGCCGATGGCGGCGAAGATGAAGTCCGTATGCTGGGCGGGCACGTTGCCGGACTGGATCTGGGTGCCGCTGAAGAGCCCCTGGCCGGTGAGGCCGCCGCCGGAGATGGCGTTCAGGGAGCGGGAGGTCTGCCAGCGGACGTCAATGCCCTGGGGGTCGATGGAGGAGTCAAAGAGCACCATGATGCGCTCCTTCTGGTCGTCTCGAACCAGGCCGCTGTTCCAGAGGATCGGCACGACCACGGCCAGGCCTGCCCCAGCGGCGGCGAACCAGATAAAGCTGAAGCCAGCGGCCAGGGCCATGATGATAAAGGTAAAGACATAGATCAGCGCCACGCCCGCATCCTTGGAGATGGCCACGATGAGACCCACAAAGATGGCGGATACCAGTCCCAGCCGCAGCACGCAGGGCAGAGAGTTGATGCGCTCCTGATAAATGGTCATGATCCGGGCGCAGACGATGATGTACAGGATCTTGCAGTATTCCGCGGGCTGGATCATAAAGGGCATACCGGGGATGGAGATCCAGCTCCGGTTGCCGGTATCGCCGGCCACACCCAGGGGATACAGAGAGGCCAGAAACAGGGCGGAGATGATCACCAACAGCCGCTGATGCTCCGCCAATATCTCCATATCGATAAAGGACAGGATCACATACAGCCCCACGCCCAGAGCCAGGGCGATGACCTGCTTGGAGACGTAGCTGGAGGAGCCGTGGTAGTTGGTGGCGCTGGCGATGACGATGATACCGTATATGGAAGCGGCCAGACACAGGGCCAGCAGCACCCAGTCCGTCCGAGAGAAAAACTTTTTGACTGCGTTGAGCATGTTCTGCTCCTTTCCGGGAAAATTCGATACACTCCCATTCTAGCATCATCCCCGCCGGAAGTAAATAAAAACATTTTCCCTTTTGCCTGGGGGTGTGGTATAATAGTAGAAAAGAAATCAGGCTTCGGCCAGATACAGGAGAACGTATGATGGAATTTTACACCGCCTCGCCCCAGGAGACGGAGGAGCTGGGCCATCGGCTGGGCTCCCAGCTGAAGCCCGGGGCGATCATTGCCTATTATGGAGACCTGGGCGCGGGGAAGACGGCCTTCACCCGGGGCCTGGCCCGGGGCCTGGGCATCGAGGATCCCATTACCAGCCCCACCTATACCATTGTCAACGAATATGAGGGGCGGATCCCGCTGTTCCACTTTGATATGTACCGGCTCAGCTGCTCTGATGAGCTCTTTGACATCGGCTGGGAGGACTATTTGAGCCGGGGCGGCGTGATCGCCGTGGAGTGGAGCGAGCGGGTGGAGGACGCCCTGGAGGGAGCCCTGACCATCCGGATCCGGAAGGATCCGGAGCGGGACGACGGACGGATCATTACCATGGAGGGAGGAGACAACTATGCTGATCTTAGCCTTTGAGTCCTCGGCCAAGGCGGCTTCCGTGGCCCTGATGCGGGACGGAGTGCTTTTGGCGGAGAGCTTTCAGAACAACGGAAAGACCCACTCGGCCACGCTGATGCCCATGGCCCAGCAGGTGCTCCGGGACTGTGATGTAAAACCCTCAGACCTCACCGCCGTGGCGGTGGCCAAGGGCCCCGGCAGCTTCACCGGCGTGCGCATTGGCGTGGCGGCGGCCAAGGGCCTGGCCTGGGGCGCGGAAAAGAAGGTCTGCGGGGTCAGCACACTGGAGGGCATGGCCTATCAGATGCTCCAGTGCCGGGGCATCATCTGCCCGGTGATGGACGCCCGGCGGAGCCAGGTCTATAACGCGCTGTTCCTCTCTGACGGCGAAAATCTCACCCGGCTGACCCCGGATCGAGCCATTTCCCTGGAGGAACTGAAAAAAGATCTGGAAACCCGCGAAAAAACAATATTTCTGGTTGGAGATGGGACGAAACTGTGCTATAATACTCTATCAGAAGCACTGCCGCATCTGACTCTGCCTCCGGCGCACCTGGAAATGCAGCGGGCCTCCGGCGTGGCTATGGCCGCGGAGCGTCTGGCGCGGAAGGGCGAGTTGACGGAGCCCGGCGCATTGCAGCCCAACTATCTGCGGCTGAGCCAGGCGGAGCGGGAGCGACTGGAAAAACTTAAACACTCGAAAGGGGATTAAAACATGGCAGAAGTGCATATTCTCGACCATCCGTTGATCCAGCACAAGGTCTCGATCCTTCGTGACAAAAACACCGGCGTAAAGGAATTCCGTGAGGTGGTAGGCGAGATCGCGGCGCTCATGTGCTACGAGGCGACCCGTGATCTTCCGCTGGAGGATGTAGTCATCGAAACGCCCGTGGCCACCGGTACCTTCAAGCGTCTCACCGGCAAGAAGCTGGCGATCGTTCCCATCCTGCGGGCAGGCCTGGGCATGGTGGATACCATCATCGACCTGATCCCTTCCGCAAAGATCGGACATATCGGCCTGTACCGTGACCCTGAGACCCACAACCCTGTGGAGTATTACTGCAAGCTGCCTACGGATATCTCCGAGCGCGAGGTCATCGTGGTGGATCCCATGCTGGCCACCGGCGGCAGCGCCTCTGCGGCCATCACCTTCCTGAAGGGCTACGGCTGCAAGAACATCAAGCTCATGAATATTATCGGCTGTCCCGAGGGGATCCAGGCGGTGCAGGCAGAGCATCCCGATGTGGAGATGTATGTGGCCGCTGTGGATGAGAAGCTCAACGAGAACAAGTATATCGTTCCCGGCCTGGGCGATGCGGGCGACCGTATCTTTGGCACCAAGTAAATTTGCTGTGTAATAAATAAGGATCCCCGCTCTGACGCTTGTCAGGGCGGGGATTTTTGGATGGGAAACGGTTACGCTGCGGGGCTTTCGGAGGGACTTGCCTCCGGGCTTGTCTCGGCGCCTGCCTCTGGGGAAGTCTCCGGGCTGACCGCTGCACTGGTTTCCGGGGAGGTCTCCGGGCTGCTCTCAGCGGCGCTGTCCACTGCGGAATCCTCAGCTGCGGAGCTCTGATCGCCGCTGGGCTCCACACCGTCGGAGCCAACCAGAGTGCCTTCCGGCTCCTGGCCGGTGGCCTCCAGCACATCGGACAGGGACGTATCCTTTATAAAGGTGTCGGCACTGTAGAGGAACAGCACGTCGGTAACGCCCTCGCTGCTGAGAATGGTATCCAGATTGTCGTAGTAGTACCGGGGATCGATCATGATGATCTTCTGATAATAGGGCAGCAGGAACTGCACAAAGCTGTTGGCGTAGGAGTCCTTGAACAGCAGCAGCACCCGCTCATTGTTGGCGGTGGTGCTGATCTCCACCTTGGGGTGGTTGCCGCCGAAGAACACGGTGTACTTGTCCTTGGTATCCAGGGCAGAGCGGTCATACAGGGAGCAGATCCGCTCGTCGCTGTCGGAGTAACGGACGTAATAGCTGTCCTGGCCCTTGGCCTCATAGACCTGGATGGAATCCTTGGACTTGTGGCTGCCGCTCTTGGAGGACAGGGTGCCTTCAAAGCCGTCGGTGACGGTATAGATGTTATAGCTGCTTGCCGGAGTGCCGATTCCCAGCTGGCCCGCAAACTGAGTGAAGGTGTAATAAGCGCCCAGAGACGTCCAGTGGTGGTCGGTCTTATAATAGATGTACTCGTCTGCGTGGGGCGTCAGAGCCTCTGCGGCGTTTAGAAACTGGATGGAGCCTGTGAGCTGAGCGTGGATATCCTCGATATCCTGGAGCTGATCCCGAACCGGGGCGTTCTTGGGGAGCTTATCCGTCAGGACCATGGCCGCGTCGGGTACCAGCAGCATACGGAAAGACAGGTCGGAATGCTCCTGCGCGAAGCGGTTGATGTTGGAGATGCTCCGGGCCAGGGCGTCCGCGTCGGGCTCCTCGGGGGTGCCCAGCAGATAGCCGTCAGCGCCCAGAAAGATGCCGGAGGCGTCCTTGCGGCCCATGACGGTCTCAGCCTTCAGCTTGAGGGACATCCAGCCGTCCCGGGCAAAGAACTGATCGGTGGCATAGTCGCTGAGACCGGAGAAATAGCTGCCGTCAGCCAGGGCCGTCATGGAGAAGGCGGGCTTCTGGGCCAGGTTCCGGTTCTCCGCCTCAGAGAAATCCTTGTCCTTCAC
>CAKTEB010000075.1 GCA_934546685.1 uncultured Oscillospiraceae bacterium
CTCATCTGGGACGGCTGACACTGCGCCGACGACGACACTGAGGGCTTCATGATCTGGATGAAGGATCTCTGCAAGTAAACCGCAAAAGCCTGGAGCTCCAACGGAACTCCGGGCTTTTCTTTTATAGTTCCGAATAAACCCAGGTGGTTTACGGGGCGTTTTTTGTGGAATTCAGCCATTTATATTTCCATCGTTGTTTGTTATACTAATAAACAGAGTATAATGAAACGATTTATGAAAAGGAGCTCATTGGCTATGGATAAATGGCACTACGCCCTGGAATACCAGGTGTCCTCTACGGATACGGACGGCGCCTATGAATACCGCCCCTCGGCCTTATTTGTTCTGCTGCAAAAGGCCATCACCAACCACGCCAAATCCCTGGGCATGGATCGGGACGACGTGCTTGCCGCATACAACAGCTATTGGATGGTTCTGCGGATCTATGTGCATCTGCACCGGCCTATTATCTGGGGTGAGACGGTGCGCTGTGTCGCCACTGTTCGGAAGCCCGTCGGTACCCGGGTCTATTGGGACTGTGACCTGTATGTGGGTGACCAGCTGGTGGGCGAGGCATCTACCATCTGGGTGCTGGCCAACCGGAAGACCAAGCGGCTGATCCTGCTGGAGAACGTGCCGGAGCTTCCCACGGAGGATCCCGAGGGCGCAAAGTCCATCACCCTCTCCCGGATCCAGTTCCCCGAGAGCATGGAAGTCCATGATCTGCGTAAGCTCTACTATTCCGATACTGACATCAACGGCCATATCAGCAACATCCGCTATGTGGATCTGGCCTGCGATACCGCCGAATTAAACCTCCGGCCCTACGGCGTATTTTTGCAGGATATCACTATGAGTTATGTAGGCGAGTGCTATGCCGGCGAGGAGCTGAAGATCTTACGGGGCAAGGAAGGCGGCCATATTTACATCCACGGCGCAGGCCCAGACAACTCGGATCGCTTTGACTGCAAGATCCTTATGAGCTCCACAGAAGGACTTTAACAATAAAGCGGTATGTTCCATCTGATCCCGGGCAGCTATGGCTGCCCGGGATTTTTGCATAATCTTCACACAAAATATGCAAATTTTCTGTGAATCCTATTGGCGAATCGGCGTTTCTATGCTAAAATAATATCAAGACGCAACAAATCGATGATAGAAAGGAGCATTTTTTGTCCCACAATGAACTCTTACTGGTAAAAATCCGCGAATCTCTTGCGGCGGTGCTGCCCATCACCGCCATTGTTTTAGTGATCGCCGTGACCATCGCGCCGCTGACACCGGGAACTCTGGTGCTGTTTCTCTTCGGAGCGCTGCTGCTGGTCTTCGGTATGGGCCTGTTTACGCTGGGCGTGGATATGTCCATGATCCCCATGGGCGACGGCATCGGCGTGGAGATCAGCCGGGCCAGGGGCGTGATCCTGCCGCTGATCCTTTCAGCGGTGCTGGGCATCGTAGTGACCATTGCGGAGCCGGATCTGCAGGTGCTGGCGAATCAACTGCCCTCGGTGTCCAATCTGACGCTGATCTTGGCGGTGGCCCTGGGAGTGGGCTTCTTCCTCTGTGTCAGCCAGCTGCGCATGCTGCTGAACATTCCCCTGTCCTATACCCTGCTGTTTTTCTATGGATTGGTGTTTTTGCTGTCCTTTTTCACCCCAGCACACTTTGTGCCTGTGGCCTTTGACTCCGGCGGCGTGACCACCGGTCCGGTGACGGTGCCCTTTATCATGGCCCTGGGCATCGGCATGGCGGCCATCCGAAGCGACAAGAACTCCAGCAGCGATTCCTTTGGCCTGGTGGCCCTATGCTCCATTGGCCCGATTTTGTCCGTAATGATTTTAGGCATTCTGACCCCGGATATGGACGCGGTCTATACTCCGGTCCGCATCCCACAGCTGGACACCACCCGGGACGCTGCCCTGGCCTTTGCCCAGGAGATCCCCAGCTATCTCCTGGAGGTAGCATTGGCGCTTCTGCCAGTTATGGTGATCTTTGCGCTGTTTCAGCTGCTGTTCCGGCGGTTCCATCGGCGGCAGCTGGGCCGAATTTTGGTAGGACTGCTCTACACCTATGCGGGCCTGGTGCTGTTTCTCACCGGCGTCAACGTGGGCTTTATGCCTGCTGGTGCTACCATCGGCGCGACACTGGCCTCCGGGCCCCTCAAATGGACGCTGATCCCCATTGGCGCGCTGGTGGGCTTCTTCATCGTCCGAGCGGAACCGGCGGTGCAGGTGCTCACCCGGCAGGTGGAGGAGATCTCCAACGGCTCCATCACGCAAAAGGCCATCTATACGGCCCTGTCCCTGGGCATCGCACTGTCTGTGGGGCTGGCCATGCTGCGGCTGCTCACCGGCATCAGCCTCATGTGGTTCCTGCTTCCCGGCTACGCCCTGTCGCTGATCCTGACATTCTTTGTGCCGCAGATCTTTACCGGCGTAGCCTTCGACTCCGGCGGCGTGGCCTCCGGCCCCATGACTACCACATTTCTGCTGCCACTGGCCATGGGCGCCTGTGAGGCCCTGAGCGGCAACGTACTCACCGACGCCTTCGGCATTGTGGCTCTGGTGGCCATGACGCCCCTGTGCACCATACAGCTCCTGGGCCTGGTGGGCCAGCTGCGGACAAAGGCAGCTGCCTATGCCATGGAGCAGGCCCTCCGGGACGAGATCCAGGCCATGGAGGACCACATGATCTTCTGGGAGGTGGACACATGACAACTCCAGCTAACATGCAGCTGCTGCTCTCCATTGTCCAGCGGGGCGAGGGCATGGCGCTGGCCCGCACCTACGAGACCTTCCGTGTGACCCAGCATTTCCAGTCCGCCGGTCAGGGCACCGCGGCCTCTCACCTGCTGGACACCCTGGGCTTCGGCACCAGCGAGCGGGATGTGCTCCTGAGCATCGCCCCCAAGGACACTGTCCGGCAGCTCATGTATTACTTAACAGATCAGGATCGGCCCAGTTTAGGGGCCAAGGGCATCGCGTGCAGCCTTGATATCAGCGGCCTCAGCGCGATTTTAGCTCTGGGCCTGTCACGGATCGAAGCAATGGAGCCAGAAAGGGGAGAAATGCTCATGGAACAGGGAAATCATCACGGCCTCATCCTGGTGGCGGTGAATCAAGGCTACACCGACGCGGTCATGGACACCGCCAGAGAATGCGGCGCCCGAGGAGGCACAGTGATCCGGGCACGCTGGGTGGGCGCAAAGACCGTTGAGAAATTCTCCGGCATCACCATCCAGGAGGAAAAGGAACTGCTGGCCATCGTGGCCGCGGCTAAGGATCAGAAGAAGATCATGGAGGAGATCAATCGGCTCCACGGGCTCCGCTCATCCCCTCAGGCAGTGGTCATCGGGCTGCCCATCGACCATATGGCAAAGCTGGATTGAACCGCCGCCGCATAGAGAAAACAGCGTACCGCAGAATCGACGCGGTACGCTGTTTTTTAATTCAGTTTAGTCCATTGCGGTGAGGATCCGGTCGTTGTCCAGCTCCTTGCCTGCGCTGACGGAAAACTTCTCCAGCAGATCCTCCACGGTCATATGAGACCGTTCCTCTCCGGAAATATCCAGGACGATCCGTCCTGAGTCCATCATCAGCGTCCGATTGCCCAGGCTCAGGGCCTGAGACATATTATGGGTCACCATCAGGCAGGTGATCTTCCGCTCCGCCACCACGTTTTTCGTGATCTCCAGTACCTTCTCAGCGGTACCGGGATCCAGGGCCGCCGTATGCTCATCCAGCAGCAGCAGCTTCGGGGTGACCATGGTGGCCATCAGCAGGGTCAGAGCCTGACGCTGGCCGCCGGACAGCAGTCCCACGGGATTCTTCATCCGATCCTCCAGGCCCATGCCCAACTGGGACAGCATCTCCCGGAACATCTCGCGCTCCTTTTTGGAAGTGCGGCTGAAAAAGGCTAATCGATGCCGGGACTGACGGAGATAGGCGATGGCAAGATTCTCCTCGATGGTCATATGGGGCGCGGTGCCCTTCAGCGGATCCTGGAACAGGTGGCCGATCATCTCGCTGCGATGGTATTCCCGCATAAAGGTGATATCCTGGCCGTCCAGCTCAATGGTGCCGTCGTCCACATAGAAATTACCGGCGATGGCTCCGAACATGGTGGACTTGCCCGCGCCGTTGGAGCCTACGATGGTGGCAAACTCACCGGCATCCAGATGGAGGCTCAGGCTGTTCAGGGCAGTTTTCTCATTGACGGTGCCGGCGTTAAAGGTCTTGGTGATATTGGTCAGTGTCAGCATTTCGCACCTCCGCGTCTTGTGGCCTTCTGCTTCTGGAAGGCGGCATAGCGCTTCATGGCCGGGGACGCAATGGCCACCGCCACGATCAGGGCGGACACCAGCTTCATGCACTCAGCGGGTACGTTCAGCCGCAGGGCCACCGCTACAAACAGTCGGTACAGGCAGGAGCCCAGGATCGCACCCAGGGCCCGGCGGAACATGCCGCCCTTGCCGATGAGGGTCTCGCCGATGATGAGAGAGGCCAGGGCGATGGTCACCATGCCGGTGCCCAGGTTGATATCGCAGCTCTTCTGATACTGGGCCAGCACCGCCCCGGACAGGGCCGTGAGGCTGCCGGAGACGCAGAGGCCCACGGTGATGGTAAAGGCGGGATTTACGGAGGAGGCCTTGATCATGTCCGGGCTGTCGCCGGTGGCGCGGATGGAAAGGCCCAGCCGGGTCTTGAGGAACAGCGCCAGAAGCGCCGCCACCACCAGCACGATCACCAGCGCCACCGCCAGCTTATACCAGGAGCCCAATACGCCGCCAAAGGCATTCTTGGCCATGGTAAAGATGTTGTCGCACTTGAAGATGCTCAGGGTAGATGAGAAGCCCATCACCGCCAGATTGACGGTATAGAGGCCGGTGTTGACGATGATGCCCGCAAGGATGCTCTCTACTCCCAGTCGGGTCTGAAGGAACGCGGTGATATACCCGGACAGCACCCCCGCAAGCATGGCCGCAAACAGCGCCAGAATGGGATGCCCCAGCAGGGTCACCTGGCAGCACACGGCACAGCCCAGGGTAAAGCAGCTGTCGGTACTCAGATCCGCAATGTTCAAAATGGAATAGCTCAGGAACAGCGCCAGAGCCACCAGCGCGTAGATGCTTCCCAGCTCCATGGCCGTCTGGGCCGTGGACAGGGTGAAAATGGACGCAATGGACATGTTCTATCTCCCTCTTAAAGCAGGGCGGGAGATGATCCCGCCCTGCTTTTTGTGTAGTATATGGATGCTCGCGGACGCTTAGTCGAAGCTCTCCTGGGTAACAGTCTCCTTGACCTCCTCGCAGAGATCCTTGAAGGAGCTGTAGTCCAGGCCGATGGCCTCGGCGGTCTCGGTGTTCACCATGGCGATGCCGCTGGACATAATCTCGACAGCGGTAGCGGCGGGATCCGCGCCGTTCACCAGAATATCGACCACCATGTCAGCAGTGGCGGTGCCCAGGGTCACATAGTTGACGCCGTAGCCGCAGGCCGCACCGTTCAGGGCAAAGGAGTCAGCGCCAGCATAGTGGGGGATCTTCGCGTCTACGAACTTCTCGTAGATGGCCAGCTCAGCGGTCATCACGGTGTTGTCGGTGGGAGTAAACACAGCGTCCACACCGGCGGCAATCAGGGCATCGGCGGCCAGAGCAACCTCATCATTGGTAGTGCCGGTCTTCTCGATGGTCTCAATGCCCTTCTCCTGGCAGTAGGCCTTGGCAGAGGCAATGGCGCTCTTGGAGGAATCCTGGCCCTGGTCATAGAGGAGGCCAAGGGTCTTCATGTCGGGGTTGGCAGAGAGCATCAGGTCGATGAAGGCCTCTACGTTCAGGGCATCGGAGGTGCCGGTGACGTTGGAGCCGGGGGCGTCCAGAGACTCTACCAGACCGGCGCTGACAGGATCAGACACTGCGGAGAACACCACGGGGATCTGATTTTCCTCGGTGGCAGCCTGCATGATCAGGGCTGCGGGAGTGGCGATGGGAATGATCACGTCCACATCGTCGGCCACCAGATCAGAGGCGATCTGGTTCAGGGTCGTGGAATCCGCCTGGCCGTTCTTGGTGTAGTCGGCATAATCAAAGGTCACGCCCAACTCCTGGCCCTTGGCGTCCAGCTCTGCCTGAATGGCGGCTTCAATCTGATCCAGGGAGGCGTCGTCTACATACTTGACGATGCCGACCTTGTAGACGGTGCCCGCCTCGGCGGTCCCCCCTGCCGTGGAATCCTGCTGGGCCTCAGCGGCGGGAGCGGCAGTCTCAGGAGCTGATGCGCTGGATGCGGCGGAGGCCGCTGCGGAAGATCCGGCGGAAGTGCCGCAGGCCGCCAGGCTCAGGCTCATTGCGGCAGCCATGACCATGGCCAGTGCCTTCTTGACAAATTTCACGTTTTTCATTGGGATAGTCCTCCTAAAAATAGTTTCGACTGAAAACGCGGATTCAAGCCGGGGAAGGTATAAAAAAACGCCCTTATCCCCACCTAAGGGACAAGAGCTAACTCCTGCGATACCACCCTAATTGATGCAAAGCATCCGCTCTGCGCACAGTCATGCGCTCCGCTGCTATAACGGGCCGGAACCCCCGTTGCCATCTACTGAGCTTTCGCCGTTCAAGGCACCCTCACAGGTCCATTCACCTTCGGCTCCCCTGCTGTGATCGCACCACCCACAGCTCTCTTAGAGGTTCTGCCTGAGCTACTCTTCCTGCTCATCGGTTTTAAGTATGGCCTGATTATACGCGCTGTTTCCGCGTTTGTCAATAGTTTTTTTGAAAAAACTTTATCGGATTAAATCAGCAATTCGATTTTGACATTGTCAATGTACGTTTTTACCTCAAAAGAGCAAAATACGACCCATTTCTCCCATTGCACACAGTTTCTTCACATGATATACTAAATTCCGTAAAGGGGAGATCGAAATGGAAGATGTAAAGCAAAGGATCCCGAACTGGTGCAAGGCGCTGATCGTGGGACTCTCGGCCCTGTGCCTGGTGCTCTCCTGCGTGGCGTTCCAGTCCAGGGCACAGGCCCAGGAACTCAGTGACACCGTCAGCAGCATCTGCGCCGGCTCCATCCGAGATATCGAAATGGAGCTCCGCAGTCAGGATCCGCAGCTGGGCAAGAACCTCTATCAGTTCTACACCATCACTCGGGTCTACCCCACCACCTCCTACGCGGAACTGGCGGAATCCCTTCTGGTGCTGGAGGATCAGGAGCAGCTTGGCCGTCTTACTGCGGAGCAGCGCAGCTACATCGCCGACGGTCTCCGGGCCTTCCTGCTGGATGAGCAGATCCCGGAGCGTGAGGAGTACCTGACCGGCATTGATAATTTGATGACAGAGCTGACTCTGCAAAAGTAATTTTCATAACAGCAAAAGGTGCGCCGCAGCCGCGGCGCACCTTTTTACTAGTATGTCAGTTCTTAATGTTGACCCGAACGATGCACTCGAAGTTGTCCTGGCCCACAGTGGTGGTGATCTTGCAGGTGCCGTTGGCCACAGCGGTTACGACGCCCTTGTCATCCACGGTGGCGACACCGGTGTCGCTGGACTTCCAGGTAAACGCCGGGAGCTCCTCGCTGGTGACGGATTTCAGGGTCAGCTGGAAGTACTCGCCCTTCCGGGACAGGGTCACGTCCTCATAGTTGATGACGTAGGGGGAATCCTCCCGGTTCACGCCCTTGTTGCCGGTGACGTTCACGCAGCGGACGATGCAGGAGGCGGTGTAGTCGCCGATGGAGGCGCTGATAACAGCGGTGCCGTCGGCCACAGCGGTGACAGTGCCCTTGTCATCTACAGTGGCGACTGCGTCATCGGAGCTCTCCCAGACGGTGGCCTTGACCTGCTCGTCGGTGAGTTCATAGTCTATGGCCAGATTCAGGGTCTGCCCCTCGTGATCCATGGTCACATCATCATAGTTCATGTCGAGCACAGTCTCAGGCACGGTGAAGCTGCAGTTGACCTTGACCTTTACAGACTTGTCACCGCAGGTGCCGGTGACGGTACAGCTGCCGCCCCGCCGGGCAGTGATAACGCCGAAGTCACTGACAGTGGCAACGGTCTCGTCAGAGCTCTCCCACTGGATCGCGTCCTTGGCGTCGCTGGGATCGATCACATAGACGATCTCCGCGGTCTCGCCGCGGGTAAAGAAGGTCATATCGTCAGCGCCGGTGATCTGGAACTTGGTGCAGTCCACCTGGGGTGCCTCAGAGGCCACGGGAGTGCTCTCCTCCGCCGCGGAGCTTTCCTCCATCAGGGACTCCTCAGAAACGGAGGCCTCGGGCTGTACAGGGGCCTGGGAGATCTCCGGCACCTCAGTGGGCGTCAGAGTAGTCACTGCCTGAGAGGGCGTAGCCAGCAGCTCATCATCGGACATGCTGCTGAAAAAGCCCATCTTATAGAGCATGACCACCGCCGCAGTGGCGACCACCACCAGCAGGACAATCAGACCGATCACAACGCCCAGAAGGGCCTTGCTGCCATCCTTCTCCTGCTTGCCGCCAGCGGACTTCTTGCCGGAGGCGGGCTTCTTCTTCCCGCTCTGGTTTTTGCCGCTCTGCTGAGGCTTCTTCTTTTTGGGCGCATCGGCAGCCTTGGGCTCCTTGGGCTTTTTATCCTTCTGTGCGGATTCCTGAAGCACCTTGCTGACCGCACTGGAATCGAACAGAATCGTGTCGTCGCTCTTCTCCTCGGTCTTTTCATCTCCGGACGGAGCAACCTCCGGGGAGTCCTGAGCCTCGGGCTCCAGATCCGCAAATACGTCCTTGAGCTCAGAAAGCACGGCCTCGATGGAGGCATCGTCCTCCCGGCCGCAGTTGGGGCAGACGTCGCTGCCGTCAGGGATCATATTCCCGCATTTCTCACATATCTTACTCATAGTGATCCTCCAAGCAAATTATCGTTCTATGTCGCCAGGTCAGAGCCCCAGGATGGGCTCCCCTGTTAGTACGCTGTATCATAATACCACAGATTTCTTAAAAATCCAATGGTTTATGTGCCCTGGCTGTTGCTTTTTTCTCTGAAATAACGTAAAATAAACAGGTGTGTACGTTTTTGTTTTTCTCAGTGCTGTTTTTGCAGTGTACATACGAACCGAATTTCTCCCATGGGAGGTATTACATTGATCGATCCTAAAAAAATCACGCCGCTTCTCAGCAATATGACGGTGGACAGCAAGCTCGCCAAGGGTCCCTCCGGCGACGTCTATCAGGTTTCCCGCAGAATTGACGGCAAAAAGCTGGCGCTAAAGCATATTTCGATCCCAACCAGCGACGCCGAGACCAAGGCGCTGATCTACGCGGGGGCTGTAAAAAACGAAGCAGCCGCCCAGCGCTACTACACCGGCCAGGTCCGGGAGATGAAAAATGAGCTGCTGCTGCTCAACAATGTAAAGAACGCGGCAAATCTATTGAAGTTCCGGGGCTATCAAGTGGATCAGAAATACACCGGTATGGGCTACGACGTGTATCTGCTGTCGGATTTCTGTACTAGCCTGCCGGAGCATGCCAAGAAGAATCCCCTGACGAAGCTCCAGACCGTGAATCTGGCCATCGACCTGTGCTCCGCTCTGGAGCAGCTGCGTTCCGCAGGACTGATCCATAAGGATGTACAGCCCCGGAATGTATACTATGGCGCCAACGGCCACTTTATGCTGGGCGACCTGGGCCTCGCTCAGATCTCTGAGCTCCAGTACAGCTCCATGCCGGATGCCATGATCACCCACTACACCGCCCCAGAGGTCCGCTCCGGCGACGCGGTGCTGTCCGAGACCATGGACATCTACAGCGTGGGCGTGATCCTCTACGAGGTCTACAACGGCGGAGAGCTGCCCCTGAATGACAAGGATCAGCTGATCCAAACCAAGAAGAACCCCCTGCCCCAGCCCGCCTACGCGGACGTGGCCCTGTCGGAGATCATTCTCCGGGCCTGTGCCAAGGATCCTGATGAGCGGTATCAGAATCCCTCCGAGATGAAGCAGGCGCTGGTGCTCTATATGCAGCGCAGCAGTGTCTCTAATGAGCTGCTGGTCCCTGCCCCTGTGGTGCAGCAGTCCCCGGATGATGCCACTGTGGATGTATCCCAGATCGCCGCCACCGTGGCCGCCGGACAGGCCGCCGACAAAGTGGAAAACGTTGAAGCCGCGGACGCTCCCGCTGAGGCTGAGTCCCCGGAGATCACTCCGCAGCCCCAGGAGCCTCCCGCGCCCAAGCGGGTCATCGGCGAGGACGATATTCTCATCCCCGACTGTGAGGATATGAGCGTGGAGAGCTTTATGGCCTCCCTCCGCAAGAATACAGGTCTGGAGGTCCTCAGCATGGATGAGGACGGCAATATGTCCACCGTTCCCGGCTACGAGACCGAGGAGACTCTGCCCGACGATACGGAGTTCGTGGATTCCGCGGACAATCACTTTGCGGTGCTTCAGAGCCTGGGCGATATCGACGCGCAGGGCGAGGCCGAGGACGCTTCCGCTCAGGAGCCCCAGGAGAATCCCGAGGCTGAATATGACGGAGCTTCCCTGCTCCAGGATCCGGCCCAGCCGGAGGAGCAAGCGTCCGCTGAGGACGAGCCCCAGGAGGAGCCGGAGCCCCAGCCTGTGCGCCGTCCCCGCCGCCGTCCCCGGAACAACGACGTGGACTCCTATGACAGCGGCGAAGACGAGGATGGGGAATATGAGGACGATGAGGACGATGGCGGCGTAGGCTCCGCCTGGAAAAAGGCCCTGATTGCCGTGATCGTAGTCCTGGTGCTGGCCGCTGGCGGCGTCACCGCCTACCTGTTCAAGACCGATACGGTCAAGAATATGACCACCACTACCGTCTCCTCCTCCTCCGTGACCATCACCGCGGATCTGAAAAATGACACCGCCATGGATGTGGTCTGCACCAACACCAGCGGCGAAGAGGTAGCCCGAGTGCCCTTTAATGAGTCAGGTACTACTGTCACTGGTCTGAATCCCAATACGACTTATTCCTTTACCCTGTCCTCCACCGATGGAAAATACCTGCTGGGCAGCAAGCGTGTCTCCGCGAAGACCCAGGAGATGACGAACATCACAGCCTTCTCCCCCACGGCTCTTGGCGCGGTATCCGCCACCCTGGCCCTGGGCGGTACCGGCTCCCAGCCGGATCAGTGGATCGTAACGCTGACCTCTGACGACGGCGAGAACCTGACCTTCCGGGAGTCTGAGATCCCCGCAGGCGGCATTGTTCTGGACGGTCTGACCCCCGCTACCCACTATACCGCCACCCTCTCCACCAGCACCGGCGACCCCCTGGGCGGCGTCACCACCTGTGACTTCACCACCATGGATTACACGGAGCTGAGCACCTTTGAGCAGAGCAGCGTCACCACCAACAGCGTCTCCCTGAAGTGGGACTTCTCCGGCACTGTACCGGACACCTGGACGGTCTCCTGCCAGGGCACCGATGACAGCTTTGTAAGCCAGGATGTCACCGGCACCGAGTGCACCTTTGACGGTCTCACTCCGGGCGTGACCTACACCATCACCCTGTCTACCCCGTCCCTGAAGCCCACCGAGACCGCCACTATTTCCGTCGGCATCCCCACGGTGACTGTC
>CAKTEB010000076.1 GCA_934546685.1 uncultured Oscillospiraceae bacterium
CTATGATTACTTCATGGGCCTTGCCGGTCAGCTCCCCGGGGTGGACATTGCGGGGATCATTTCCGCGGCCAACAGCCTGGACACCATGTTCCTGGGCATCAACCTGTCTCAGGTGCCGCCCATCTGGCCCATTGCGCTCATTACCCTGGTTCCGGTGCTGTCCTGCGGCTCTACGTTCCTGCTGTGCTGGGCCCAGAACCGGGACAACGTCCTCCAGAAGGAGCAGGGCTTCCTGAGCCGCTGGGGTGTGACGATCTTCACCGTGGCGTTCTCCACCTACTTTACCTATCTGGTGCCCGCAGGCGTGGGCCTGTACTGGATCGCCAGCAATCTCTTTGCTATCGCCAACCTCTACTTTATGAACTTCCTCTACAAACCCTCCAAGTATATCGACTATGAGGCTCTGGAGGAGAGCAAGCAGGAGCTGGAGGCCCTGAAGGCCAAGGACGCTCAGAAGAAAAAGGAGCTGGAGCCCTACAAAAAGCAGGAGAGCGAGGATTACCACCGGTTTCTGTCGGATAAGGAGCACAAGCAGCTGGTCTTCTACAGCGAGGGCAGCGGCTTCTATAAGTACTTTGCGGGCATGATCGACTATGTGCTCAGGCATTCGGATATCGTGATCCACTATATCACCTCGGATCCCAAGGACGCGGTGTTCTCCATGAACGAGCCGAAGCTGAAGCCCTACTACATCGGCGAAATGAAGCTCATCACCCTGATGATGAAGATGGACGCGGATATGGTCATCATGACCATGCCGGATCTGGAGACTTACCACATCAAGCGCAGCCTTGTGCGGAAGGACATCGAGTATATCTACACCGACCACGGCGTCAGCTCCGACAACATGACCCTGCGGACCCATGCCCTGGATCACTTTGACACCCTGTTCTGCGTGGGCCCCCACCAGATGGAGGAGGCCCGGGCCATTGAGAAGCTCTATAACCTAAAGCCCCGGCGGCTGGTTCAGGTGGGCTACGGTCTGCTGGACGAGATGACTGAGGCCTGGGAGAACACCCCCAAGGTGCCCCATGACAAAAAGACCATCCTGGTGGCGCCCTCCTGGCAGAAGGACAACATTATGGACTCCTGCATCGACACCCTCATCGAGCAGTTCCTGCGGCCCGGGGTGCGGCTCATCATCCGGCCCCATCCCCAGTATGTGCGGCTCTACGGCGAGAAGCTGGAGGGGCTGGAGGCACGGTATCAGGACAAGCTGGGGGAGGATTTTGTCATCCAGACGGATTTCAGCTCTACCGATACGGTCTACAGTGCGGATCTGCTGGTCACTGACTGGTCCAACGTTGGCTTTGAGTTCGCCTTGTCCACACTGAAGCCGGTGCTCTATATCAATACCCCCATGAAGATCATGAACCCGGAGTACGACAAGATCGACGTGGTGCCCTTTGATATCCGCATCCGGGGGCAGCTGGGCGGCGAGCTGGAGCTCAGTGAGCTCCAAAAGGCCGGAGATATGGCCATGGATCTTCTGTCCCGGCCCGATGAATTCCGGGAGACCATCCAGGCTGTCAAGGAAAAGGAAATCTACAATCTGGGCCACGGAGCCGAGGCTGCGGGACGCTACATCGTAAAGCGCCTGGGCAGCCGCAATGGCTGAGAACGCCCAACCCATATTTTTAGGAGGAACCATACCATGAAACATGCAAAGAAACTTTTGAGCTGCGCCTATTTCGGCTTCTTCTCCGCGCTGCTGCTCAGCGCCCCGGCTATGGCCTATCTGGATCCCGGCACCGTGACCTATGTGGTGTCTATGATCGCGGGCCTGTTTATCGCGGGCGGCGCGGCCCTGGCCATCTTCCGCCGGAAGATCAAGCTGTTTTTCCAGAACCTTGGAAAGAAAAAGGACACAGCCACCGAGACCACTCGGGAGGACCTGGGCGGGGAGTTTAACCCCATGGACGATGTGGTGGATCCTATGGACGACAGCAAGAACGTCTGACGCCCTATGGATGCTTGTCACAGAACACGGTTCCTCACGGAGGAGGCCCTGGGCTTCATTGAGAAGACTCTGGGCGCCGGGAGAGACCAGATCACAGACGTTCAGCCTACCTCGGCCGGCATGACCAACCGCTCCTTCCGCTTTGTCTGCGGCGGTACCCAGTACATTCTCCGGGTGCCGGGGGAGGGGACGGACAAGCTGATCAACCGTCGTCAGGAGGCGGAGAATTACCGGGTATTAAACGGAGACAGCATCACGGACCATGTGCTCGCCATCGACCCGGAGACCGGCTACAAGCTGGCTACCTATTGGACGAATACCCGCAACTGCGACCCTAAGGATCCCCAGGAGGTAAAGCGGTGCATGACCCTGCTGCGGCAGTTCCACGCCAAGGCCCTGACGGTGCCCCATGCCTTTGACCTCTATCAGGAGATCGACTTTTATGAGAGCCTTATGGGCACATCGGTGTACCCGGACTATGACGAGGTGCGGCTCCGCTGCCTGTCTATGCGGCCCTTTTTGGAGCGGCAGCCCCGGGATTACATCCTGACCCATGTGGACGCGGTGCCGGACAACTTCCTGTTCGTGGAGGAAAACGGCCGGGAGACCCTGCATCTCATCGACTGGGAGTACGCGGGCATGAACGACCCGCATCTGGATATCGCCATGTTCGCCATCTATGCGGGCTATGACCGGGCAGAGCTTGACCAACTCATGACCTGGTACTTTGAAGGGCCCTGCGACAGGGATGTCCAGCTCAAGATCTATTGCTATGTGGCGCTGGGCGGCCTGCTCTGGAGCAACTGGTGCGAATACAAAAAGGAGCTGGGCGTGGACTTTGGTGGCTACGCCCTGATGCAGTACCGCTACGCCTCGGAGTATTCTCAGCTGTTTCTCCAGGAGATGGCCCGGCGTAATGGAGGGAAATGAAACTTGAATCTGGCAAAACGGGCTATCATCATGGCAGCCGGTCTCGGAAATCGGATGCGGCCCATTACAGATACGGTCCCCAAGCCTCTGGTACGGGTGGGGGGACAGCGAATGATCGACACGATTATTTCGGCGCTCCACGCAAACGAGATCCAGGAGATCTATGTGGTGGTGGGGCACCTCAAAGAAGCGTTTTATGACCTGCCCCGGGAGAATCCGGGGCTTACGCTTATTGAAAACCCGGATTATCTCACCTGCAACAATATCTCGTCGCTCTATTACGCGCGGGAGCATCTGGAGGATGTCATCATTTTAGACGGCGACCAGCTGATCCGAGATTCGAGCATTTTGGATCCCCGGTTTGACCGCTCCGGCTACTGCTGCGTCTGGCGGGACGCGCCCACGGAGGAGTGGGTGCTGACCTTGGAGCGGGGCGTTGTGACCGCATGCAGCCGCACCGGCGCAGACCACGGCTGGGAGCTCCACAGCGTGTCTTTCTGGTCCCGGGAGGACGGACAGCGGCTCCGAAGGCATCTGGAGCGGGAGTATATGGAGAAGCGCCACCGGGATATCTACTGGGACGACGTGGCGTTGTTCTGCTATCCGGAGGAATACGCCCTGGGGCTCCGGCCCATTCCGGCGGAGAGCCTGCGGGAGATCGACAGCTATGAGGAGCTGAAGCAGCTGGATCCCAGCTACCCCTAAGGGAGGATGAATATGAAGCATACCACCTCTGATACCAAGCGCATTGACTGGATAATTACCCTGGTGCCCCTGCTGCTGATCGTGGGCCTGTGCATCGTGTTTATGGTGCTGCCGGAGCAGGCCGGGGCGGTGCTCAGCCAGATCCGGTTCTTTTTCGGAGATACCTTCGGCGTGTACTATCTCATCATCGGCCTGGGCATGCTGATCCTTTCCATCTATATCGCGGCCTCCAAGTATGGAGGCATCGTGCTGGGAGGGCCCGACGAGAAGCCCAAGTATTCCTTCTTCGCCTGGGGCTCCATGATGTTTACCGCGGGATTGGCGGCGGATATCCTGTACTACTCCTTCTCGGAGTGGGTTATGTACGCGGCGGATCCCCACATGGCAGAGATGGGCAGCATTCAGCAGTGGGCGGGGGTGTTCCCAATTTTCCATTGGAGCCTGGTGCCCTGGGCCTTCTATCTGGTGCTGGCCGCGGCCTTCGGCTATATGCTCCATGTGCGCAGCGTCAGCCGGCAGAAGTACTCCGAGGCCTGCCGCCCGGTGCTGGGAAAGCACACTGACGGACTGCCGGGACGGCTCATTGATCTTTTGGCGGTGTTTGCTCTGCTGGCTGGAACTGCCACAACCTTCTCCGTGGCAACGCCCCTGATGGCCAGCGTCATCAATGCCCTGTTCGGGGTCCACCTGAACGAGACTGTGGTGACCATCTGCATTCTGATCGTCACCTGCGTTATCTACACCACCTGCCTGCTCCGGGGCTTCTCCGGGATCAGCCTGCTGGCCAAGGCCTGCATTTATCTGTTCTTCGGCATTCTGGCCTATGTGCTGCTGTTCACCGGCAGCACCAAGTACATCATCGAGACGGGCCTCACTTCCCTGGGAACCATGCTGGGGAACTTTCTGGAGCTGTCCACCTATACCGATCCCCTGCGCACCTCCAGCTTCCCCCAGAACTGGACCATTTACTACTGGGCCTACTGGATGGTGTGGTGTGTGGCGGCGCCCTTCTTCATCGGCAATATCTCCCGGGGCCGGACCATCCGGCAGACCATTCTGGGGGGCTATGTGTTCGGGATCGGCTCCACCATTCTGAGCTTTATTATCCTGGGCAACTACTCCATGCACCTCCAGGTCACCGGAGCCATGGACTTCGTGGCAGATTATATCCAGAACGGCGACCCCTACGGACTGATCGTCTCCATCATCGAGACCATGCCCTGTGCCAAGCTGGTGATGGTGGTGCTGCTGCTGACCATGATTGCCTTCTATGCCACCTCCTTTGATTCCATCGCCCTGACAGCCTCCTGCTATAGCTATCACCGACTGGGGGAGAATGAAATGCCGCATAAGCTCATCCAGCTCATGTGGTGCATCCTGCTGATCCTCCTGCCCATTGCGCTGATCTTCGCGGAGAGCTCCATGAACAGCCTGCAAACCGTGAGTATCATTGCGGCGTTCCCCATTGGAATCGTGATGATCCTGATCGTGTGGAGCTTCCTGAGGGACGGCGGGCAGTATCTCAGAAAATTGAACCAAAAATGACAAGACGGCTGACCCGGAGCGCTCCGGGTCAGCCGCGTTTTATGCTGCGGTTCAAAAAAACGACGGCCGCTGCATCCTGCACAGCGGCCGCCAGGGAGGAATTTACCCGGGGGGTGTCCGGGAAACCAGAAACGTGCGAAAATCAAAGGCTCAGGAGGCATGAGAGGCCAGAGCCTGCTGCAGCGCGGAGGCGCTGGAGGAATGAACATGCAGCACCGGAACGCCGTTCTTCTTGGCCTCCTGGGTGGCGCAGATCATCATTTTGTGAGAGACCGTACCGGTGAACAGGATCATGAGATCCGGGGAGCCGATCTTCTTCTTCATGGGGCCGTTTTCCTTGGCGAATACTTTGGCCTTATAGCCGTTCTTTTTGCATATCTCCTGGTAGCGGCATACCATACATTCGTTGCCGCCGATAATTACTACGCTCATAATGAATGTCCTTTCTATAGTTAGAGAAAACTAATTCATATGTATCAAAATGAGTTAGATATTACTAACTTGCCGCTATTCTACCATGGATTTCCCACCCTGTCAATAGGCATTCTCGAAGAAATCTAAAATTTTTAGGTTTCTATGCAGAGAATTTTACAGAGTCCCCGGCGCAGAATTTACATTGCTATTCTAAGCTATCTGTGATACAGTTTAGGGGAAAGGAGCTGATAAACGTGCCCACTACCTATGCACATTATCGTTTTGGCTGCGACGCTCTGGCGGCAATGCCCCAGGACCTCCGGCGTATTGTAGAAAAGTATCGGCAGCTCTATGACTTCGGCGTACACGGGCCGGATCTGCTGTTTTATGATAAGCCCTTCACCTCCACCCGGATCAACAAGATCGGCTATGAGAGCCATGAGCGCACCGGCGTGGATTTCTTCACCCAGGCGGCCAAGGCCCTCCGGGCCTCTAACCGGAAGGAGGCGGCCCTCAGCTATCTGCTGGGAGTGCTGTGCCACTTCACCCTGGATCGGGAGTGCCACCCCTATGTGGCGGAGAAGGAGCAGACCGGGGCCAGCCATTCGGAGATCGAGGCCAGCTTTGACCGGTATCTCATGGAGAAGGACGGCCTGGATCCGCTGCGGCACAATGTGACCCAGCACCTGATCCCCTCCCGGCTCAGCGCCCTGGTCATCGCGGATTTCTATCCGCCCCTGACGCCCAAGGATATCTACCACACGGAGAAATCCATGGTCTTCTATCTGAAGGCACTCATCGCCCCGCCGGGGCCCAAGCGCACAGCCCTTCTGGCGGGGCTCAAGGCCGCGGGCCATGCCTCCATCGGGGACATGCTGGTGCCCGAGACACAGAATCCCCGGTGCTGGGACAGCGATAAGATCCTCTGGGGCCGATATCAGGACGCCCTGCGGCTCTTTGAGGTGCTGCGCCCGGAGCTGATGGCCTTTATTCAGGACGGAACGCCCCTGGGCCTGGGCTTCTGCCATACCTTCGGCGCGGAATAACTGCCCGGGGAGGAAAAGGAGAGAGAAAATGAGTAAGTTTCAGCTGAACAAGCAGGAGAAATCGTGGATCCTCTATGACGTGGGCAACTCTGCCTTCACCATGCTGGTGTCCACCCTGGTTCCCATCTACTTCAACGCCCTGGCCTCGGCGGAGGGCGTATCCGACACCAACTATCTGGCCTATTGGGGCTATGCGGGCTCCATTGCCACGCTGCTGACGGCCATCATCGGGCCGGTCTTCGGCACCCTGGCGGATCGGAAGAACTACAAGAAGCCAATCTTCACCGTTGCGTTGATCCTGGGCGTGGTGTCCTGCATGGCCCTGGGCTTTGCCTGGAGCTGGATCTCCTTCCTGGTGATCTTTGTGTTCTCCAAAGTCTGCTACTCCTCGTCCCTGGTGTTCTATGACGCCATGCTGCCGGAGACTACCACCGACGAGCGCATGGACAATGTGTCCTCCCAGGGCTACGCTTTCGGCTATATCGGCTCCTGCATCCCCTTTGTGGCCTGCCTGGTGGTGGTGCTTATGAGCGATCAGATCGGCATTACCCAGTCCACGGCCATGGCCATCGCATTTATCATCACCGCGGTCTGGTGGCTGCTGCTGACGATCCCTCTGCTGAAGACCTACCATCAGACCCGCTATGTGGAAGCCCAGGGCAATCCCTTCCGGCAGAGCTTTGGCCAGTTGGCCCACACCTTTAAGAACATCAGCCATGAGAAGCACATTTTCATGTTCCTGATCGCCTTCTTCCTGTTCATCGACGGCGTGTACACCATCATCGATATGGCTGTGGCCTATGGTACCGCTGTGGGCCTCGACACCAAGGGGCTGCTGCTGGCCCTGCTGCTGACGCAGGTGGTGGCGTTCCCCTTTGCCATTCTGTTTGGGCGTCTGGCCTCCAAATATGATACGGGACTGCTCATCAAGGTCTGCATCGTGGCCTATACGGGCATCACCATCTTCGCGGTGTTCCTGGCCTCCCAGTGGCAGTTCTGGGTGCTGGCGGTCTGCGTAGGCATGTTCCAGGGCGGCGTACAGGCCCTGTCCCGATCCTACTTCGGCAAGATCATTCCGGCGGAGAAGTCCGGCGAGTATTTCGGCCTCTTCGATATCTGCGGCAAGGGCGCGGCCTTTATGGGCACCACCCTGATCTCCGTGGTGACCCAGCTCTCCGGCAGCCAGTCCATGGGCGTGGGCGCTCTGGCGATCGTCTTTGTGGCGGGCTTCCTGGTGTTCCGGGTGGCGGACAAGCGCTGCCAGGAGGCGCTGAGCGGCAAGTAATTTACGCGATAGGGTGTGCTGCATAGGAGCTTGCAGCGCACCCTTTCCTTTCATATGTCTTTCGGAGGAAACTACTTATGGCGCTGCCGCTTCTGCGGCAGCGCCATAAACGCAAACACCCTCCCTTGGTCAGAGGGAGGGTGTTTGCCGCGCCGGGGGAGTCCAACCCCGGCACAGAGGGGTGAAAGAAAGAAGGTAAACCAGCATTCGCCGGTGGAACGGGTAATTTTATAGAAATGTAATATTCTTCACGAAACTTTCACATTTCGATATTGAGTATAGCAGGTCTTATGTAATATGTCAAGAAAAACAATACACACTTTTGTAATAATTGTCGCTGTGCACAAAAATATACCCGGTTTCTTGTGGCCCTCTCCCACAGCCCTCAGGTTCCAGGTTGATTTTACAAAACAGCCGTGATAGGATAAGGGAAAGAGAGGGGGAGTAAGAATGGAGCTTCAAGAACGGCAGCACGGATTGGATCTCATCAAGGTACTGGGCATGTACCTGGTGATCCTGTACCATGTGCTCTATCCCTATATGCCTGATGTGGTGAACGCGCCAACGGGCGTCGCCTATCTCCGCTACTATCTGGAGACGTTTTTGGCCTGCTGCGTACCGCTGTTCTTTATGGCCAGCGGGGCCCTGTCCCTGCGGAGTCCCACCGACCTGCGAAAGAATACCCGCCGCTGCATCCATTTGGCGGTGATTATGGTGATCTGGGTGTTCCTGGCGCTGGGCGGTATGCTGCTGATCCGGCGGCAATGGCCCGGCTGGAGCGAATTCTTCGCCATCGCCTGGGAACTGCGGATCGGCTATATCCAGCACCTTTGGTTCCTGCCCTGCTTCCTGTTCCTATGCCTGATTACCCCGGTGCTCAGCGCCCTGAAATTCCGCGCGCCGAGGATCTATCAGTATTTGATGGTGCTGATGACCATTCTGACCTTTGGGGACCTGCTGCTCAACGACGGAGAATACATTCTCCGCTGGGCGCTGGGGAAGACCGACGGACGCACTTGGGATCGGAGCTTCTTCTGGTATGTGAACTTTTTTGGCATCTATTACTGGTACAGCCTGGTGTACTACGCCTTGGGCGACTGGCTCCTGAATCACGGCAGCGCCCTGCCTCTGAAAAAGGGACAGCTGATCGCCGTGATCCCGGTGTGCATGGCGCTGGTATTCCTGGGGGCCATGGCCCGGAGCCGGGTGGGCCTTGTGACCTATAATCATGTGTACTACAACTACAAAAATATCTTTGTGCTGGTGATCGCTTCGGCAGTGTTCCTGCTGCTGAAGGACGTGAAGCTGGGGGAGCGGACCCAGCGGGTGGCCGCCTCTCTGGCCCAGTGCTCTCTGGGAATCTATATTCTCCACTGGCTGGTGCTGGAGGCACTGCGGCAGCTGTGGCCGGGGATCATGGCGAAAACCGTCGTATTTCCCTTTGCGGCGCTGGGGATTCTGCTGATCACCTGGGGCATTGTGATCGTGGCCAGAAAGATTCCCGTTGTCCGGGGCCTGTTCACCACTGCTTCTCCGAAGAAAAAGGAAAAAACGACCGCATAAACAAAACCGGAGTGTATCGCCTTTTGATACACTCCGGTATGTTCTTATTTCGCGGCCTCGCGCTCCGGGGTCTTGGCCCAGTGGGCTTTGATGGCCTGATAAAACCGCTCGCCGTCCCACTGTCCGGTCTCATAGCCCAGCTTCAGCTTGTTCATGTCACGCTCCAGACGGCCAATGTCCAGCTCGGTCTGGGGCTGTAGGATCAGCACCCGGCCCGATTTCCCCAGCTCCTCCAGATGCTCACGTTCGGCGGCGTAGACCTCATCCTCCCGCTGGAGCTTGTCCAGCAGCAGGGGATAGCCGTGGTAGAGCCGCTTACCCAGATTCCGCATGAGGCCCGAGGGCTTCTTTTTGCGGTAGTGGAGCCGACGGGTCAGCAGCACCACCACCCGGTCATATTCCGGATGCTGGTCTAAGAATTCCAGCCCCAGACGGGAGGACGCGCCGCCGTCCAGATATTCCTCGCCCCCCAGCTTCACCTTCCGGCAGAGATAGGGCATGGAGCAGGAGGCGGCCACGGCGGTGAGAAAGTCCGGGCAGCTGTCCCGGTCAATGAATTCCGGCTCTCCGGTGCGGCAGTTGGTGACACCCACATAGAATTTCCGGGCGGGATCCCGGAAGGTCTCCGCGTCGAAGGGCAGAACGTGCTGGAGCTCCCGGAGAATAAAGTCGAAGCCCACCAGATTGTGCTCATTGCGAAGGGCCTTGGTGCCGATATACCGGGGATCCATGCCATAGGACAGGACGACATCCCGGCAGCGCCCGGGCTGCTGGGCCACATAGCCCAGGCCGTTGAGGGCTCCGGCAGAGACGCCCAGCACACAGTCCGGGTAGATATCATGCTCCATCAAAATGTCGAGAACGCCGGAGGTGTAGATGCCTCGGTAGGAGCCGCCCTCCAGCAAAATCAGATTCTTCATAGTTACCTCCATGGAAGGTCAGTGAGATGATGTACCCACATCATAGGACAAAACCGGGCGGCTGTCAACTGGGCAATTTCCGCCTCTTCACGGAAACCACACATATGGGAGGCAGGAGCAGATTCTTCCCATTGTTTCATGGTATAGCTGTGGTATAATTAAGCTATCAAACTATGGGGCAAGTTGCCGTCGCAACAGTGTGGTTTGCCTGGGGCAATACCACACAGAGCGGCAGAAGCCGACGATAAGACTGCGCGGTGCTGCCCCCTAAAAAAGGAGTGCTTCCCTATGGTCAATCGCTATGCGCACCTGCTGTCTCCCTTCCGGGTGGGGAACGTGGTATTCCGAAACCGCATGTTCACAGCCCCCATGGGCCTCCACGCCCTCCAGGGCGGCGAGCTCTATCCCACCGAGGCCATTATCACCCATTACGCCAACAAGGCCAAGGGCGGCGCGGCGGTGGTGACCTGCTCCGGCACCGGGGCCTATCCCGTGACCCCGGACAAGGATCATCTGGCCTATGACCTCTACATCGGACACAGCCAGCATTATTTGGCCCAGTTGGCGGACGCCATCCACTTCTATGGGGCCAAGGCATCCATGGAGATCCAGGCGGCCACCCGTGAGCCCGGCTATTATGTCTCCGGGGGCCTGATGGTGCCCGGACCGGGCATGATCCCCGGCCAGCCCACCAAGGAGCTTACAAAGGAGATGCTGGCGGATATCAAGCAGAACCTTCAGGATCAGGTGAGAATCCTAAAACGCATCGGCTACGATATGTGCATGCTCCATATGGCCTACGACATGGGGCTGTTCGGGGGCTTCCTGAGCCTGAAAACCAATCAGCGGGAGGATGAGTACGGCCCCCAGAGCCTGGAGAACCGGCTCCGGTTCCTAAACGAGTGCTGCGACGCCATCCACCAGGCGGCGGGGAAGGACTTCCTCATCGAGCTCCGCATGTCCGGCGAGCTGCCGGAAGGCGCGGGCTTTACCATCGACGATGCCTGTCGGATGGCGAAGCTCGTGGAGGGTCACGCGGATATTCTCCATGTCCACGCGGCCACCGGCTGGCAGGCCCACTGCATGAGCTTTGAGCCGGACACACCCAACCTGTGGATGGC
>CAKTEB010000077.1 GCA_934546685.1 uncultured Oscillospiraceae bacterium
CATGCCGGGCACCCAGTTCAGGGAATCGAACACGCGGAAGATGTCGATGCCGCCCAGGGCAGACTGCTTGACAAACTCCCGCACCACATTATCGGGATAGTTCTGATAGCCCACCGTGTTGGAGCCCCGGAGCAGCATCTGGAAGGGGATGTTGGGAATCTTCTCCCGGAGCAGATCCAGCCGCTCCCAGGGATCCTCGTGGAGGAACCGGTAGGCCACATCGAAGGTAGCGCCGCCCCACATCTCCAGGGAGAAGCAGTCTGCCAGGATATCGGCGGTGCCGTCGGCGCCCTTGATCATGTCACGGGTACGCATTCTGGTGGACAGCAGGGACTGATGGGCGTCCCGCATGGTGGTATCGGTGATCAGCAGCTTTTTCTGATCCATGACCCACTGGGACAGAGCCTTGGGGCCCTTCTGATCCAGCAGCTGCTTCAGGCCGTCCTTGGGATGACCGGAGCCCTTGGGGAATCTGGGCGTATCATACTGCTTCCGCTCCGCGTTGGGATTGGCCACCTGGATATTGGCGATGTACTTGAGCACGCGGGTAGCGCGATCCTTGGAATCCGTGATGTCAAAGAGCTCAGGGGTCTCGTCAATGAACTTGGTATGGCACTTACCCGCCACAAAGGTGGGATGGCTCAGGATGTTGGAGACAAAGGGAATATTGGTCTTCACGCCCCGAACGCGAACCTCGCTGATGGCACGGAGGGCCTTCCGGCAGGTGCCCTTAAAGGAGTTATCCCAGCAGGTGACCTTGACCAGCAGAGAATCATAGTAGGGGGAGATGACCGTGCCGGTGGTGGCGTTGCCGCCGTCCAGCCGGACGCCGTTGCCGCCGCCGGTGCGGTAAGAGGTGATCTTGCCGTTGTCGGGGGCGAAGTTATTGGTGGGATCCTCGGTGGTAACGCGGCACTGGATGGCGTAGCCCCGAACCTTCACGTCGTCCTGAGAGTTCAGGCCGATGGCGGGATGGGACAGCGGATAGCCCTCTGCAATGAGGATCTGCGCCCGAACCAGGTCGATGCCGGTGACCATCTCAGTGACGGTATGCTCTACCTGGATACGGGGGTTCATTTCGATGAAGTAGTAGCTGCCGGACTTGTCCACCAGGAACTCCAGAGTACCGGCATTGATGTAGCCAACGGACTTTGCGATCTTGACAGCATCGTTGCGGATCTTCTCGGTAATGGTCGGATCCACAGACCAGGCGGGAGCGAACTCCACCACCTTCTGATAGCGGCGCTGCAGGGAGCAGTCACGCTCACCGATGTGGTAGCAGTTGCCGTACCGATCTGCCAGCACCTGCACCTCAATATGCTTGGGCTCTACCAGAAACTTCTCAATGAAGATATCATCGTTGCCAAAGGCCTTCTTGGCCTCGCTGCGCACCAGCTCAAAGGCAGGCTTGACCTCCTCGGGGGTATCGCACCGGCGCATGCCGCGGCCACCGCCACCCGCCGCGGCCTTGAGGATAATGGGGAAGCCGAAGGAAATGGCCTTCTCCAGGGCCTCGTCCCCGTCCTTCAGAGGCTCGGTGGAGCCGGGGATAATGGGAACGCCAGCCTTAATGGCGATCTGCTTTGCGGAGAGCTTGTCGCCCATCATGGCGAGAATATCGCTGGGAGGTCCGATAAAGGAGATCCCGGCCTCTTCGCAGGCCCGGGCAAAATCGGCGTTCTCAGACAGGAAGCCGTAGCCGGGATGGATTGCGTCTACGCCCCGGCGCTTGGCCAGGTCGATGATCGCAGGAATGTCCAGATATGCGCCGACGGGGCTCTTGTTCTCACCGATCAAATATGCCTCGTCTGCGTGGGTGCGGAACTGACCGCCGGTATCCTCATTGGAATACATTGCCACCGTATGGAGGCCCAGATCGTAGCAGGCCCGGAAAATACGGATCGCAATCTCGCCGCGGTTTGCCGCCAAAACCTTGTTAAAGGGTTTCTGTGTCACATGATCACCTCATTAAAGATTTGCGGAAGGCACCTCTCCCTCCGCGGATGTACAGTTGTAGCATGGATATTATACCCTATTGCTTTTCAGATGTAAAGTCCGTATCGCACAAATTTGAAGGGATATATGCAAGTTGGTTTCTTTCACATTGCATAGCATTCCAGAAAAAATACGAAAAAGCCCCAAAAACAACAACCTGCCCCCATTTTCGAGGCAGGTTGTATGGAACATCTGAAATATCACTTTTTAGACTGTTCAGTCTTGCTGGCGTTCTTAAGCGCCTTGCGTGCCTCCTTGACCTTGGCAAGTGCGGTGGTCTTGTCCTCCTTGCCCTTGGCCTGGAGGGCCGCGATTCCGGCGTGAAGGGTATCATAGGTCTCGGTAACGGACTGCTCCGCCTCGCTCATGATCCGGTCAGCGTAATCCACAGCGCCGGTGATGAGGGCCTTGCGCTGTTCCTCGGCCTGATCCAGGATCTCCTGGGCCCGGGCCTTGGCGAACTGGACGATCTGGCTCTCCTCAATGAGCTTGGCCGCCCGCTCCTGGGCGTCCTGCAGGACCTGATCCGCCTGCTTCCGGGTCTGGGCGGCATCTTTCTTGGCATTGGTGCGGAGCTCGTTGCAGCTTTCGATGACAGCCTTGGACTGGCTGATCTCCTTGGGGATCTGGGCCTGGAGGGCATCCACAAGATACAGCAGCTGCTCCTTGTCTACCATACACTTATCCTGGCCAAACAGGGATCCACGGGCATCGCCTACCAGGGCGACGAGGCTGTCAAGCAGCGAATCAATGGTTGTTTTCTCCATGCGACTATCTCCTTGCATTTAATCTGGCTCTGAATTCGTCGATCACTGCCGCAGGCAGAAATTCACTGAGATCCACGTCATACTCTGCCAGTTCCTTCACAGCACTGGAGCTGAGATACATGTATTTTTCCTCGGCGGTGAGGAACATGGTGTCCAGCTCTGGATTTAACTTCTTATTGATGAGGCTCATGGTAAATTCCGTCTCAAAATCCGACACAGCCCTGAGGCCCTTTACCACCACGCAGGCGCCCTTGCGCCGGGCATAGTGGGCCAAAAGCTCGTCGGAGGCCTCCACCTCCACATTGGGAAGATGGGATGTGGCCTTGCGGATCATCTCCACTCGCTCCTCCGCGGTGAACATGGGATTTTTCTTCCGGTTATAGCCCACGCACACGATCAGCTTATCAAATATCGAGGCGGCACGGGTGATCACATTCAGGTGTCCCAGGGTGATGGGGTCAAAGCTGCCGGGGTAGATGGCTGTTTTCATAGAAAATCACCTTGTATACAGATTGACAGCGGTTTTACCGTAATTGTAATCCTTGGAGCACAGGAGACCGCCCACCTCGGGGGGCAGCACCTTTTCCTTGGGCCGCTCACAGATTATTATACCACCATCCGACAAAATGTCAATTTCAGATATTTTCCGCAGGGCATTTTCCAGAGATTTTTCTGCGTAGGGCGGATCCAAAAAGATGATATCGAACTTCTCCCGGGCAGTGGACAGATACCGCAGATAGTCCATCTGGAATACAGAGGCCTGCTGGTCGAAGCGCACCTTCTTGAGATTGTCCTTGATAACCCTGACGGCCTCGGCGCTCTGATCCACGATCACGGCGTAATCCGCCCCCCGAGACAGGGCCTCGATGGCCAGCTGGCCGCTGCCGCCGAACAGATCTAATACCCTGCGGCCCTGAATGTCGAACTGGATGATATTAAAAATGGCTTCCTTCACCCGGTCAGAGGTGGGCCGGGTGGCCAGCCCCTCCAGGGTCTTCAGCTTTGCGCCACGGGCGCTTCCGGTGATCACTCGCATGTTGCTCCTCCTTTAGGGGTCTGTCCCTGCCGGGACCGATAGTATCTGTAAACTTCCGCCGCGGTATTCTTGGGCACCACCTGGCTCAGCTCCTCCACGGAGGCTTCGGCAATGGCGCCGATGGTCTTGAAATGGCGCATAAGCTCCTGCTTCCGTTTGTCCCCCACCCCGGGGATCTGATCCAGAGAGGAGCGCTTCATGCGCTTGGATCGGAGCTCCCGCTGATAGGTGATGGCGAATCGGTGGGTCTCCTCCTGGATCCGGCCAATGAGGGAGAACACCGCCTGATTGCCCTGGATGCCGATCTCATCTCCCTGAGGGGTCACCAGAGCACGGGTCCGGTGACGGTCATCCTTCACCATGCCGAATACCGGTATGCTCAGGCCCATGGAGGACAGCTGCCGCAGCACCGTATCCGCATGCACCTGGCCGCCGTCGATGAGCAGGGCGTCGGGCCGCTCCGCAAAGCCCTTGTCGCCGCTGAGAAAATGCGTAAAACGCCGCTCGATGATCTGGCGCATGGAGCCGTAATCGTCAGGGCCGTCCATGTTCCGTAGCTTAAAGCGCTTATAGTCCTTCTTGCTGGGATTGCCGTCCACGAACACCACCATGGAGGCCACGATGTCGTCGGAGCCCATATTGGAGATATCGTAGGACTCCAGCCGCTTTGGCAGCTTCTCCAGCTTCAGCATGGAGCCCAGCAGCTCCAGGGTCTTGTTGGTGCGCTCATAGTCCGTGGAGACCCGTTCGGCCTCCTCCCGGGCATTGGCGCAGGCCAGCTCTACCAGCCGCACATGGTCGCCCCGCTGAGGCACGGAGATCCGCACCTTTTTCCCATACTCCTGCTGGAGCAGTTGGGCAAACAGCTCGCTGTCCTCCACCTGGCAGGGCAGATAGATGTCCTTGGGCGCAAGTCCCCGACGGAGATAATACTGCTTTACCAGCGTGGAGACCGTTTCCTCCTGGGTCTCTCCGATCTGGGTCTCCAGCACCTCCACGTCCTTGTCGATGAGGTTGCCCAGCACATAATGGAGCACCGCAAACCCGGTTTTGGCCGTGCCGGTAAAGACGCCGATGACATCCGTATCCGCCATGGCGCCGGAGCAGACCATCTGCTTTCGGCTCAGGGCCTCAATGGCCCGGAACCGATCCCGGTAGGCCGCCGCAGCCTCGAAATCCAGCCGCTCCGCGGCCTCCTCCATCTTCTCCTTCAGCTCGCTGGCCAGCTCCTTATCCCGGCCCTCCAGCATTAGGATTCCCTGCTGAACCCGCGCGTAATACTCCTCCTGGGTCATCTTCTTCTGGCACCAGCCGTCGCAGTTGCCGATCTGATAGTTGAGGCAGGACCGCTCCTTCCCCACGTCTCTGGGAAATTTTTTGGAGCAGCCCGGGAGCTTGAGGGTCAGCCGGATGGTGTCCAGTGCCTGCTGTGTCACAAACCGTCCGCCGTAGGGGCCGAAGTACCGAGCTCCGTCCCCCATGCGCTTGCCCGCCATGGTAAAAGTGGGATAGGCCTCCCGGAGATCCACCCGGATATAGGGATAGCCCTTATCGTCCTTCAGGAGAATATTGTATTTCGGCTGATGCCGCTTGATAAGGCTGCACTCCAGCACCAGGGCCTCGAACTCAGACCGGGCCACGATATAGTCAAAATTGGCAATGTGGCTGACCATGAGCCGGGTCTTGGCGTTGTGGGCCGAGGAGTCCTGAAAATACTGACTCACCCGATTCTTGAGTTTTTTCGCCTTGCCCACATAGATGATGGTGCCGGTCTTGTCCTTCATCAGATATACGCCGGGGCTGAAGGGCAGCGACAACACCTTATCCTTTAATTCCTTTGGGGTCAGTACCTCCATGGCGCCGCCCTCCTTTCGCAGCCCAAAATGCCCCATGACCACAGACGCGGCCATGGGGCAATGGATGTAGAATTACTTGCCGAAATCAGATGCCAGAAGTGCGGCCAGAGCTTCGACAGCTTCTTCCTCATCGGGGCCGTTGGCGATCAGTGTGATCTCCGTCCCCTTGACGATGCCCAGGGACAGCACGCCCAGCAGACTCTTGGCGTTGACACGGCGCTCCTCCACCTCGACCCAGATGGAGCTCTTGAACTCATTGGCCTTCTGAATAAAGAATGTTGCAGGACGGGCATGGAGCCCAACCTGGTTGTTCACAACAGCTGTTTTGGTATACATGTACATTCACTCCCTAATGTGCGGGCATTCCTGCCGGTTTGCCTTTATCATAGCAGACATTGTTGAAATCGTCAATGATTTGTAGTACGAATTTTACAATTTGGCAAGATTGACTTGTCGGGGCGGCAATTTCAGCTGTCCAATTCGGCAATGGTGACCCCATCCTCGCCCTCGCCGTAGACGCCCAGGCGCACGGACTTGATCCGGGGATTCCGTTTCAGGTGCTGCTGTACGGCCTTCCGGAGCACACCGGTGCCCTTGCCGTGGATGATCCGCACGGAGGGCAGCTTGGCCAGCAGCGCGTCGTCCAGGAACCGATCCAGCACGCTGATGGCCTCGTCGGCGGTCATGCCTCGGAGATCCACCTCAGAAGAGGTGCCCAGATTCCGGAGCTCCCGGTGGGCCCGCTCCACGAATTTCTTCACGGTATTCTGGGTCTCCTGCTGAGGCAGTACATAGACCTCGTTGGGCTTCACATTCAGCTTCATAATGCCCGCCTGGATCTGCAGGGAGCCGTCCTTGTTGACGGACAGTACCGTGGCACGGGTGCCCAGCTTCAGAAGCTCCACGGTATCGCCCACCTTAGGCGGCCGGGCGGAAACCTTCTTCTCGGTCTCCTGGGGGGCTCTTTGACTGAGCTTGTCCTCAGCGGTATTGAGGCCCCGGCGCAGCTCTGCCTGACGCTGGTTGAAATCCTCCACCGCTCCCGCGTCCTTGAGCTGCTTCTTCATCTGCTTGATCTCGTCCATGGCGATGTTTACGGAGCGCCTGGCATCGTCAATGATCTGCTGGGCCTCCTTCCGGGCCTTGGCCACGGCCTTGTCCCGTTCCTTCTTGATCTCCAGGTTGTAGGCCTCGGACTGTGCCTTGGTCTTCTCCACCTCCAGCTTCAGCTGCTCCGCCTGGATCCGGGCCTGCTCCATAGCCTGGCGCTGGGCCTCCAGCTGGGACAGAACGTCCTCGAAGTTCACGTCGTTCTCGCTGACCAGGCTCCGGGCATCGTCGATGATGACCTCGCTTAGGCCCAGCCGCTTGGAGATGGCAAAGGCGTTGGACTTGCCGGGGATGCCGATGAGCAGCCGGTAGGTGGGCCGCAGGGTCTCCACGTCGAACTCGCAGGAGGCATTGATGACCCCCTCGGTGCGCATGGCGTAGAGCTTCATTTCTCCATAGTGGGTGGTGCCCGCCACCTTGGCCCCCAGCTTCCGGCAGAATTCGATGACCGCCACAGCCAAGGCCGCGCCCTCTGCGGGATCGGTACCCGCACCCAGCTCATCAAAGAGCACCAGGCTCCGGTCGTCGCACTGCTCGGTGATCTCCACGATGTTTTTCATGTGGGATGAGAAGGTAGACAGGGACTGCTCGATGCTCTGCTCGTCGCCGATATCCGCAAACACCGTCTCAAAGGTAGAGATGCAGCTGTCGTCGGACACGGGGATATGCAGGCCGCACTCGGCCATCAGGGTCAGCAACCCCAGGGTCTTCAGGGTAACGGTCTTGCCGCCGGTGTTGGGGCCGGTGATGACCAGGGTGTCGAAGTCGTCCCCCAGTCGCACGGAAATGGGCACCACCGCCTTTTTGTCGATCAGCGGATGCCGGGCCCGGTTCAGGACCACCTTGCCCTGGGTGTTCACCGCGGGCTCCATAGCCTTCATGCTGTAGCTGAGGCGGGCCTTTGCAAAAATCAGATCCAGGGCCACCAGATTGTCATAGCTCTGGGCAATGGTCTCCCGATGTGCCGCCGCCTGGGCGGACAGCTCCGCTAGGATCCGCTCGATCTCCTTTTTCTCCTTGATGAGCAGCTCCCGGAGCTCATTGTTTGCCTGTACCGCCTGCATGGGCTCCACAAAGAAGGTACCGCCGCTGGAGGATACGTCGTGCACCATGCCGGGGATGGAGTTTTTATACTCGCTGCGCACCGGCACCACATAGCGGTCTCCCCGCATGGTGATAATGGGCTCCCGGAGGAACTTGCTGTAGCTGGGGGAGGAGATGATCTTTTGCAGGCTCTCCCGGACCTTGGCTCCGGTCTGCCGCATATGGCGGCGGATATCGTTCAGGGTCGGGCTGGCACTGTCAGCGATCTCCTCCTCGCTGAGGATCGCCCCGGTGATCTTATCCTCCAGGAACCGGTTGGGGGTCAGGGCCCAGAAATAGCCATCCAGGGATCCGGTCTCGATGCCGTCCCCCTCCCCGTAGGCCTTGACGCCGCGGGTAGTCCGCAGGACCCCCGCAATCCGCAGCAGCTCCACAGTGTTGAGGCTGCCGCCCCGATCCGCCCGTTCCAGGGACATCTTCACGTCCTTTACGTCCCGGAAGGCCGGGGTGCCCTTGAGCTCCACCATATGGCAGGCATCCGTGGTCTCCTTCAGGAGTCGGGTCACCTCCTCGGCATCGGAGGTAGGCATCAGCTTTTTGGCCTGCTCCTTGCCCTCCTGGGTGGCGCAGCACTCCGACAGCATATCCAGGACCCGGTCCAGCTCCAGGGTATGCAGTGATTTTTGATATAGTTCGTTCATATTCATTCCTCAAGATGTGGTAAACAGTCGTTTGTAAAAATCCAGGGCGTAAAAGCTCTGGTCCAGCTGAAAAATCAGGTACTGCTCTGTAACCTCCCCCAGCTCCTTCAGCTGCTTCTCCGGCAGGGTGAAGGAAAACAGCCGCTTGGCCGGACAGTGGAGGATATGCCGCATAGCGTCCAGCACGCCGGGGCTCAGCTGCCGCCCCTGGCCCGCGTGAATTTCCTTCCGGCATTCGTCGCAGATGAGGCCGCCCTCCTGGAAATAGAACCTGACAGCGCTGGGATCTCCGCAGACCGCGCAGCCGGTGATCTCTGGAAAGTACCCGGAAAGAGCCATAAGCCGCAGCTCAAAGGCCGCCTTCACCAGTGCCTGGGGCTTTTTCAGCTTGTCCAGGGCGTATAGGCTGTTGAGGCCCAGAGATAATAGACTGGGGCTCAACTGATCCTGATCTGAGACCGTCTCTAGCAGCTGGGCAAAATAGGACCCCAGGGACAGCAGCTCGATGTCTGTCCTGAGGCCCATAAACAGCTCCAGAGGCTCCGCCTCGTTGACGGTATAGTAGCCGTTTCGCTCAAACAGCGTCAGCTCACTGTAGCACAGCAGCTGGCAGCCGCCCCGCAGTGGGCTGTTCTTCCGCCGGACGCCCCGGGCCTTGACGGTAATCCGCCCCAGGTCTCCGGTGAGCACGTCCAGCAGCTTGTCATTGTCCTTATACTGGGTCTCTCGCAGTATAAGGCCCTTCGTTGTATAAAACATTGGATGTACGCCGCGCGGTCAGGTCTCGGCCTGATGCGCAGCCCTGGCATAGCTCAGATAATCCTCCGGATCCCCGGATCTCTGAAATGCCTCCCACAGCTCCTCGATATCCATTTATCTCTGCCTCCGCACATAGTATCTGCCGTCCCATTTGGGATATCCCCGGCAGTTATTGGTCCCGATAGCCGAAATTCTTCAGCAGGAAGTCGCTGTCCCGCCAGTTCTCCTTGACCTTCACCCAGCAGCGCAGATAGACCTTGGTTCCCATAAACTTCTCGCAGTCGTTCCGGGCCATGGTGCTGATCTTTTTCAGCATAGCGCCGTTTTTGCCGATGATGATGCCCTTGTGGCTGGCCTTTTCGCAGTAGATCACCGCCTCGATGTCGATGATGCCGGAGTCCTCCCGCTCGGAGAACTTCTCGATCTCCACGGCGGTGCCGTGGGGCACTTCCCGATCCAGGCACCACAGGAGCTTTTCCCGGATGATCTCAGCCATGACCTGCTTCTCCGGCTGGTCGGTGACCATGCCGTCGGGGAACAGCTGGGGGCCGGGAGCCGCGTGCTTTTTCACCTCGTCAAAGAGCTCGTCCACACCCTCCCCGGTCTTGGCGGAGATGGGCACGATGGCGGAGAACTCCATGGCCTGGGAGTAGGCGGCGATCACAGGGAACAGGGCCTCCTTATTTTCCAGGGTGTCGATTTTGTTGATGACCAGGATCACCGGGATCTTGCCGTCCTTCATGCTGTCGATGAGAATGGACTCCTGGGTGCCCACCGAAGCGATGGGCTCCACCAGCAGCAGGATCGCGTCCACGTCGGTGATGCTGTCCTTCACCACGTTGTCCATATAGTCGCCCAGCTTGTTCCGGGCCTTGTGGTAGCCGGGGGTGTCCATAAAGACGATCTGGGTGTCGTCCCGATTCACTACCGCGGAGATACGGTTCCGGGTGGTCTGGGGCTTATTGGAGACAATGGCGATCTTCTCCCCAGCCAGAGCGTTGGTCAGGGTGGACTTGCCCACGTTGGGCCGTCCGGCGATGGTCACCATTGCGGATTTCGTAATTGTCATATTGCAGTTCCTCACTTTTTCTGATCTTTTGTATGGGATCGCATGCAGGGCAGGAATACAAAGCCCGCCCCCAGCAGCAGAATCAACAGCAGCACAGGGCCTGTCCAGCGCCGCTCACGCAGCTGCCCGCAGAGCGTTCCCCAGTGGCCGCCGGCAAAGAGGATCACCAATGCCACTGCCGCGGAGCCTATGGCCGAGGCCAATACCGCTCCCGCCGCCGCGTCCTTTGCATTCCGGATCCTTGGGCGGCGCTCCAGGGTCACCGCGTCGCAGACCTGCTCTAGCGCGGAATTCATGAGCTCCAGGGAGATCACTGCCATGCAGCATAAAAGCTCCAGGCAAAGCTCCGTTCCGCTGAGGCGCTCCAGCCACGCAAGGTACAGCACCGCCGCCATGGCCGTCAGATGGATCCGCAGATTCCGCTGGGTGCGGACGGCCCACAGGATCCCTCGGCCCGCATAGGAAAAGCTCATTGCCAGCTTTCTAAGCTCGGTCATGTTCGTCTTATCTTGGAATATTCAGATATTCCATAATGGCCTCTTCCCGGGCCCGCATCTGCTTCTTCATGGGTCCCTCGTCCAGGTGGTCGTAGCCCAGGAGATGGAGCACGGAGTGAACGGTCAGATAGCCGATCTCCCGCTCCTGGCTGTGGCCGAATTCCTGGGCCTGGGCCTGGATCTTCTCCACAGACAGGGCCATGTCCCCCAGGGGCAGCACATTGGAGCCGGGATCCATAAGCTCCGACACGTCCTCCGGGAACTCCCCAGGGGTAAACTCAAACATGGGAAAGGATAGGACATCTGTGGCCCGATCCACGTCCCTGAGCTCCCGGTTCAGCTGGCGGATGCCCTCATTGTCCGTCAAAAGGACATTGATCTCGCAGGGCACCCCCACCCCCTCCTGCTCCAGCGCGCCGCGGATGCAGCGCTTGATATGGGCCGTCAGGGCCGGGGTGTTGATATGGGCCACGTCCGAATGGACGGAGATTTGATGCTTCATTTCTGATACGTCCTTTTATAAGTTCTCCCCTGAGGGGCTTTTTCTCGCTTTGCTTCGGCCTTTTC
>CAKTEB010000078.1 GCA_934546685.1 uncultured Oscillospiraceae bacterium
TAGTCGCAGCCGCCGCCGGGCTGGAAGTGGGTGATACCCATGATCATCTTGGTGCCGTCAACGCCGTTGGGGCCGCCTTCGGGATCAAACAGACGAGTGGGGGTGCAGTTGTTGTGACCGGGAGCGGTGTAGGTGTAGATGGTGCTGCCCTCTACGCCCTCGGCTCTCTGAATCTTGTAGTTAGCCATAGTAAAGAACTTCCTTTCAAAAGTTTAGTTCGTTGCGAAGTGTACCGCGTACAATTCCTTCGTACTCTATAAGTTTAGCACACTGCACAGAAAAGTGCAATAGTTTCGGCTGGTCTTCGTGTGAAAAAATATATTTTCCAAGAAAACCGCGCCGACACCAGATCAGAATGCCGGCTTCCGGGGGATCCTTCCTCCAGAGCATCCTCACTCTCTGTACACTGCCTATTATAGCACTCGGCCTAGCACTGTCAAGTACTGAGTGCTAAAAATATCAAATATTTTTGTGGGTTTTGACAGAGATTTTTGCAAAACTTCGGGTACGAAGAAAAATGCTGCCCTGGGAATAAAAAGCGTCCGGTCCCGGCAGAAGCGTCGGGATCGGACGGCGAATCAAAGAAGGGTAATTTGGCACATCTGCATGGTGGTCAGGGCGGCCTGATGGCTCTCCGGGGTGACACCGGCGCAGCAGGCGGGATCCACGGAGATTTCAGCCTTCGGGAACTGAGCCTTCAGGATCAGCGCGTTGGATACCACGCAGATATCTGTGCATAGGCCGCAGAGCTCGATCTCTGCCTGGGCGAGCTCCAGTCGATCCCAGCCGGTGTAGCCGAAGGTTGGCTTATCGATGACCAGGTCGCCGGGGGCCTGGAGCCCCTGGGCGATCTCCCAGCCCGGGGTGCCTTTGACGCAGTGCACCACCGGCAGATGGCGGCCCTCGGGGGTGGAGAGATAATCCGCTCCGTGGGTATCACGGGTAAAGATCACCTGATCGCCCCGATCCCGGTATTCCTGGATCCTGGTCCGGACGGCAGGGAGAATGGCCTGAGCCTCCGGGGTGCCCAGAGCTCCGTCGATAAAGTCCTTCTGCATATCAATGATGATCAGTACGCGCTTCATAGGATGGCCTCGCTTTCTCCGGCGGGGCTGGTGCGCCGAAGGCACCAATCCCGCACAGCTTCATAGTCAAATTCGTCTAGGGCTTCTGGGAAATAGCCGCTGCATGGGCTGATGAGCTCTCCCTCCACTACCACCTGGACGCCGGTGATGACCAGCTCCGGGGTATAGCTGAGATAGATCCGATAGGCCCGCTGGGCGTGAACATCGCCGCCCCGGAAGCCCAGCTCCTCGCCCCAGAAGGAGAACATGGGCGCGCCTCGATGGGATGTCGGCATATGTTCGGCCATGAGCTGCCGCCCCAGCAGCGCATGCTCCAGTTTTTCATTATAGGTGGTGTTTAATCCTTCCACAAAAACACCTGCTTTCTGAGAAAGGCCCGGGCACAGCGATCTGCACCCGGGCCGGATCCGTTATTCCTTCCAGGCCACATTTCCGGACAGAGACAGGAAATTCACCTGAATGGTCTCGGCGCTCATGGCCTTTGACACATAGGCATACTGGCCCTTCTGATCCTCATAGCACAGGGTGGCGCCACCGGGGCTGGTGTCCCAGACTCTCAAAGTGCTTCCATCGCCGAAATCCATGTCAATGAGAGGCTCCGATTCGGGAAGCTGATGGAGCACCTTCCCCTCGCCGCTGACCATTACATAATTATAGAGCCGATAAACATTCTCACCCCGGACCCACACCGGCTCCGCCTCTCCGGCGTTGCCGTGGAGAGAGTGATGAGAATAGGCGTAGGTCACACTGTCAGACAGCCGGGAGATAAAGTCCCGGTAGCGTACATGATAGGTGGCGGCCCAGGCCACCGCGGCAGTGACGACGACGCCTACCAGGATCACCGCGCACAGCAGGATCCGCAGCGCCTTGGGGCGCCTGGACTTGGGATCAGCCTGGAGCTGCTCATACATGGCGCAGCCTCCTTTTAGGAGATCTCCCGGTACATGGCCACCGCGTCGGCCTTTTTGGTGGACTCGCTGAGCTCCAGCACCTCCACCTTCACGGTCTTCTGACCGAAGCGGATCTCCAAAATGTCGCCAACCTTCACGTCATAGCTGGCCTTGGCCGTGCGGCCGTTGACGGTGACACGCTCGCCGTCGCAGGCCTCGTTGGCTACGGTCCGACGCTTGATGAGCCGGGATACCTTTAGATATTTGTCAAGCCGCATATTTGGGTCCTCAGCAGAGCTTTGCGCCGGCGGGGATGGCGTCGTCCAGCATCAAAAGATTCAGCTTGTCATCCTTCTCAGCGGAAAGCAGCATGCCGCAGGACTCCAGGCCCATCATCTTTCTGGGAGCTAAGTTCGTGCAGGCCACCAGCGTCTTGCCCACCAGCTCCTCGGGCTGATAGTAGGCGGCAATGCCGGAGAGGATCTGCCGGGGCGTGCCGCTGCCATCGTCCAGGGTGAAGCGCAGGAGCTTCTTGGATTTCTTGACCTTCTCGCACTCCAGAACCTTGACAACAGTCATGTCCACCTTTTCAAAGGCATCAAAATCGATGTTCTCCTTAAAGGTCACAGGGGCGGTCTCGGGCTCCGCAGGGGCCTCCTTGGCGGCCTTGGCAGCCTCGATCTCCTCCAGCTTTTTCTTGGCGTCGATGCGGCTGAACAGGATCTCCGCAGTGCCAACGGTGCCGCCCACGGGCATGCCGCCGAACTCGGAAAGGGACTCTACACCGGCGTTTTCCACGTTCAGCTGCTGGAGGATCTTGGCGGCGGTGTCAGGCAGATAGGCCTCCAGCATAATGGCCGCAAAGCGGATGGCCTCCAGCAGGTTGTAGAGCACGGTGCCCAGCCGATCCGCCTTGGCGGGATCCTTGGCCAGCACCCAGGGGGTGGTCTCGTCGATATACTTGTTGGCCCGGCGCAGCAGCACAAAGATCTCGTCGATGGCATCGGCCACATGGAGGCCGTCCATCTTCTGCTCTACCTTAGCGGGCATAGCCAGGGCCACGGCCTTGAGCTCCTCATCTACAGGCTCAGCGGCGGTGGGGGCCATGATCTTGCCGCCGAAATACTTGTGATCCATGGCGATGGTGCGGTTCACCAGGTTGCCCAGAATGTTGGCCAGATCGGAGTTAGTGCGCTCGATCATCAGCTCATAGGTGAATACGCCGTCGTTGGCAAAGGGCATCTCGTGGAGCATATAGTAGCGGACCGCGTCCACGCCGAACTGCTCCACCAGGTCGTCGGCATAGATCACGTTGCCGGTGGACTTGGACATCTTGCCGCTGTTTACCAGCAGCCAGGGATGGCCGAAGACCTGCTTGGGCAGGGGCTCCCCCAGGGCCATCAGGAAGATGGGCCAGTAGATGGTGTGGAAGCGGATGATATCCTTGCCGATCAGGTGCACATCCGCGGGCCAATACTTTCTATAGTGCTCATCGGAGTTGCCGTCAGGATCGTAGCCGCAGAAGGTGATATAGTTGGTCAGCGCGTCCAGCCATACATAGACCACATGGCCGGGATCAAAGTCCACGGGGATACCCCAGGTGAAGGAGGTCCGGGACACGCACAGATCCTGGAGGCCGGGCTTTAAGAAATTGTTGACCATCTCGTTCTTCCGGCTCTCAGGCTGGATGAACTCGGGATGCTCGTTGATGTAATCCATAAGCCGGTCCGCGTACTTGCTCATACGGAAGAAGTAGGCCTCCTCCTCGGCGTCCACGCACTCACGGCCACAGTCGGGGCACTTGCCGTCCACCAGCTGGCTCTCGGTCCAGAAGGACTCGCAGGGGGTGCAGTATTTGCCCACATATTTTCCCTTATAGATGTCGCCCTGATCATAGAGGCGCTTGAAGATCTTCTGGACCTTTTCCACATGGCTGGGATCGGTGGTGCGGATGAACTTGTCGTAAGAGGTGTTCATGAGATCCCAGATCCGGTGGATCTCCCCAGAGATGTTGTCCACATGCTGCTGGGGGGTGATGCCTGCGGCCTCGGCCTTCTGCTGGATCTTCTGGCCGTGCTCGTCGGTGCCGGTCTGGAAGTAGACGTCGTAGCCGGTCATGCGCTTGTAGCGGGCGATGGCGTCCGCCAGCACGATCTCATAGGTGTTGCCGATATGAGGCTTGGCAGAGGTATAGGCAATGGCGGTGGATATATAGTAAGGCTTCTTTTCCATGGAAGTCCCTCCTCGATAGAATATTACTTCGCTAAAGGTTATCATACCCAATTACCCGCCGTAAATCAAGACTTTTTTCGCATCCCACGGCCTACACCAGCCGCTGGGCTCGGAGGGGCCCGCCAAAGAGCTTCCAGCGAAGCAGACGGTGGAGCTCCAGGGCCAGAAAGGATACCAGAATCCACAGAAAAAAGTAGCTCATGCACACCTGGCCCAGGAAGTTGCAGGGAAGGCCGCTGTAGTCCCAGACTCCCAGTTTCAGAGCGTCGTTGATAATGAGGCCGCTGACCAGCTCCGTGGCCGTGACGATGCAGGCCCCCAGCACCGACTGCATGAGCACCGGGATCTCCGGCAGAAATTCCGGCAGCAGTCCCAAGAGATAAAAGCACAATCCGCCTACCAAAAACATGCTCCCATGGCTCCATTGCCGCCAGAGCAGCTCCATTCCCACATAGATCATTCCGCCAATATAGAAGAGCACCGCGGTTTTCCATACTTTCATACCATCACCAGGAATAGTATGTGAAAAAACGGGGCAATTTCATACGGAGAACGCGAAAAAAATATAAATTTCTCTTGACAAGAAGCGCCTTTTTCTATATAATAGGCCTTGCCCTTTTGAGGGTGGCTGTATGGCGGCATAGCTCAGTTGGTAGAGCATTCGGTTCATACCCGGAGTGTCACTGGTTCGAGTCCAGTTGCCGCTACCATCAAAGGCGGACTTAGTTTCCGCCTTTTTCTTTTCTGGTGCCAAGGCATCAGGCTTGGCCCCGTGGTCAAGTGGTTAAGACACGGCCCTTTCACGGCTGTAACACGAGTTCGATTCTCGTCGGGGTCACCAGAAAAAAGCACGCCTTCGGCGTGCTTTTTTCCATGATATTTGCCATGCGGTCCCCGGCCTGAGATCCACAATCACAATAAAACGCAGGAGGATGCCCCCATGTAGCGGATCGGCTATTTCTGAAATTTTCTCAACACATCACCCCACAATGGAGGTTTATCTATGACACTAGAAGAAGAGATCAAGCGGCGCCGAACCTTTGCGATCATCTCCCACCCCGACGCCGGTAAGACCACCCTCACCGAAAAATTCCTGCTCTACGGAGGCGCTATTGCCCAGGCCGGCGTGGTCAAGGGCAAGAAGAACAGCCGTGCGGCGGTCTCCGACTGGATGGAGATCGAGAAGCAGCGCGGTATTTCCGTCACCTCATCTGTGCTCCAGTTCGGCTATAACGGCTACTGCATCAACATCCTCGACACCCCTGGTCACCAGGACTTCTCCGAGGATACCTACCGCACCCTGATGGCGGCGGACTCCGCGGTCATGGTCATCGACGCGGCCAAGGGCGTTGAGGCCCAGACCCGCAAGCTGTTCAAGGTCTGCGCCCTGCGGCACATCCCCATTTTTACCTTTATCAACAAGATGGACCGGGACGCCCGGGATCCCTTTGAGCTCTGCGAGCAGATCGAGCAGGAGCTTGGCATCGAGACCTGCCCCATCAACTGGCCCATTGGCTCCGGCAAGGAGTTCCAGGGCGTCTATGACCGGCCCAGCGGACGGCTGCTCCGGTTTACCGACACCTCCTTCAAGACCCGTTCCGAGGCCCAGGAGCTGGAGCTCAATGACCCCCAGCTGGGCGAGATCATCGGCCAGGACAAGTGGGAGCAGCTCCAGGAGGAGATCGACCTGCTGGGAGCCGGCGCGGAATTTGACCTGGCCCGGGTCCAGGCGGGCCAGCAGAGCCCCGTGTTCTTCGGCTCTGCCCTCACCACCTTCGGCGTGGAGCCCTTCCTGAACGAGTTCCTGAACATGACTACCCCGCCCCTGCCCCGGAAGGCCGGAGATGTGGAGATCGACCCCTTCTCCCCGGATTTCTCCGCCTTCGTGTTCAAGATCCAGGCCAACATGAACAAGGCCCACCGGGACCGGATCGCCTTTATGCGCATCACCTCCGGTAAGTTCACCCGGGATATGGAGGTCTACCACGTTCAGGGCGGCAAGAAGCAGCGGCTGTCTCAGCCCCAGCAGCTCATGGCTCAGGACCGTGAGATCGTGGAGGAGGCCTATGCGGGCGATATCATCGGCGTGTTCGACCCCGGCATCTACTCCATCGGCGACACCCTCTGCAAGCCCGGCAAGAAGTTCAAGTTTGAGGGTATCCCCACCTTCGCCCCGGAGCACTTCACCCGGGTGAGCCCCAAGGACACCATGAAGCGCAAGCAGTTCATCAAGGGCACCGAGCAGATCGCTCAGGAGGGTGCCATCCAGATCTTCAAGGTGCCCAACACCGGCATGGAGGAGGTCATCGTGGGTGTGGTCGGCACCCTGCAGTTTGACGTATTCCAGTACCGGATGAAGAACGAGTACGGCGTGGATCTGCGGATGTACAACCTGCCCTATCAGTTCCTGCGGTTCATCGACCAGTGCCCCTGCGAGCCCAAGGATCTGATGCTGTCTTCGGATGCGGAGCTTTTAGAGGACTACCGGGGCCGGAGTCTGCTGGTATTCTCCAGCTACTGGTCCATCGACTTCAATATCAAAAAGAATCCCGGCCTGGTGCTCAGCGAAACCAGAAGCGCCGAGGAATAAAAAATTAGCCCTCTGCCATTTCCAAGCTGGAAGCGGCAGAGGGCTTTTGTCGTTTCTCTGTAAACGGAGGCTGTATTCCGTGCAAATTGGGCATATGGAGGTCTATTCCGCCAAAAAACTACGGATATTCTCCATGACGTCCTCTACCTCCTGCAAAAATGTCAGGGCAGGAGTCCGCAGGGCGCCATGACCCAGAATGATGATCTGCTCCATGCCGTCGGAGGTGGCCACCCGAACCCGATGCTTCTTCCCAAGATCATAGGACAGCCGCTCGATGTAGCTGTCGGCGGTCTGGGCCTCTTTGGTGTAGACCACGGACAGGTCGCCGTAGTGCTCCACGGAGCCGGGGTTTCCCTTGACCTTATAGGCATCGAAGACCAGGATCACCGGGCATTGCCGGTAGCTCTGATAATTCCGGAGAATGTCTACCAGCTCGTCCCGGGCGGCCTCCAGATTGTGGGCGGCCAGGGCCTTGAGATGAGGCCAGGCGAAGATCATGTTGTAGCCGTCCACCAGCACATACTCCGGGCCAGTAGGCGCGGGAGCTGCCTTTTGGGGCTTGGGCGCGGAGCTAGAGTGAGGTGTGCGCATGGCCTCCATTCGATCCCGGCGCAGGGGACCGTAGGTGCGCTCAAAGATCTGCATGAGCTCCTTGTCCGTGGCGGCCAGGGCCTTGTAGCGGCGGCCCAGAACCTCCCGTTCCGGTTCTTCCGGGGCCGGGGGCTTTAGAATGCTGGGCAGGTGCATATGCTCCGGCACCTGATCCCATTTTACCAGGAATCCCGCCCCGTGGCCGCAGAAAATGCTGTCCGGGGAGTTTTCGGTGTCGGCCTCCGGATCGTAGCCGATCTCCTCTGTAATGGCTGCTTGATCCAGGCAGGGGGCATAGCCCTGGAGGCTCAGGGAGATCCGGCCCAGACCGTGGGTATAAGCGGTGATGGTCTGGGGATAATCTCCTAGAGCGGATACAGCTACTCTTCCGGTGAGGGAAGCGGTATCCCCATGGGTCTCCGGCGGAGAGAGTTCAGCTCCCATGCATTGGAGATCGGAGATGGCCCGGCCAATGTTCCCCTGGGGCACCTCCAGCTGGAAGGCATACCAGGGCTCCAGCAGAATGCTCTCCGCCTCCATGAGCCCCTGGCGCACTGCCCGGTAGGTGGCCTGACGGAAGTCGCCGCCCTCGGTGTGCTTTACATGGGCACGGCCTGAGACCAGGGTGATCTTCATGTCCGTAATGGGAGATCCGGTGAGCACACCCAGGTGCTGCTTTTCTGCCAGATGGGTGAGGATCAGCCGCTGCCAGTTCCGGTCCAGCTGGTCCTCGGAGCACTGGGAGGTGAAGACAAGGCCGCTGCCCCGTTCCCCGGGCTCCAGCAGCAGGTGAACCTCCGCATAGTGCCGCAGGGGCTCATAGTGGCCCACGCCCTCCACCGGTGCGGCGATGGTCTCCCGGTAGAGGATGCTGCCCTGATCGAAGCTGACCGAGAGGCCGAAGCGCTGCTCCAGCAGATCCCGGAGGATCTCCAGCTGCACCGGGCCCATGATGCCCACCCGGATCTCCTGCCGACGGGCGTCATAGTCCACATGGAGCTGGGGCTCCTCCTCTTCTAATTGCTGCAGCTGGCTCAGGCTCCGGGTGAGATCCGCGCCCTGGGGCAGGATCACCCGATAGGTGAGCACCGGGCTCATGCTGGCGGGTTCCTCCTGACTGGGCTCCGCCCCCAGCCCCTGGCCCGCAAGGGTATGTTCCGGCCCCTGGACTGCCACTACGTCTCCGGGCAGCGCCTCCTCGATGGTCTTGAACTTCGCGCCCGAGTAGACCCGGAGCTGTACGGCCTTTTCACCGTTTGGCAGCATGTCCCGGACCCGAAGGGTACCGCCGGTGATCTTCATATGGGTGAGCCGCTGGCCCTGTTCGTCCCGGGAGATCTTGTAGATCCGGGCGGAAAACTGCTCCTTTGGCGTGCATTGGGGCGCGTAATGCTCCAGAGCCTCCAGGAATTCCGATACCCCCTGGAGCTTCAGGGCGGAGCCGAACCACACCGGGAAGATCCTGCCCTGCTGAACCGCGGCGGTGACGGAGGAATCCGACAGGGTGCCCTGAGACAGATATTCCTCCAGAAGCTCCTCGTCGCAGAGAGCCAGCTCCTCGCCGTTTTCAGCTGGTAGGGTGCAGATGCGCTCATTGAGGGAGCGGCGGAGATCGGATAAAATTGTTTCCGGATCCGTGTCCGGCAGATCCATTTTGTTGACGAAGATCAGCGTGGGGATATGGTGCTGCCGCAGGAGCTTCCAGACGGTCAGGGTGTGGCTCTGGACGCCGGAGCTGCCGCTGATGACCAGAATGGCGCAGTCGAGGACCTCCAGGGTGCGCTCCATCTCCGGGGAGAAATCCACATGGCCGGGGGTGTCCAGTAGCGTGGCCTGCATGGAGGGCAGCTGCAAAATTGCCTGCTTGGAGAATATGGTGATGCCCCGCTGGCGTTCCAGGGCAAAGGTATCAAGAAAGGCGTTGCCATGGTCCACCCGGCCCAATACCCGGAGGGAGCCGGTGGTGTAGAGCATGGCCTCGGACAGGGTGGTCTTTCCGGCATCCACATGGGCGAGAATGCCGATCACAGTGCGTTTTATCATAAAGCCTGCATTCCTTTGTGTGAGAATGGAATAATCATAGCACGTTTTGTTTTTGGGGGCAACTGGCAGACGGGCCCGCAGGGATTTTGGCTTGACATTCTTCCTGCGTCTGGGTAAAATAGACCTAGCATTATGCCGCTATGATGAAATAGGTAGACATCGCGGACTTAAAATCCGCTGGAAGCAATTCCGTACCGGTTCGAGTCCGGTTAGCGGCACCAAAAAATCGTCCTCCCGAAGGGAGGGCGATTTTTTGCAAGGCCGCACGGACGAGAACCGGAGGTGAGATAAGTGAGGCTCCAAAAACGGAAGCGAAAGCGCAGCGTTTTTGGAGAAGCCGAACTTATGCCGAAGGCTGACCGGTTAGCGGCACCGCGTCGTCGAGTGCTTCACATCCCTCGTTTTGCCCGAAGGGGCAAAGGCTCGATCGTTCCGCCTCTCCTCCTTCCCAAATCGAACCCGCTTCGCTGGGCTTCGATTTGGAGCGGGAGGGCGATTTTTTGCAAGGCCGCACGGACGAGAACCGGAGGTGAGATAAGTGAGGCTCCAAAAACGGAAGCGAGAGCGCAGCGTTTTTGGCAAAGCCGAACTTATGCCGAAGGCTGACCGGTTAGCGGCACCGCGTCGTCGAGTGCTTCACATCCCTCGTTTTGCCCGAAGGGGCAAAGGCTCGATCGTTCCGCCTCTCCTCCTTCCCAAATCGAACCCGCTTCGCTGGGCTTCGATTTGGAGCGGGAGGGCGATTTTTTGCAAGGCCGCACGGACGAGAACCGGAGGTGAGATAAGTGAGGCTCCAAAAACGGAAGCGAGAGCGCAGCGTTTTTGGAGAAGCCGAACTTATGCCGAAGGCTGACCGGTTAGCGGCGCTGGGGGCAGATGCCCCAATGAAATTCGGCTGACGCCGAGTGAAATGTGCCGGAAGCAAATGAAATTCAGCCGTGGGCTGGATGAAATCGCCCCCTTGGGGCGGTGAAGGAGCCGTCAGTGACGGCAAAACGGGCCCTGCCGCACTGGCAGGGCCCGTTGTGATTCAGTTGTCAGCGATCAAAAACGGCATTACACGGATCTCTCATAGAAGCGATCCACGGCGGCCTGCTTGATGGCGATGCAGTCGTCAATGCCCATGCTCTTGATTTCCTCCACGAAGGAATCCCACTCGTCCATGGAGCGCTCGCCGGTGGCGAACTTGGAGAGGTTCTCCTCAATGGTGGTTTGGATATCGGAGTAGATGCTCTGATACTCGGTGGTCTCGTCTGCGGTCAGGGAGATGGCGTCGGGCATCCGGTAGGAGGAGTCGGCGTTGGTATCCCAGGTGGGCGCGCAGTCGAACTGGATATCCATGCTGTAGCTGGAGGGGGTCTTGGGCTTCAGCATGGGCATAACGGAGTAGATGAACAGCGTGGGCTTTTCGTTTTCGGTGAGGCCTTCGTAGTTCTTCCAGTAGTCGGAGTACTGGAGCTCGCCGTTCTCGTCGAAAATGTAGGAGCCGTCGTCGTTGCCCTCAACGCCCATGGCGGACAGCAGCGCGCCCTGCTCGGTGAAGAAGAAGTCCAGGTACTTGCCCATCTTCTCCAGGTCTACCTCGGCGGTGGACAGGGAGATGGAGGCAACACGGCCGGAGATGGGGCTCTTGATGGTGGCAAAATGGGTGGCCTGGCCGGGCTCCTTGGTGATGGGAGGCAGGGGCGCGATTTCAAAATTGGGATCGGTGGCCTTACCCATCTGGATGTAGTTGGGGACCATGTTGGTCTCACCGAAGAAGACGCCTACGTTACCGGAGGAAATGGTGCCGGTGAACTCCATGGGGTTGGTGTTCTTGGTGATGAAGTCGGGGCTGATGATGCCGTCCTTATAATAGGTGGAGAACATCTCCATGTACTCCTTGAAGCCGGGTTCTACAATGCCGTACTTCACCTGGCCGTCTACAATATAATAGGGCTCGGCGATCATGGGGAAGGTGGAGAA
>CAKTEB010000079.1 GCA_934546685.1 uncultured Oscillospiraceae bacterium
GGCTCAACGATGTGGTCCATCAGTACGCCCCGGGAACCATCACCGTGGCGGAGGAGAGCTCCGCCTGGCCCCATGTGACCGGAAGCACGGCCTCCGGAGGCCTGGGCTTCGACTATAAGTGGGACATGGGCTGGATGAACGACACCCTGGAATACTGCAAGACGGATTTTCCCTTCCGATCCTATCACCACAACAAGCTGACCTTCTCCATGGCCTACGGCTTTTCAGAGCGGTTTATTCTGCCCCTGAGCCATGACGAGGTGGTTCACGGGAAGAAGAGCCTTATGGGCAGGATGCCCGGGGACTACTGGCGGCAGTTTGCGGGGCTACGGCTCCTGGCTATGTATCAGATCACCCATCCCGGCGGAAAGCTCAGCTTTATGTCCACAGAGTACGGCCCCTTTATCGAGTGGCGGGAATATGAGAGCTTGGAATGGTTCCTGCTGGACTATCCCTCCCACCGGAATCATCAGAATTACGTCCGGCAGCTGAACCGGCTCTACAGGGATACTCCAGCCTTATGGCAGGACGACCACAGCTGGGAGGGCTTCCACTGGCTGGATGCCGACGACAGCACCCAGAGCATTCTCCTGTTCCGGCGCACGGGCAAGGAGAAGACGAAAAACGTCACGGTGCTGCTGAATTTCCAGCCGGATACCTATACAGACTTCCGCATCGGCGTACCCTATCCGGGAAATTACCAGGAGATCCTGAACTCTGACCGGGCGGAATTCGGCGGCAGCGGCAAGGTGAATCCCGGAGAGCTCCGGGCGGAGCCCATCCCGGCCCATGGGGAGCAGTGGTCTGTAAGGGTCACAGTGCCGCCCATCGGCGGAATCCTGCTGCAAAAGACAGCCAGAACCAAGAAACAATAAAGTTAGGAGCGATCAGATGTTCGCGGGAAAAGAAGATTTCAAAATCGCATACGGGGCCAAGGCCCTGGAGACGTTGGCAAAGCCCATAGAGGAGTGCACCACCTTTGAGCGCTACGAGGTACTGGTGTATCTGCTGACCAGCTCGGTGAGCAAGGTGCGCACCCAGACCTCCCAGCGGCACATCCGCCAGCAGCAGAAGAAGGTACACTACTTCTCCATGGAGTTCCTGATCGGGCGGCTCCTCAAGAACTACCTCATCAACCTTCAGGAGGAGGACACGGTTCGGGAGGGGCTCCGAGACTTAGGCATCGACCTGGACGAGCTCTGCGCCTGCGAGCAGGATCCGGGCCTGGGCAACGGCGGCCTGGGCCGTCTGGCCGCCTGCTTCCTGGACTCCATGGCCCATCTGGGGGTTCCCGGCGTGGGCATGGGCATTCGCTATCGGTTTGGCCTATTTCGGCAGAAGATCGTCAACGGCTATCAGACCGAGGAGCCGGACAGCTGGCTGGAGAACGGCTACCCCTGGGAGGTCAAGCGCCCGGAGGACGCCATCCCCGTGCGGTTCGGGGGCCGGGTGGAGCAGATCCCCACGCCGGACGGCCGGCTCCACTGCGTGACCCGGGACGCCATGACCGTATTGGCGGTGCCCTATGACGTGCCCATCGTGGGCTACGGCGGCAAGACCGTCAATATCCTGCGGCTCTGGAGCGCAGAGCCGGTGGTGACGAAGCTGGATCTTGCGGCCTTCAACCACGGCGACTATTCCGGGGCCATGCGGGAGCGCAACGAGATCGAGGCGATCACCTGCATCCTCTATCCCGATGACAGCACCGAGGCCGGCAAGGCCCTGCGGCTGAAGCAGGAATACTTCTTCGTGTCCGCTGGTGTGGTGGACATCGTCAAGAATTTCAAGAAGAATTACGGCCCCGACTGGGCCATCTTCCCGGAGAAGATCAGCATCCACACCAACGACACCCATCCGGCCCTGTGCGTGCCGGAGCTCATGCGGGTGCTGCTGGACGAGGAGGGCTTGGAGTGGGACGAGGCATGGGATATCACCACCAAAACCATCTCCTACACCAACCACACCATTATGCCCGAGGCCCTGGAAAAGTGGTCCATCGAGCTCATGCGGGGCCTGCTGCCCCGGGTGTATCAGATCATCGAGGAGATCGACCGGCGGTACTGTGCGGCCTTTGACCGGAGCATGCCCGACTGGCAGGAGCGGCTCCGGAACACGGCCATCCTCTGGGACGGCCAGGTGCATATGGCCAATCTGTCCATCATCGGCTCCTACAGCGTCAACGGTGTGGCGGCTCTGCACACGGAGATCCTGAAAACCTCTGTGCTCCAGGACTTCTATGCCCTGACTCCGGAGAAATTCAACAACAAGACCAACGGCATCTCCCACCGGCGCTTCTTGGCGGAGGCAAACCCCAGCCTGTCGAGGCTCATCACCGACGCCATCGGCCCGGAGTGGCTGGACAACGCGGCCCATATCAAGGAGCTGCTCCCTTACCGGGACGATCCGGCCTTCCTCCAGGCCATGCGGGAGAGCAAGCGGGAGAACAAGGTGCGCCTGGGCAACTATATCGGCAAGACCATGGGCATTGCCATCGACCCGGACTCCGTGTTCGACATCCAGGTGAAGCGGATCCATGCCTATAAGCGGCAGCTGCTGGCGGCCTTTAAGATCATGCACCTCTATAATGTGCTCAAAGAAAATCCCAATGCGGATGTGGTGCCCCACACCTTCCTGTTTGCGGGCAAGGCCGCCGCTGGCTATGCCTTTGCCAAGGAGACCATCAAGTATATCTGCTCCATCGCGGATCTGGTGAACTCCGATCCTGTGGTGTCGAAGAAGATCAAGGTGATCTTCCTGGAGAACTTCAACGTGTCCTCGGCCCAGCTTATCTACCCGGCGGCGGATATCTCCGAGCAGATCTCCACAGCGGGCAAGGAGGCCAGCGGCACCGGCAACATGAAGTTTATGTTCAACGGCGCGGTGACCCTGGGCACCCTGGACGGCGCCAATGTGGAAATCTCCCAGCTGGTGGGCCCGGAGAACATCGCCATCTTCGGCCTCAACGCCGACGAGGTTATGAACTATTATCTCCATGGCGGCTACATCGCCTATGACGCCTGCCACGGGGATCCAAGGCTGGAGAAGATCTGCAATCAGCTGGTGGACGGTACGTTCCTGCCCATGGGCCGGAACTTCTACGGCATCCACGACGCACTGCTCAAGGGCAATGACGAGTATTTTGTGCTGAAGGACTTTGACTCCTATTTTAAGACCTGGCAGGAGCTGTCCCGGCGCTATCTGGACACCGAGGCCTGGGGAAGAATGTCCCTGACCAACATTGCCATGGCCGGAGATTTCAGCGCAGACCGGACCATCCGGCAGTACTGCGAGGATATCTGGCACACCCACTGCGATAAGCTCAAGTAAGGAAAATCACTGGCGTAATTGAAGAAGGAGGGTTCTCATGCGGAAGAAAAAGTGTATTGCCATGCTGCTGGCAGGGGGCCAGGGAAGCCGCCTGAAGGCACTGACCAAAAAAAACGCAAAGCCTGCCGTGTCCTTCGGCGGAAAGTACCGCATCATCGATTTCAGCCTGTCCAACTGCGTGTCCTCTGGCATCGACACCGTTGGCGTGCTGACCCAGTACAAGCCCACGGTGCTCAATGCCTACCTGGGCAACGGCGAGGCCTGGGATCTGGACTGCTCCAACGGCGGCGTCCATGTGCTGCCGCCCTATGAGACGGAGAACGGCGGCTCCTGGTACTTAGGCACAGCAGACGCCATCTACCACAATATCGACTTCATCGACTCCTATAACCCGGATTATGTGCTGATCCTCTCCGGTGATCATCTGTATACGATGGATTACAGCAAGATGCTGGAGTTCCACCGGGCCAACCAGGCGGATCTCACCGTATCGGTGATGACTGTGCCCTGGGAGGAGGCCAGCCGCTTTGGCATCATGGAGACCGATGAGGCCCATCGGATCGTCCAGTTCCAGGAGAAGCCCGAAAAGCCCGCCAGCAACCTGGCATCCATGGGCATCTACATCTTCTCCTGGCCCATTCTGCGTGCCTGCCTGCTCAGCGACCATGAGGACAAGACCTCCGCCCATGATTTCGGCAAGAACATTATCCCCGAGATGCTCTCGGCGGACAAGCGGCTGTTTGCCTATGAGTTCTCCGGCTACTGGAAGGACGTGGGCACCATCGACAGCTATTACGGGGCCAACATGGAGCTGCTGGAGGAGAACCCACCCCTGGATCTCTACGGCCCTGTGCGCATCTACTCCAACTCCAATATCTATCCGCCGCATTTCGTGGGGCCCAAGGGTGACGTGCAGCGGTCTATCATCAGCAACGGCTGCAAGATCATGGGGACGGTGCACCACAGCGTGCTGGGCTCCAACGTGACGGTCGGGGAGGGGGCCCTGGTGAAGGACTCCATTCTGCTCAACGGCGCGGTGGTGGAGCCCGGGGCCAAGGTCTATCGGGCCATTGTGTCCGAGCGGGCCACGATTTTGGAGAACACCACTTTCGGCAAAGACAGTGAAACTGGAACCATTGCCCTTTTGGGCGATGATCTCACCAACGGATAAGGAGGGGACAGTATGAGCAGCGTAATCGGTCTGATTTCCACCAACTACACCGGAAAGCACTATGGAAAGCTCATTGAGGACCGGCCTGTGGCGTCGATCCCCTTTGGGGGACGCTATCGGCTCATCGATTTTACCCTGTCCTCCATGGCCAACTCCGGCATCGGCACCGTGGGCGTCATCACTCCCTCCAACTACCGCTCTCTGGCGGATCACCTGAACATGGGCCGGGAGTGGGGCCTCAGCAAAAAGCAGGGCGGCATGTTCATGCTGCCCGGTGCGGTTCACGGCCTGAAGGATCTCCACGCCCGGTTCAGCCTCCGGGATGTGATCCTCAACCGGGAATTCTTCCTGCGGGCCGACGAGGATACGGTGCTGTTCTGCGCCGCCAACCGGGTTTATAACATCGACTTCCAGCCCGCCATCGACCAGCATGAGGCCTCCGGGGCCCCAGTGACCCTGATCTACAAAAAGGTGCGCTCCGGGGATACGGCCCATGGCCTGTTCCTGAATCTCAGCCCCATCGGCGGGGTAGAGGGCATCGAGGCCTCGGCCACCGGAGAGGCCAACTGCTTCCTGGACAGCATGCTCATCAGCCGGAAGCTGCTGCTGGAGTTCATCGAATGCTATCAGAACCTGGGCTATATCGACATCATGGACATTCTGGCCACCAATCTCAGCCAGATCCAGGTGAATTCCTGGTGCTACACGGGCTATGAGCACGCGGTGGACAACGCCGAGGACTATATGCACGTCTCCCTGGATCTGCTGCGGCCAGAGGTCCAGACGGAGCTCTTCGCCGAGGAGCGCCCGGTGCTCACCAAGACTCAGGATTCCCCTCCGGCGAAATATCTGCCCGGGGCCAATGTGAAGAACTCTCTGGTGGCGGCCAGCTGCATTCTGGAAGGCACAGTAGAAAATTCCATCCTGTTCCGAAGCGTGAAGATCGGCAAGGGCGCGGTGGTACGGAACTCCGTGCTTATGCAGCACTGCACCATCGGCGAGGGCGCTGTAGTGGAGAACGTGATCTGCGACAAAAATGTCAGGATCAGCCCGGATGTGAAGCTGTCTGGCAGCGAGAAAAAGCCCTTTGTCATCGGCAAAAAGCAGGAGCTGTAGGGGGGAGCGGCCATGGGAAAAAAGATAAATGTCCTGTTTGCGGCCTTTGAGGCCACACCCTTTATCAAAACCGGAGGTCTGGGAGATGTGGCGGGAAGCCTGCCCAGCGCCCTGCAGGGCAAGGACTGCGAGATCCGGGTGATCCTGCCCAAGCTCCGTCAGATCCCTCGGGAATACCGGGATCAGATGGAGCGCATGACCTCCTTTACGGTGCCTCTGGGCTGGCGGAACCAGTACTGCGGCATCGAGACTCTGAAGCTGGGGAAGATCCGGTATTACTTCATTGATAATGAGTTCTACTTTTACCGGGACGCGGCCTACGGCTATGGAGACGACTGTGAGCGGGTGGCATTTTTCTCCAAGGCCATTTTGGAGTGCCTGATGCACCTGGATGCGTTTTTCCCGGACGTGATCCACTGCAACGACTGGCACACGGCCTTGGTGCCGGTGTTTCTCCACGAGCAGTATTGGCATCTGGATCGCTACCGGAGCATCCGCACGGTGCTGACCATCCACAATCTGAAATTCCAGGGCGTCTGCGGAGAATTCGCGCTGGGAGATCTGCTGGCGCTGCACACCTGCAAGAATGCCGCGGATCAGCTCCGCTGGAAGGGCGACGCCATCAACTTCCTGCAGGGCGGCCTCTACTACACGGACTACATCACCACCGTGAGCCCTACCTACGCCGAGGAGATCTGCACCTGGCAGTACGGTGAGGGCCTGGACGGAGTGCTCAGTCAGCACCGGGGACGCCTTGCAGGCATCCTCAACGGCATTGATACCGTGAAATTCTCGCCGGAAAAGGCTCAGTTCCCCTTCGATGCAGAGAACATGGAGGGAAAGGCCCAGTGTAAGGCGGCGCTCCAGCGGGAGCTGGGGCTGCCGGAAGAGCCGGACGTGCCGCTGATTGTACTGATCTCCCGGCTCACGGATCAGAAGGGGATGGATCTTCTGGCGGAAAAGCTGGGAGAGCTCATGCAGGAGGATTTGCAGCTGGCGGTATTGGGCACCGGCGACGAGTGCTATCAGCGGCTCCTGGGGAATTTCTCCGCGGTCTATTCCCAGAAGCTGGCCTTCCGGTGCACCTTTGATGAGCCCCTGTCCTGCCGGATGTATGCGGCGGGAGACCTGCTGCTGATGCCGTCACTGTTCGAGCCCTGCGGCCTGAGCCAGATGATCGCCATGGGCTACGGAACCCTGCCTGTGGTTCGGGAGACCGGCGGCCTCCGGGACAGCGTGGTACCCTACAATCAGTATACCGGCGAGGGCACCGGGTTTTCCTTCCGGAATCCCAGCGGGGAGGAGCTGAAAAACTGCCTGCTGACGGCCATCCGAGTCTATCGGGAGGATCCCGCGGCCTGGCGGCGGCTGCAAGCCCAGGCCATGGCTCAAGACTTCGGCTGGAGCCGCAGCGCCGGGCAGTATATGGACATCTACCGCGGAATTCTCAAATAAACAAGCCTTCGGCAGGGGGAAGCACGCAGCTGCGCCTTCCCCCTGCTGTCATTTGATTTGCCACTGGAGGACATTATGGAACTCTATCACAATTCCAGGATCGAACGCTATCGGAGCCCCTATGGAGCCGTGCCTCTGGGGACGGAGCTGACACTGCGGCTGGACATTACCGGGGAGGCCCCGGAGCGGGTCTGGCTGCGCCTGTGGACCGGCCAGGAGACTCGGATCCCCATGACGGAAGTATCACCGGGCTGCTGGGAGGCTAAGACGGCGGCCCCGGAGGCCGCGGGCCTCCTCTGGTACTATTTCCAGGCGGAGACGCCGACGGGAACGATCTGCTATGGCCGGGGCGCCCGGGGCGAGGGGCTCTGCACCGACGCCCCGGAATCCTGGCAGGTGACGGTATACCAGCCGAGGGCGCTGCCGGACTGGTATCGGGGCAGCGTGGTCTATCAGATCTTCCCGGATCGGTTCCGTCGGGGGCGGGATTGGCAGGAGTGCCAGGCCCGGGCGGCTCATCCGGCGGGCTGGAAGGGCTCCCGGCGCATGGTGATGCAGCAGTGGGAGGATACGCCCTTCTACTGCCGAGATGAGAAGCGGCGGGTGATCCGCTGGCCCTTCTTCGGGGGAAATCTCCGGGGCATCCAGGAAAAGCTCCCCTATCTCAAGTCCCTGGGGGTGGGGGCCGTCTATCTCAACCCCATTTTCCTGGCGGCCAGCAACCACAAATACGACACGGCGGACTATGAGAAGATCGACCCCGGCTTTGGGACCCAGGAGAACTTCACGGCCCTGTGCCAGGCGGCTGAGGCTGCGGGCATCCGGGTGATCCTGGACGGCGTATTCAGCCATACAGGGGATGACAGCCGGTATTTCAACCGCTACGGCAACTTCCCAGAGCCTGGGGCCTATTCGGAGGAAAAGAGCCCCTATGACAGCTGGTATCGGTTTGGAGACCAGTATCCCTCTGGCTATGAGTGCTGGTGGGGTGTGGACGCGCTGCCGGATGTGGAGGAGCTGGATCCCGGCTATCGGGAATTCATCTGCGGAGAGCAGGGCGTGATCCGGAAATGGCTTCGGCTGGGGGCCTCGGGCTGGCGGCTGGATGTGGCCGATGAGCTGCCGGACGCATTCATCGCCTCCGTTCGGGAGGCCTGCAAGGCGGAGAAGCCAGACAGCCTGCTGCTGGGCGAGGTTTGGGAGGACGCCACCTGCAAGATCAGCTATGACCGGCTCCGGGAATATCTCCTGGGCCGGGAGCTGGACTGCACCATGCACTATCCCTTCCGGGACGGGGCGGTGGAGTTTATGCTGGGCCATGCGGACGCGGATCGGCTGGCTGAGGCCATGGAGCAGATCCGGGAGAATTACCCGCCTGCGGCCCTGGCTGGGGCACTGAATCTATTGGGCAGCCACGACACCCCGAGAATTTTGACGGTACTGGGCGAGGCCCCGGAGAATCTCAGTGAGCCGGAGCGGGAGCATTACCGGCTGCCAGAGGAAAAACGGCAGTTGGCGGAAGCGCGGCTGCGGCTCTTAGATATTCTCCTGTTCACCGTCCCCGGCGTGCCCTGCGTGTATTACGGCGATGAGGCCGGTATGGAGGGGTATGCGGATCCCTTCAACCGGGGGACGTTCCCCTGGGGGAAGGAGCAGGGCGACCTGCAATACTGGGTGCGGATGCTATCGGCCCTGCGGAGGGAGTATCCGGTGCTGGCGAATGGGAAGAGCCAATTTCTTGCTCCGGAGTCGGAGGTATTTGGGCTCAAGCGCTGGAATGCGGACAGCCAGACCCTTGTTTATGTAAATCGTTCTGAGGCGGAAAAACAGGTGGCACTGCCGGGAAATCACCAATGGCTGGAGCTGCTGACCGGAAAGCGCGTGGAGGGAGAGAGTCTGTCGCTGCCGGGGCTGTCCGGCGTGATCCTGTATCGGGAGGGAGCGCAAGAGACATTTTCACCGCTGCCTGAGCTGGCGGAGCATCCTGCGGGCAAGGGTATCCTATGCCCGATCTTCTCTCTGCCCTCCGGCACCATGGGGCAGGTGGCCTACGATTTCCTAGACGCCATCCATCAGGCGGGATACCGGAGCTGGATGCTGCTGCCCCTGTGCCCGGTGGGGGATGGGGATTCGCCCTACTCCAGCCGAGGTATCTTCGCCGGGGATCCCAGATACATCGACCCGGCTATTCAGCCGCCGGAGGCGGGCTACGAGGCCTTCTGCCGGGAGAATGCGTTCTGGCTGGAGGATTACGCTCTATTCACGATCCTTCGGCAGGAAAACGGTCAGAAGCCCTGGCAGCAGTGGCCGGAGGATCAGCGGAACCGGAAGGGCCTTGAAAAGCTCCGAAAAAAGTATAAAAAAGAGCTGGAGGCCATCCGGCGGCAGCAGTACCAGTTCTTCTATCAGTGGGGGCTGGTGCGGGACTATGCGGAAAAGCTGGGCATCACCCTGATCGGCGACCTGCCCATCTATGCGGCGGTGGACGGTGCGGACACCTGGGCCCATCAGGAGCTGTTTCAGCTGGATGCCCAGGGGTATCCGACGCTCCGGGCAGGATGCCCCCCAGACTATTTCACCCCGGAGGGCCAGGACTGGGGCAATCCCCTCTACGACTGGGAGCGGATGGCCGAGGACGGCTATAGCTGGTGGACTCGGCGGGGCCAGGCGGCGCTCCGGCAGTTCCACTTTGTGCGCATGGATCATTTCCGGGGCTTTGCGGCCTACTATGCCATCCCAGCTGGGGAGACTGCCCAGCACGGCTATTGGATGAAGGGGCCGGGGGTGGCGCTGTTCCGGGCTCTAGCGGAAAAGCTGGGCCATCTGCCCATTCTGGCGGAGGATCTGGGAGCCTTGGACAGCCAGGTGACGGTGCTGCTCCGGCATACGGGCCTCTGCGGCATGAATGTTTGGCAGTTCAGCGACCGGGAGATGGCCGCAATGTCTCCGGAGGAAGCGGCGCAGCGGGTGTTTTTCAGCGGTACCCATGACAACCAGACGCTGCGGGGCTTTTTGGAATCCAACGGCGATGAGCGGACGCCAGAGGAGGTCCTTCGGACGCTTCTGCGCAGCGAGGCTGCGGCGGTGATCCTGCCGGTGCAGGATGTACTGGGGCTGGGGGATGAGGCAAGGATCAACGTCCCTGGAGTGCCAACGGGGAACTGGCGTTGGAGGATGACCCGACAGCAGCTGGAGCAGCTCAAAACCGGCGGGATTCTGTCATAGCATAAAAATGACCTGACGTGGCGGCTGCGCTGCGTCAGGTTTTGCTTTGCTTTCTGTGTTGTCACGGCATAAAAAGCTTCCGTGTACGGTATCATTCTTCACCATACACGGAAGCTACTGCTGAGTGGGATCACTCATACCCCTCTCATCCTTTCTTATGAAATTATTTTTTACTGGTACTGTGTGCCATGGTCAGTTCATCTGTGCACGAGACTGTCCTCCTGAAAAATGAAAGTCATTGATTTGATATGCGGCATCTCCGCTATAGGTTGTTCATGGGACTTGACCTCTAAGGCAAATGAAAGCTGAACGGTGGGCAAATCAGTACATTAGATGTTACCTCCGATAGAAGAGTGGGTTATCCGAACGACGATTGCCGTGCGGGAGTTTCTTGCGAGTAAGATGAATGGACGTTTACTTGTGCATGGGCCTCTAGCCTCCGTACATGTTGTTTCTCACCAGTGAAAAGCTAGTACATTGGAGTGTACCTCCCGGATCTTGAAATATCTATTTTCAACCGGAAATCCCGGATTAGAAGATAAAGCGGGGTTTCAAACAAATGAAAATAAATGATGCAAGATTACACACAACAAATATTCATATCTTCCGACAGAATCTCTCGCTGAACTGTCGTGCTTTAACTCTTCATTGGAATCATTCCTTTCTTCTTTGTGTCTACAATATACAACATAAATGAAAATCTGTCAAGGGGTTTTGTGAGAAAAATGCAAAATTATTTTTGGGGATCCGAAGACGGAAATGCTGTAATGACGGGTGGCGGCGACGGAAATTCATCTATCCGGATCACATCTGCATGATGTCTACAGGGGAGAAACAAATGAGCGTACAGACTGCACAAAATGCTGCAAAAAAGCTCGGAAAAGATTGTATGGGACGATCAGGATTTTCTATTGACAAACCCGCTGCCCGGGGCTATCATAATAAGCAATCTAGCACTTCAAATGTGATGATGAAGACAGTAGGACGC
>CAKTEB010000080.1 GCA_934546685.1 uncultured Oscillospiraceae bacterium
TAAATGCCTAGCCCGAATTTTAATCAGGGGGCGGCGTGCCTGCGGCACTGCTTCCGCCCCCTTCGTGCCTACTGCGGGTGCGTGAGACGCATTTATGCCTACATAGGACTAAGAGCGTGGTTGCGGTAGGCACGAGCAAGGGGGGATAAGCGGAGCGCCCCTTGCGATTAAAATTCGGGCGGAGTACCAATGCGCATTCGTAACATCCGATTCGCCGACATGGAAGGCGTAAGCCGCATATAGGGTCCGGGGGATCCAACGGGGGCCCGCAGGCCCCCTTGGTGTGTCTTTCTTCCATATCTTTCTTCACACAAAGAAAGATATGGCCCCCGGAGGGCCTGGGGCATCGTAGTGCGGTAAAGGGGAATAACTTCCTCCGGCCTTGCGTTGCAAGCCCTCCGGGGCGCGGATTGCCACGTCGGTTCTGCGAGCCTCCCCGCAATGACATGGAAAACTTCAGCCAAAGCGCAAAAAGACACGCCGCAAATCCCTTGCAGCGTGTCCTATTTTCATCCAAAGATCCGCCGATCCACCCAATCCATGGCCCGCTGGGCCCGTCCACCCCAGCGGAATTTCCGGGCCAGCCAAAGCATGACCTCCGCGATGGCCACTCCGGCCACCACATCCGCCACCACATGCTGCTTGGTAAACAGCGTGGACTGGCACACGGCCAGGGCGAAGGCCCCGGAGAACCACTGATACCACCTGGGGATCCGCTCATCCCCCAGCACACCCCGGAAGCACATCCAGCTCTCGAGACAGTGGATGGAGGGAAACAGATCCAGGGCCGGATCCATCCGGTAGATCAGCCCCAGAAGCCAGGCGGAAAAGCCGCCGCCGGTGAGGGCCGGGCGCACATTGGTGGTGGGCAGCACCAGGAAGATGAGGCCGCAGAGGACCTTCGCGGCGATGTCCGCGGTGATGATCCCGTGCCAGCGGCCGGATTCTCCCCGGCCCATGAGCACATAGCCCACGGCCCAGAACAGAAAGCAGCCCACATAGACGATGCTCCAGCCGGGCACCACCGGGATGGCGTTGTCCAGAGCGGTGGTCATGTCCGTGAGCACTCGGCCCTTGGCCAGCGCCTGGGTGATAGAGTAGATGGAGCAGTTGACCAGAAGGCAGCTCAGGGCCCCCAGCAGCCGCCGGGAGGGCAGGATGGAGGCCAGATGCCGGTCATACCAGCGGCCCAGAGTGTTTCTCGTTGAAGCTTCCAATGCGTTCCCCCATTTTTACCACGGTTTCCTCCCCGGCGGCGCTGTTCCGGAGAATGTCCTCGTCCAAACGGATCATATCCTGCTCCGCCATGAGCAGGACGGTGGAGCCGCCGAATTCAAAGTAGCCCTTCTCCTGGCCCCGCCTCACCTGGCCGGGGCCCAACAGGTTCGTGATCTTGCCCACCATCAGCGCGCCTACCTCCATTTGCAGGAGGCGGCCATAGGCCGTCTGGACGCAGGTGTATTCCCGGGTGTTCTCCCGGTAGATGGGCCGGAGTCCGGCGGCGTAGGGGTTCACCGTGTGGAAGACCCCGGGGATCACCGTGGGCACCCCCTGTAGGCCGTCGCAGGGGCAGATATAGTGGTGGTAGTCGTCCACCGAGAGCCGGAAGATCAGCAGGGTGCCCCCGGAGAAAGCTTCCGACAGCCGGTCATCCCGGAGGAGGCTCCGGGCGGTGTACTCCACGCCCTTGATGAGAAAGCGCGCGTCCTCGGTGAGCTGTACCGCTGTGAGCTTGCTGTCGCAGGGGGCGATGAGATGGGCGGGCTCCGGGTCGATCTTCCGGGCCCCGTCCCGGATGGTGCGGGTGAAGAAATCGTTGAAGGAGCGGTACTGTTTCGGGGGATAGTCCGACATATCGATGCGGTTTTTTCGGATGAAGCCCTTCACGGCCAGGGCCGAAAGCCGGGTGGAGAGCAGAAATCCCATGAATTTCGAGAACCGGGGGCGGATCAGGGGCCGGAGGAGCATCCGCCCCGGGGCCGTGCCGTAGAGAAACCGGATGGCGCCACCCTGGCCGTCATAGCTCTCCACCAGAGCGCCGTCTCGGAGGCGGCTATTCATCACAGCCGCCGGGCAGAAGATCCCCAGGCTCCACGGAGTCCTCGGTGATGGCCTCGTACAGGGGCTTCTCCAGGCCCTTGCGGTTTGGAATATGGTGCTGATACAGCAGCACCACCACGGCCACCGCCGCCGCCACAATGGCGATGAGCAGGCCGATTTGCAGATTGGTGGGCTTTTTCAGCTTGAAATCCAGAATGAACAGCAGACCCACGATCATCAGCATGGCCATGAGCACCCAGTGGAACCTGTATTCGTCCATGGCGAAGCCCAGGAGGAAGGTCAGGGGCAGGATCACGGCGATGGAGGTGATGGGCAGGCCGTGATAGACCTTTTCCCCCGCCTCGGGGTTGGTCTGCCGGTTGGTCTCCAGCACGTTGAAGAAGGCCAGCCGGATCACGCCGCAGAGGCTGTAGAAGCCCACGGCGACGCCGCCCAGAATCCCCCGGACCCCCATGAGGGTGCAGATCATCACCGGGAAGACCCCGAAGCAGACGATATCCGCCAGGGAATCCAGCTGGATGCCGTAGAGCTTCTGGTCCTCGGTGCGGTTTTTCTTGCTCCGGGCCACCTTGCCGTCGAAGGTGTCAAAGAGCCCGGACAGGGCCAGACAGACGATGGCGATGCGGAAGTGGCCGTCCATGGCCTGGGTCATGCCGAATATGGAGGTGAGGATGCTGAGGAAGGTCAGCACCACCGTGTAATCATAAAATCCGATCATTTTCTTTCCTCTTCTCGATGTTTTTCGGGGGGCAAATGGGGTTTTCGATGTTGCCCGATCACAAATACGGCCACCGCCGTAAAGACTGCGCTGATGAGCAGCTGGCCGTAGTAGCTGATGCCCCGGCTCACTACTAGGGTGGGCAGGGTCATGGCCTCCCCGCAGACGGCTGGGAAGATCCGCATGAACATGGTCTCGCTGGCCCCCATGCCTCCGGGCAGGGGTAATAGGTCGGTCCCCAGGGAGATCATGGCCTGGAGCGTCACCACCACCGGCAGGGACCCGGTCAGGATCCCAAAGGAGCGCAGGGCGCAGAAGGTCACGGCGAACAGGAGGCAGCGCTGCAAAACGGTCAGCAGCGTCACCCGCAGGAGCATCCAGGGCCGGGTGCGCATGACTTTTGAGGCGTCCCGGTACTGGTTCATCCATTTTTCCAGCCAGTTCAGCATTTTTTCTACCTTTTTCGTGCCCAGGAGCTTTCCCGGATGCCGGATGGCCCAGCCCAAAAAGCGTTCCACCGCCCCGGGGCAGACCACCAGCAGAATGTACAGGCCGATAAACCCGGCGTTGAGCACAATGCCCAGAATGCACCAGCCCCATACGGGTGTCAGGGCCGTCAGGATCGCCCTGGGGCGGAGGATCAGCACCCCCAGGGCAAAGAGCACCAGCACCAGCTTATAGGTGATGGTCACCAGGATCATCACCGGCACGGACACCGCCGGGTCGATGCCGTCCTTCCGCATGAAGTACACCTGGGCGGGCTGGCCGCCCCCGGCGGAGGGGGTGATGCAGCTGAAAAAGAAGCCGATAAAGGAGTAGAGAAAGCAGTGGGGGAGCCGGTGGGGGGTGCGGAGCGTCCGCATAATGTCGTGGAGCACCAGGCTCTCCCCCAGGATAAAGGCCACCACCAGCAGGAAGGCCAGGGCCCACCAGCGGGGATCCGCCTGGGAGATCAGCTCCTTCAGGTCCCCCAGATCGCTGCCGTGGAACAGGCCGTACATGGTGAGGCCGATGACCAGGAATAGAAATACGATGTTAAAGATCCACTTTTTCCGTCCCTGCACGGCGGCTCCCTCCTTCTGCCTCAAATCACCTCTATATTCTAGCAGTGTTGGGCCCGGGCTGCAATTAAGAACAGTTTAAGATTACTTTATTTTGCGGCATAGCTCCTATATTGCGTGTAAAGAAAAAAAGAACGCTGGGCACAGCCCAACGTTCCATTCGTCACATACAGACCTTCTACTCCAGTATACTCGGAAAAGGACGGTTTGTCCAGACTATCTCACGGGAATCGGGGAAATTCCCCCGGCCTGATGGGGACAGACCGGGGGAGAGAAGCGATTATCCGATTTCGCCCTGGGCGGCCAGGTACAGGGCATAGCCGGTGCCGTTGAACTTCCAGACGCCGCTGGTGCCGGACTGGTCATACCAGTTGGTGGCCAGGGGCCAGCCCGCGGTGGAGGCCCCCTCGCCGGTGTACTCCATGGCCGCATCAAATACCGCCGTCTGCTGCTCCTCCGTCAGGAAGGAGCCCACCATCAGGGGCGTGATATAGTCGTAGAGGCTCCGGGCGTACATCTTATCCGTGAAGGAATCCGAGAAGCTCGCAAGCCACTGGGAGAAGGGGAGATCCGCCGGGGGCTGCACATAGACCTCCGTCAGCACATAGTTCCCGGTGCCCCGGATGAGCAGAGGCTCGATGAAGAAATACACGGCATTCACCTGATAGCCGCCCAGCTCCAGGGTGGTCTCAAAGGCCTGGCTGCCGTCCTGGGCGGTGGACAGAGTGCCGCTGGAGGCATCCAGGAGGCCCGCGTCCACATGCTGCTGATAGGTCCAGCCGTAGTGACCATTCGGGGGCATCAGGGAGGCCATATACTCGTCCACATCCACGTCTGAGAATTCGCCCAGATCCCGGCCAAACCAGTGGATGGTGAGCTTCAAATTATTAAGGTCGCTGAGGGTCACGGAGCTGTTGGGGAAGCTCGTCCAGCTACCCTCCCCATCGTCCGGGCTCCCCAGCACCGCTTCACAGGCAGAGCGAAGGGTGTCTAGGCCACACTCCCCATCCTCGTAGAAGATCTCCACCTGATCCAGCCCCTTGGTCAGCGCCAGGTCGGTGAGATGGAACGCATAGACGATTTTCCGCACCTCCGGGTGGCCCTCCAGGCCCGTTAGAGTGGCGGAGAAGTTCTTGCCCCGGTCGGTGAGGGGCATTTCCTCCTCGGTTACATGCAGGGCCGAGCGCACCTGCTCCGGGGTCGCGCCCCAGGGAAGGTCGGTGCCCGCGTCGGTTCCGTCAAAGGTCAGGGGCACATAGGGGGCGTTTTCCCGGTCAGCTTCCAGGGCGGAGGCCGTGGGCTCCGGGGCGGCGGATTCCACCATGCTTTCGGCGCTGGAGGCTTGGAGCTCGGCGGAGGCTTCGCTTTCCTGCCGGGAGCGGGCCGTCAGGGTACAGGCGGACACGGCCAGGGCCAGGGCCAGGGCCAGGGGCGCCATCCATAGCTTTCTGCCGGAAAAGCGACTGATCTGGGCGATGCGCTGGCGGATGCTGTGTCTGCCGCCGAAGGCCGTGCGGATGTAGAGACCGTCATGGGCCTTTGCGGCGCTCTCCAGGTACAGGGCCCGGGCATACTCGGCCCGATCCACCAGGCCGGATTCCAGCACCCGCTGGTCACAGGCCCCCTCGCTGTCCCGGAAGGCCTGGAGGAAGCAGAGCCAGACCACCGGGTTGAACCAGTTCAGGGCCAGCAGCAGCCGGTAAAAGCCCTGGAGCCAAAGGTCGTGGGCCCGGAGGTGCATGGCCTCGTGTACCAGAATCGGGGCCGCCGATTCCCCGGCGATCTCCGCCGGGAGGACGATGGAGGGGCGCAGCAGTCCGCCGCTCATGGCCTGACCGCCCCGGCGCAGGGTGGGAGTTTGGCGGAGTCCCAGCTGCTTTTGAAGGTTCAGCCAGACCCGCAGGGTCTCGTCATCTCGGCACACCGGGAGGCGGCGGAGCTGCCGGGCCGTCAGCAGATACAGGGCCGCAAACACCAGAAGCGTCACCAGCGCTCCGGCCAGGTATATGAGTTCCAGCACCTGATAGAGGCTGAGGGCGCGGGAAGGGGACGGGGAGGGCTCCGCTGCGGGCTCCGCTTCCGGGGCGGTGATGGCCGCCGGGATAGCCTCCGCCGGAAGGGCTGCGGGGGCAGCAGGTTCCACGGGAGCCTGAGCCTGGGAAACGGTCTGAGCCGCCGGGGCAGACTGGGGCAGGAAATTCTGCACGCTGGTGGGGCTCTGGGGCAGCACGGGCAGCATCAGGCGCAGGGCTAAGAGAAGCCAGAGATAGTATTTCGCCTTGCCGCTGAGGCTCCGCCGGAAGATCAGCCGCACCAGGCAGATGGCCAGGGCCGTGAGCCAGGAGCCCCAGGTGATACTCCAAAGGGCCGAAAGCAGGCCGGTCATATCAGTTCCCTCCCTTCATCTCCTCCAGCATCCGCTGGATCTCGTCGCAGTCCTCCCGGGAGAGGCTGCCGCTGCCGGTGAGGGCCGCGATCATCTTGGCGGGGCTGCCGTCGAAGACCCGGTCTAGGAAGCTGCGGGTCTCCTCCAGGGTGCAGGCGTCCTGATCGGCGATGGGGTAATACCGATAGCAGCGGCCGCCCTTTTCCGCCCCCACCGCGCCCTTTTCCTGGAGCCGGACGATGAGGGTACGCACCATGTTGGCATTCCAGCAGGTTTTTTTCTGGAGCATGGCCAGGATATCCTTGATCTCCAGGGGGGACTGCTTCCACAGGCAGTCCAGTACCTGCCACTCGGACTCGGAAATGGAAAACTTCTGGGACATGAGAAAACCTCCTTTGCGTAACAAATGTTATTCCTTACAAGGGCATCATAACATTTGTTACGCTATCTGTCAAGGGGCTGGAGAATATTTTCCTTGCGTCCCCCGGGGAAAACAATTATACTAAAGAGCACACAATATATCACTGAAACGCTACATCTAAAATAGGGCGCTTGGGTAGGATCACACGAATGAGCGGCGAGAATTCGGCCAGAGATTTTGCGTTGGAAAAAGGCAGTTTTTCGCAGACATACTTTGTGTATGTCAAGAAAAAATAACGCATTTCCGGCGCAAAAGATCGGCAGAAGGCCGCCGGTGCATTTGCGGGATCCTGCCCAAAAGAAAGGAATATACTATGTCTATTGCAAAACGTGACGTATTAGAGCTCCGGCGGCGCATGACCAAAAAGGGCTGCACCATCGACCGGCTCTGCGGCTGCTATGTGGACGGCCGGAAGGACGTGATCCTGAAATTCAGCCAGCGGTTCTCGGATCTGCCCGAGGAGGAGTTCTACAAATATCTGGAGATCGCCAAGAAATCCATGTCCGGCTCCCTGAATTCCAATCTCCTGGAGCTCCACTTCCAGCGGGGGGAGACCGGGGACGAGCACCAGCGGTATCTCTACACCCTGAAGGCCAGCAAGATGGAGAACCCGGAGCTGCTGGAGCGGCTCTATGAGAAGATCATCGAGAGCTACCAGGCGGAGGGAAACTATCTGATCCTGGTATACCACGACGTCTACGACGTGCTGACCCAGACCAAGGATCGCCAGAAGCTGGACGAGTCCAGCGAGACCTATGAGTACATGATCTGCGCGGTGTGCCCTGTAGACCTGTCCAAGCCGGGGCTCGGCTACCAGGAGGAGAAGAACCACATCGGGGTCACGGACCGGAACTGGGTAGTGGGCCTGCCGGATATTGCGTTCACCTACCCGGCCTTTGCGGGCCATGGGGCGGACTCCAGCGCCGTGATGTACTATGTGAAGACCGGCAAGGATTCCCACACGGAGTTCGTGGAGGACGTGCTGGGGTGCAGGGCAAAGCGCACCGCCGGGGAGGAGAAGAGCGCCTTCAAGGAGGTCATCCAGGACTCCTTTGAGGATCCCCAGCAGGGCAAGAGCGTGTTCCTGAAGATGCAGAAGCATCTGAGCGACATGACCCTGCCGGATCCCGACGCTCCGGAGGATCAGGAGGTGCCGCCTCTGGCCCTGACCAAGGCCACCATGCAGGAGGTCATGGAGCAGGCGGACCTCAACGAGGAGGCCCGGACCATCATCCAGGCGGCCTTCGACTACCGGTTCGGGGACACGCCCCCGGTGGCCCAGAACGTGGTGGACAAGAAGCTGGTGGAGGAGAGCGTCCAGCGGATGCGCACCATGGAGCTGGAGGAGCAGGTCACGGATCTCAAGGATCAGATCCAGGTGAAGGACGAGACCATCACCAAGGCCAAGGAGACCATTCGGGATCAGGAGGCCAAGCTGGCTTCTCCCGGGTTGCTGATCCAGAGCGAGCTCACCGACGAGATGCCCATTTCCCTGCATGTGTCGCCCCAGAAGGCAAAGCAGATCCGGACCCAGATGGTGGGGGGCGTGAAGTGTATCGTGGTGCCGGTTGAAAAGGGCGAGAGCGCGCAGATCAACGGGGTGCCAGCGGAGATTTGAGGCGGCCAGCCTTTGCCGCACTGCACTGACCAGCGCCCGCTGGGGGCTGGTCGTTCTTGCTGTGCGCCCTCTTTTGCCGCACTGCGAGAACCAATGGCCTCCGGCGGCCCCATTCTTCTGCGGCGACTCGTAGGGGCGATTAGCAATCGCCCGCTTTGGCGCACTGCAAGTCCAACGCCCTCCGGGGGCCATCTTTCTGTGCCGACAGAAAGATGGAAAAGAACGGGCAAGGGGCCCCGCCCCTTGCATCCCCGGCGGGGGTTAATAGGGACAGGCCTTGACGTATCGGTTCCAGACGTGGGCGCATTGGTGCCTAGCCCGAATTCTAATCGCAAGGGGCGCTCCGCTTATCCCCCCTTGCTCGTGCCTGCTGCGCCCGTAGGAAGTACCCTTGGGGTGCGGGTGCGGAGGTTTCACAACGTTAAGCAAGGCACGCACCGCAGTAGGCACGAAGGGGGCGGAAGCAGAAATTGGGGACCCCGCCAAAGCCCAGCGAAGCGGGTTTGGTGGGGAAAGGAGGAGTAGCGGAGCGACTGAGCTTTTGGCCCAAAGGCCAAAACGAAGGATACGGAGCTTGCGACGACGTGGCATGCCGCCCCCTGGTTAGAATTCGGGCGGAGTACCAATGCGCGCCCGAAGGAAGTCCCCTTGGGGGAAATTCGTAAAATCCGATTCGCCGACATGGAAGGCGTAAGCCGCATATAAGGTCCGGGGGATCCAACAAAAGGGGCCCCGCCAAAGCCCAGCGAAGCGGGTTTGGTGGGGAAAGGAGGAGCAGCGGAGCGACTGAGCTTTTGGCCCAAAGGCCAAAACGAAGGATACGGAGCTTGCGACGACGCGCCGCAGGCCCCTTGCCACGCCTTTCTCCCCTATCTTTCGTCGTGCAACGAAAGATGGGGCCGCCGGAGGCCGTAAGCTTATGAACTGCGCCAAAAAAGGTGCGGTGCACCTCAACGTGCACCGCACCCTTTTTATTCGCTATAAATCGACATCCATCACTGCGCCAGGCGCTCGGAGGTCTCATTTCCCGCAAAATACTCCTTCACCAGCTTCACCACGGTGCCGCTGAGCAGCAGCAGGGCGATGAGGTTCGGAATGGCCATAAGGCCGTTGCAGGTATCGGAGATGTCCCACAGCAGCCCCAAATCTACCGTGGCCCCCAGGATGGACACGAAGGAATAGGCCACCAGGAAGGGCTTTACCACCTTGCTGTTCTTGCAGAGGTACTCGATGCACCGGGAGCCGTAGAGGCCCCAGCCGATGATGGTGGAGAAGGCGAAGCAGCACAGGGCCACAGCCGTAAAGATGGAGGCCCAGCCCCCGTAGGTGGTGACGAAGCCGGAGATGGTGAGCTCCGCGCCCGCGGCCTGACCGTAGGTGACGGAGGTGCCGCTGCACAGGATCACCAGGGCGGTGAGGGTGCAGATGACGATGGTATCCGCGAAGACCTCGAAGATGCCGAACAGCCCCTGCTTCACGGGCTTCCGGGTATCCGCACAGGCGTGGGCGATGGAGCCGGTGCCCAGGCCCGCCTCGTTGGAGAAGATGCCCCGGGAAACGCCCTTCTTCATGGACAGGAACATGCTGCCGATGACGCCGCCGGTGAAGGCCTTGGGATCAAAGGCGCCGCCGAAGATGGCGGCAAAGACCTCCGGGATCCGGCGATAGTTGATGCCCACCACGCCCAGGGCCAGGATCACATAGAACAGGGCCATAAAGGGCACCAGCTTCTCGGCCACGCTGCCGATGCGCTTGATGCCGCCCAGCAGCACCAGGGCCACCAGCATGGCCACCACAATGCCGATGATAAGGTTCACGGTGGAAACGGAGCCGCTGCTCAGCAGGCCGAACTCCTTCAGGGGGCTGTCGATGGCGGCGGTGATGGTGTTGACCTGGGTGGCGTTGCCGGTGCCGAAGACCGTCAGCACGCCGAACAGGGAGTAGAGCATGGCCAGCCACTGCCATTTTTTGCCGAGGCCGTTTTTGATGTAGTACATGGGGCCGCCCACCAGGTCGCCGGTGGCGCTGCGCTCCCGGAAATGGACCGCCAGGGTCACTTCGGAGAACTTGGTACACATGCCGAGGATGGCCGAGCACCACATCCAGAACACCGCGCCGGGGCCGCCGATGGCGATGGCGCCCGCCACGCCCGCGATATTGCCGGTGCCCACGGTGCCCGCCAGGGCCGTGCAGACCGCCTGGAAGGGGGTCATGGCCCCGTCGGAGGCGTCCTTCTTGTGGAACATCCGGCCCAGGGTGGTGCGGATGGCGTAGGGGAATTTGCGGATCTGGATAAAGCCCGTCCGCACGCTGAGAAGCAGGCCCACGCCGATAATGCAGATCATGGCGGGAACGCCCCAGATGAAGTTGTTGATGATCGAGTTGATGTGTGCAATTTGTTCAAGCATAGGATGCACGCCTTCCTTTCCCGCTGTCCGTGGGGGACAGAACAGGTGGTATTGTAGCATATCTCAAACTATTTTCCTAGGTTTTCTGGGGCATTTCTTGCAAAAATATGATTTTTGTACACTATTTGATGAAAAAGAATCATCAAAAAATAGTTTTGAAGGGGTTTCTTCAACAATGGGGGCGCAAAGGCAGCCGCACTGCGAGAACCAACGGCCTCCGGCGGCTGCTAATTTTTGCAGTGCGCCCTCTTTTGCCGCACTACGACGACCCGCGCCCTCCGGGGGCCATATCTTTCTTTGTGTGAAGAAAGATATGGAAGAAAGACACACCAAGGGGGCCTG
>CAKTEB010000081.1 GCA_934546685.1 uncultured Oscillospiraceae bacterium
CTGGGAGCGATCCGCACCGAAGTGGGCCGGGGTGGAGTGGATGATGCAGGGGTAGATGGGGGCGCAGCCCAGACCGATCAGCACGAAGCCGAAAAGCGCCGCGGCAGCGCCCAGGGGCAGCAGGAGAATGAGGATACCGCAGCCAATGAGCACCTGGCCCAGCCGGATCATCTGAGTATCACTGAAGCGCAGCGTCAAAAAGCCGCTGATGGCCCGGCCAACGGTGATGCCGATAAAGAACATGCTGGCGAAGGTGGCGGCGGCCTCCGGGGCGATGCCCTTGTGGAGGGTCAGATAGCTGCTGGCCCAGAGGCCGGTGGTCTGCTCCAGGGCGCAGTAGCAGAAGAAGCAGAGCAGGACCTCCTTAACGCCGGGGAGCCGGAGGGTCTCACGGAGAGAAAGCACCTTGGGCTCCGCCCCCGTTGCGGAGGCATCCGACGCCTGGGGACGGCCCTTCCAGAGGGGCAGACTGAAAAACAGGATCAGCGTCAGAACGATCTGGATGATGGAAATAGTCCGGTACCCGGCGCTCCAGCTGCCTCCGCCGACCATCACATAGCCCATAATGTAGGGTCCGGCAGAGGCGCCTACGCCCCACATACAGTGGAGCCAGCTCATATGCTTGCTCTCATAGTGGAGGGCCACATAGTTGTTGAGGGATGCGTCCACGCTTCCGGCCCCCAGTCCATAGGGAATGGCCCAGAGGCACAGCTGCCAGAAGCTGCGGCTCACGGAAAAGCCGAACAGGGCCGCGGCGGTCATGGCCACGCTGATGGCTGTGACCTTCCCGGTGCCAAGGCGGCGGGTGAGCCGGTCGCTCTGGAGGCTGGACACAATGGTGCCCAGGGCGATGATCATGGAGATGATGCCCGCATAGGACACCGGAACCCCCAACTGGGGATACATGGCGGGCCAAGCGGAGCCCAGCAGGGAATCCGGGAGTCCCAGGCTGATAAAGGACAGGTAGATGATAACAAGCAGCAGATGAAACATGATATTCCTCCGTTGAGGGCCTTTTCTATATCATACCAGCCCTGAGACGCGGGCGCAATCAAATTCCGTGAAAATCCGCGGGATCAGGGAGCGGCGCGAGGCTGTTCTTGCGCGGAAGGCTGGGGTATGCTATAGTGGAGAGAACAAAAATCAGGAGGGAGCACACCATGGCGTTTGATTTTAAGAAGGAATACAGGGAATTCTATCTGCCCAAGACAAAACCGGAGATCGTGACGGTGCCCAAGGCGAATTATATTGCAGTTCGGGGCGCTGGCGACCCCAATCAGCCGGACGGCGACTACCAGAGGGCCATCAGCGTCTTATACGCGGTGGCATATACCCTGAAAATGAGCTATAAGACGGATCACCGCATTGAGGGGTTCTACCAGTATGTGGTGCCGCCCCTGGAGGGCTTCTGGTGGCAGGAGAATGTCAGCGGGGTGGACTACGCCGACAAGTCAGCATTTCAGTGGCTCTCGGTGATCCGGCTGCCGGACTTTATTGGGCAGACAGATTTCGACTGGGCCGTGGAGACTGCCTCGAAAAAGAAAAAGCTGGACTGCTCCAGCGCGGAATTCCTGACCATCGACGAGGGGCTGTGCGTTCAGATCATGCACCTGGGGCCCTTTGACGATGAACCCGCTACCGTTCGGATCATGGATCAGTTTCTGGAGAAGCAGGGCTGCGAAAACGATTTTAGCGCCGCGCGGCTACACCATGAGATCTATCTTTCCGACGCCAGAAAGGTCCCGCCGGAGAAGTGGAAAACCGTGATCCGTCATCCCATTCGGCGCAGGTAACAGATAAAATTCCCTATGATTGGAATATGAAATTATGCTGCGGCTCTGTTGACAATATATATAACTCGTTATATAATAAATGAAAAGACAGAATTCCAGCGCAATGGAGGTATCAACCAATGATAGTGGAAAAGCAGCGGTTTTCCAATGACGAAAGCCTGCTGAAGCATGTAGAAGAATTCACCGGAGCGGCCCTTCGGAAGGAGGGGCTCTCTGAGCCCAACGCCATCAACAGCACCAATCTCACCGGCTCCATTGTGGAGCTTATGGCAAAAAAGGGCCCCACATTCCTGGGCATGGCGGTGGAGAAGACCGCCAACAAGGTCGTTGTGCGGATGGTGGCAGACGGGCTGGCCTACAATCCCCTGGACGACCTGGACATCCGGGCCCTGGTGGACAGCGATCCTCCGGTGCCGGAGCCGGATCAGGACTTTGACGAGCCCCAGACTTCTGAGCAGCTCCTAAAGGCTCTGCGGAACAATCTGAGCTATTACCATCGGGGCAGCCGGAATGAGGTGGAGTTTGTAGTCCACAAATCCCGGCCCCAGACCCTGAAGGTCATCACCTTCGCCTTCCTGGCGGCCATTGTGGTAGGGCTGCTGCTGCGGTTCTGGGGCGGCGAGACCCTGAACAACGCGGTATCCAGCTATGTTTTAACGCCCCTGCGGACGATGTTCCTGAACGCACTGAAAATGCTGGTGGTGCCGGTGGTGTTCTTTGCCATCTCCTCCAGTGTGGCGGGGGTGTCGGATATTCGGGAATACGGAAGGATCGGCGTAAGGGTCTTTGCCTTCTATACCCTGACGTCCTTTGTGGCCATTGCGGTGGGCTATCTGGTCTATCAGGTCTTGCAGCCCGGAGCCAATGTGCAGCTGGACATGAGTGCCTACAGCTATTCCGGAGATACCAGCACCGGGATCTCCCTGCTGGACTCCATTGTGAATATCGTGCCCACCAGCTTTGTGGGGGCCTTTACCGGTACGGAGATGCTTCAGATCATTTTCCTGGCCATCCTGGCCGGTGCGGCGGCCACCATGCTGGACAACGGCGATGACCGGCAGAAGGTCACGGAGTTCCTGGGCCTCTGCAATCGGTTTTTCCTGAAGGTGGCCTCCATCGTCATGAAGACCATCCCCCTGGCTACCTTCTGCGCTATGACGCTGTTGGTAATTACCATCGACACCTCTATGGTAGTGGCCCTGCTGAAACTGGTGCTGGGCATGTTCCTGGGCGGTATTGGGATGTACCTGGTGTACTCCTTCCTGTATGCGGCCTTTGTCCACCGGAATCCCCTGCACTTCTATAAAAAGTGCCTGCCCAACTTCCTGCTGTTCATCACCTTTTGCAGTACCAGCGCGGTCATGCCCCAGACCCTGGACACCTGCTCCAAGCGCCTGGGCATCTCGCCGAAGATCAGCTCCTTCTCCATGCCCCTGGGCTCCACCATCAACATGGACGGCGCCTGCGTGTACCTGACCCTTAGTACGCTGTTCCTGGCGGCGGTGTACCATGTGCCTATTTCTGTGGATATGCTGCTGAAGCTGGCGGTGACCATTGTGATATTGTCCATGGGCGCGCCTCCCATTGCGGGCGCGGGCTTTATCTGCCTGTCTATTCTGGTGCTCCAGATCGGCGTTCCCATTGAGGGCCTGGGCGTTCTCATGGGCATCGACCAGATCATGAGTATGCTGCGGACGCTCATCAACGGTACTGGCGACTTTGTGGGTACCGCTGTGGTGGCCAACCGGGAGAAACTCATCGACTACGATGTGCTGGATGCCTCGTGACTCCTTGAACCCAGCTCCATGGGGTGCGTTGCAAAAAGCGCGCGAAAAAAGAACGAGATTTGGAGGCCCGGGGGGGCTCCAAATCTCGTCTTTTGCCTTAAGTGTCCAACTTCATTTTACAATCAACGAACAGAAAAATAACAGGCCCCGCCAACCATGCTGTTGGCGGGGCCTGTGTTATCTATGGGGATGCAATTACACGTTTTTCGTGCTGTTCGGCTGGCACTGGGCCACCAGCTCCGGGCCGCCCAGCACGCAGAAGCCGCTGGCGCTCAGGGCCTGATCCATGCGGTCAGCCGCAGCCAGGAGCTTCTCCGGGGTGGCGGAGAGCAGCTCATGACGGTACCGGCACCGATCCTCGTAGGTGATGCCCCGCCAATAATAGCTGTCGGCGTTCATGCCGATCATTCTGGGGGTCAGCACCGGGGAGGCGTCGGAGACCGTGCCGATGATAAAGCCGGTGAAATCGTCGCACTGCTGGCTGAAGCTCCGGAGAAATTCGCCGCAGGAGAGATATTTCTCCAGAGAGCGAACGCCGCCCGGATCCCGGTAGGAATAGCAGTACAGGGCACCGCTGGGCCGGATCATCATGCCGGTGCCGTAGGCGCCGCCGGTGACGCGGATGGTGTTCCAGAGGTAGGCCAGGCTGACGATCTTGGCACTGAGAGCCAGGTCGCCGGAGTACGCGCCGATGCTGCCGCCCCGGACCGCAAAGCAGATATCCGCGGGGATCACGATGCCCTCCTTTTGGATGCCGAAGGGCTGAATCTCAGCGGGCGCCATAGCCGCACCCTGGGGCAGGGCAGAGAAAGCGGAGGCAATGGCCTCGGCATAGCCGTCGCTGCCGGTGACGCTGAGGGTCAGGCCGGTGCGCTGGAAGGCCCGGTGATATAGGTCAGTCAGAAGGGTGGAGAGTCCCTGGCTGTCCTCCTCCTGGCGCTTTTTCCAGAGGTAGGCCTCAAAACCGCCGGCGTATTCGTTGACCGCGCCCTCGGCGGTGAACTGGGCGGATACCCGCCGAATGGCGGCGGAGTGACCAGCCATCACCAGCTGATCCCGATCCATCTCCACCTGCTGCCGGAGCAGACTGCGGATCTCTGCCTCCTCGGTGAAATCTGTCTTGGTGAGGATCTCGGAGACCAGCTCCAGGGCCGCCTGGAGGTTGGATTCCAGGGTGCTGAAGCTGACGCAGAGCCGGGTGACGGCCTGGCCGGTTGCAAGCTCCGAGGAGGCGGAAATATAGCTTTCCAGGCCGCCCAGCAGCAGACCGATCCGGTTGTTCAGCTGATCCGCCGGGGTGTCGGCGGTGCGGAGCTTGCCCAGAAGGCTTGACAGGAAGCCCAGCGCGGAGAGCTCCTGAGGCAGATAGCTGCCGGCGTCAAAGTACAGGGTCACATAGAGAATGCCGCCAGCGGCCACCGTGTGCTGGAGCACCGTAAGGCCGCCGATCTCCCGGATCTCGGTGGGCAGCTCCTCGGGCTGATCGGAGATGTCCGACAGAGCCAGGTGCGGCAGGGTGGCCAGAGCCTCGGGGGTGTCCTCGCTGTTCTGCCAGGCCAGGAGCTTTTCCTGCTGCTGCATGTGGAAGGCCTTTTGCTCCTGTGTCCAGGCTGCGGCCTCAGCGTCCAGCCGGGAGAGCTCCTTCTGCCGCCGCTCCTCGCCCGCCTGGGCGGAGGGCAGCAGGACCACCTCGGCCTTGTGGGGATTCTCCAACAAGAGCCGCTTCAGCAGAGCCTCAAACCAGCCGGTGCTGACCTTCTCCCGGAGGTTTTTATAGAGATCGCCCACCTGGAGGTTTTTCTCAGGATCGCCGCCGTAGAGCCAGGTCTCCAATGCGCTGATGCCCAGAACGATGCCCTTGGGATAGCTGCCGTAATCCCGCTCACGTTCCAGGAATTCGCCCCGGGCCAGCTCGGCTTCCAACTGCATATGGTCTAGGCCATCCCGGACGATACGCTCCAGCTCGCTGCGGATCAGCTGACGGACGCTGTCCACATCCTCCTGCCGAAGGTTTCGGACGTTCAGCAGGGCAAAGGGCTGGCTGACGCCATCGATGACGCTGATGGAAACGTCCTCCGCAAGACCTTGGGAGAGCACGGCCTTTTTCAGCGGCGAATGGTTGGTGCCCGCCAGCACCTCCGCCAGGATCCGCAGGGCGGTGATGGTCTCCCGGTCTGCCCAGGTGCCGATGACCCAGCCCTGGGCCAGACGCGCCTTGCCCTCGGGGGATTCCTCCGGGGAGATCTCATAGGTGAGCTCCTGAACGCCGCCGTCCACGGGGGTCTGCATGGCCGGAGGGGCAATCCGCTGGGTGCGGCCAAAATCCTTTAGGAATTCGCCGTCGATGATGCCCAGCACGGTGTCAAGCTCCAGGTCGCCGTCCAGGAACACGAAGGCGTTGGAGGGAGCGTAGAACCGCTGGTGGCTCTCCACGAATTTTTCATAGGTGAGGTCGGGAATGGAGGCCGGGTCACCGCCGGAGACGAAGGCATAGGGGGTATCCGGGAATAGTGCTCGGTTTATGACTACCTGCACCTGCTCATCGGGGTCCGCCAGCGCGCCCTTCATCTCGTTGAATACCACGCCTTTGTAGCCGGGATTGCCGTTCTCGTGGAATTCGTAGCTCCAGCCCTCCTGTCGAAAGATCTCCGGCTTCTGATAGACTGCGGGATGGAACACCGCGTCCAGGTAGACCCGCATGAGGTTCAGGAAATCCTTGTCGTTGCGGCTGGAGATGGGATAGAAGGTCTTATCCGGGAAGGTCATGGCGTTTAGGAAGGTGTTCATGGAGCTTTTCAGCAGCTCCACAAAGGGCTCCTTCACCGGGTAGCGGTCAGAGCCGCAGAGCACGCTGTGCTCCAGAATGTGAAACACGCCGGTGCTGTCCTCGGGCAGGGTGGTAAAGGCGATGCCAAAGGTCTTGTTGTCATCCTTCCGGCTGAGCCAGCAGAGCTTCAGCCCGGTCTGGTCGTGGGCAAATTCAAAAAGCTCGCCTTCCAGCTCCGGCATGGGAACCTGGCGCAGGAGGGTAAAGCCGTGGATATGTTCTGCGATGTTCATAAATGTCACGCTCCATTCTTTTCGGTTGTATGATAGATTTTACACGCTTTCAGAAGAAAAAGCCATGAAAATATTGCCGCTTTGCAGGAAAAACTGCGCTGTCCGAGGTAATGCAAAGCAGGCCGATTCATTTAAGCTGATATGCTCCTTTCTTGCACGGGGGATTTACCGGATTTGTGAAAAAGCGGCGAAACAAAAGGCAGTCAATGCAAACGCCGTCTGCCGAAATCCCCTCACCCCAGCACCACGTCCAGCACCATCATCACGCTGAACCCCACGGCGAAGAAGATCGTTCCCACATTGGAGTGCTTCCCCTGGCTCATCTCCGGGATCAGCTCCTCCACCACCACATAGAGCATGGCTCCGGCGGCGAAGCTCAAAAGATAGGGCAGGGCCGGGACGATGAGCTGGGCGGCCAGGATGGTGAGAAACGCGCCGATGGGCTCCACCACCCCGGAGAGCACCCCGCCCCAGAAGGCCCGGGACTTCTTCATGCCCTCGGCCCGCAGGGGCATGGAGATGATGGCCCCCTCCGGAAAGTTCTGGATGGCGATGCCCAGGGACAATGCCAGGGCCCCGGCGGCGGTGATCTGGGCTTGACCGGAGAGATAGCCCGCATAGACCACGCCCACGGCCATGCCCTCGGGGATATTGTGGAGGGTCACGGCCAGAACCATCATGGTGGTGCGCCGGAGCTGGCGCTTGGGGCCCTCCACCTGGCCGCTTTTCTGGTGGAGGTGGGGGACGGCGTGGTCAAGAAGGAATAGGAACCCAATGCCGATCCAGAAGCCCAACAGGGCCGGAAGGAAGGACAGCGTCCCCATCCCTGCGGACTGCTCCATGGCGGGGATCAGCAGGCTCCACACCGAGGCCGCCACCATGCCCCCCGCCGCGAAGCCCGTCAGCGACCGCTGCAACAAATCGCTGAGGGTCTTCTTCATAAAAAACACGCAGGCCGCCCCCAGGGACGTGCCCAGAAACGGGATCAAAATGCCGTAAACTGCTTCCATATGGCAAAACTCCTTTTCCCACAGGCTATGCGGCCTGGGAGAGGTATAATTCAAATTTGAGTTAGCGACAACTAATTCGAAGCTATTATAACAGGCCATAGGGGCAGATGCAAGAGCGGCGGCTCCAGAACCGAAAAAATCTCCCGCAGACGGCGTGTCCGCGGGAGATGCGTTTTTTGGGGAAATTACTTGGCGGCCCGGTATAGGAACGTTACAGCCTGAGCCCGGGTGCAGGGAAGGTCAGGGCTGAATGTCTTATCGCCAGTTCCCAGGGTAATGCCCTGCTCCACGGCCCAGGCCACGGCCCCGGCGTAATAGGCGTCCTGGGGGACGTCGGTGAAGCTGGAGGACTTGGCGGCCTCAGGCTTCCCGGCGCCGCGCCACTGCATGGTCAGGGCCTGGGCCCGGGTGCAGGGGAGGTCAGGGCTGAACTTGCCGCCGCCGGTGCCCAGGGTGATGCCCCGCTCTACGGCCCAGGCCACAGCCTTGGCGTAGTAAGCGGTTTCGGGCACATCGGTGAAGCTCGCAAGGCTCGTGGGCTCAGGCTTCCCGGCCTCGCGCCACAGCATGGTGGCCAGCTGGGCCCGGGTGCAGGTGCCGTCCGGGTCAAAGAGATCCTCCGCCACGCCGTTGGTAATGTCCTTCTGGGCGGCCCACTGGACTGCGTCGTAATAGTAGGCGTCCTTGCTGACGTCCTTGAAGGACTTGACCTCAGGGGTGGGAGTGGGGTCAGGCGTGGGTTCCGGATCGGGGGTAGGCTTGGGATCCTTTTCTGTCAGGGCGCTGATGGCATCGGTAATGGCCTTGGCCATAGCGTCTACCTCGTCCTGCTGGGTGATGTTCTTGGTGCGGTCAACTGCGTCAATGGCGGCAGTTACGGCGGAGAAGTCCTTGTAGTTGGACTTGTCCAGCGCACCAGCCTTGGCAATGGCTGCGTCTACCGCAGTGTAGTCAGCGGGCTTGTACTCCAGTGTGGAAAGTGCGGCTTCGATGGCATCGGCCATAGCATCTACCTTGGACTGGTCAATAATAGGATAGCCACGCATGACCTTTGCAGTTGCGGCGGTTAGAGCCTCAACGGAAGCGTCAGTATACAGGGTCAAGTCGGTAGGCACCTTTGCCAATACGGTATCGACATTACTATAGTCAGCGGGCTCAGCACCGCAATAGGGAGTCGTGCCGCTGTGGAAAGTCCAGGTATTATCAGTATTACCGGCGTTTAAGTCGGTGACAAACTCCTGCTGTTGCATTTCAGTGAGGGACTTTTCAGTAGTAGTTTCGTAATTGCTTTTGAAGCCAATGTTTACATCGCTGAAATAGCAATTCGTGACGGAGCTACGCTTCATTGCATCCTGATAAGAAAAAGCATAGGAATATGCCGGTTTGCCAGTCAGAGTACCCGTTGTGTAGCAATTTGTTATTGACCCGTAATTAGCTGAACCAGCTCCATCAGTTGCTGCAAAAGAGCCCATAGCGGAACCAGGGTTAACCACATTACCAGTTGCGTAGCAATTCTTGATGTTTAGACCGGCGATACTACCAGCAAAGCCTCCTGCGTAGGAACCACCCGATACATTGCCAGTTGCATAGCATCCGCTGATGACTGTGTCTTCCATTGTGTCGCCGTTGCCTTTACCAATAAAACCGCCGACATTAGCACCAACGCGTGGATCATAAGTAACTTCTAGGGATACATCAGCTCTGCTAAACTCGATTTTTGAGGATGTACCTAATTCACCAATGAAGCCGCCGATAGAACCTCTACCGGATTTTTCAGTAATGCTGCCGGAGACACTACAGCCATAAATTGAAGAATCTCCATTTAGAGTACCTAAAAGACCGCCAATCCAATAGGCAAGGGCCCAGCTACCGGAAGTAGTTATGGTAAGCGATAGATTGGTAGCGTGGCAGTTTTTAATGGGGCCTCCGGCATAACCAGCAAGTGCGCCTGCCTGACCAACTACATAACCATAGGTAAGTGGGACAGTACCATAAATAGTAACAGTATCGAGATACAAATTATCAATTTGTCCATCAGCTGCACCAAATAGACCGAATACGTCTGCTTCCAGAGGTTGGTCAGCTGTTCCGATTGCAAGGTTGGAGATAGTATGACCATCACCAGCGAAGGTTCCGGCGAATACCCGATAATCTTCGTCTACGAGTAACGCGTTGGCAAATGTATTTCCAATAGGTGTCCACTGCTGATTATTAAGGTCAATATCAGCAGTCAATTCGAAATACTGATCCTCGCAAGCGTCTCCATTATTTACGACGCTCGCCAAATACGCCAGCTGTGCGCCAGTGGCAATTTGGTAGGGATCATCTTCTGTGCCAGTACCGCCGTCAAAGGCTGCCGCAACGGTTCCGTCCCAAGTATCTACAGAGCCCGCGACGTCCGCCGCCCACCCCGGGATGGGCATCAGGCTCAGGCACAAGGCCAGAGCCAGAATAATCCCTGTGAGCCTCCATTTTGTTTTCATAGGGTCGCCTCCGTTCATAATTCTGTAATGCCATCATACGACATTTTAATACAGATTGCAATAGAGATTGCGGTGATTCCCATGATTTAATTATGATAAATTTTACGATTTGGGGGAAAGGAATGGTCTTATGTCAACTATTTCTCTTTTTCTTGTAGCCGCAGTCGCAGTAGGGCCCGCCGGAGGCGAGGGTATACTGCCGCTGGAAGTCCACCACGCACATGGCGTCGGCCATGGTGTAGTCCAAATGACATAGGGCCGGAGTCAGGTCATAGAGCCCCAGCTCCTTCATGAGGACGCAGATGCCGCACCGGTAGAACCGGGCCTCATAGCCGTTTCCGCCCGGGTAGGGCAGGAAGTCCATGTTCCAGGAATAGGGGTTCCGATCCGCGGCCCGGAGGGCGGCGTTGGCCTTCATGTGCGCGATATCCTTGGGGGTGAACTTGGTATTGCCGCCCTGGCGGAAGGCCCAGCGGGCGGGGGCGGTCATCATGGCCTTGGCGTAATACTCCGTCAGGGGCTCCACCTGGGGGCGCTCCGGCATACATAGGATGAACGCGGCCAGGATGGTGAGAAACGCGCCGATGGGCTCCACCACCCCGGAGAGCACCCCGCCCCAGAAGGCCCGGGATTTCTTCATGCCCTCGGCCCGCAGGGGCATGGAGATGATGGCCCCCTCCGGGAAGTTCTGGATGGCGATGCCCAGGGACAGCGCAAGGGCCCCGGCGGCGGTGATCTGGGCCTGACCGGAGAGATAGCCCGCATTGACCACGCCCACGGCCATGCCCTCGGGGATATTGTGGAGGGTCACGGCCAGAACCATCATGGTGGTGCGCCGGAGCT
>CAKTEB010000082.1 GCA_934546685.1 uncultured Oscillospiraceae bacterium
ATATAGGCCGCCCGTCGCTGGTGGAACTCGCTGGTGATCAGGGCGATGGCTTGCCGTGTGCCGCCCCGCCGGGAGATGATCTCCATGCTGTTCAGGAGATTTTCCCTTGTGGTCTCACTGCGATCCTCCAAAATCAGCCGCTGGGGATCCGCGCCCATGGACAGCAGCGTATCATACATGCACTTAGCCTCAGTCTCCGGCTCATCGCCGCCCTGGCCCCCGGAGAGGATCACCATGGCGTGGGGATTCTGCTCCATAAACTCCATGGCCGCCGCCAGCCGGTTTCGCATGATCCGGGAGGCGCTGCCGTTGTCATTGACCGCAGCACCCAGCACAATGGCGTAGTCCGCCTTTTTCGCGCTGTCCCAATCGGTCTGGCCGCTGACTGTGATCAAATTCATAGCCGCCATCAAAATCACCACTCCCGCCGAGGCTGTCACCGCAAGGATCTGGATCACCGTCTGCCGCCCCCTGCTGGGCTTCTGCCACAGCAGCGCCGACAGGCCCATGGCCGCCGCCAGAAGCAGCAGCACCGCGCCGGTGGCCTGCATATGGTAGGGCAGAAACAGCATCACGAGCCCCGCCGTTAAAAACAGCAGCGTAAAAACCCATAGCTTCTTCATGTTATGCCTCCAAATCCGCCGACAGCGTTTCCCACTGAGCGTACATCTCGTCCAGAGCTCCCTGGGCCTCCGTTTGGGTGCTCAGAAGCTCCTGGAGCTTCGTATAATCCGAGGCCGCCTCCTGGATCTCCGTCTCCAGAGACGCCAGCAGCGCCTCCTGCTTTTCGATCTCACGCTCCAGCTTGGCGATCTTCTTCTCCAGCTGCTTTACGTTTTTCTTCTGGGCTGCCTCCTGGGTGATGACCCGTTCCTTCTTCTCCTTGGGGGCCTTCACCTGCTGGGGCTGCTGGGCCGCCTGACGCTCCTTCATGGCCTTGAACTGCCGGTAGGTACCCTTGAAGTCGGTGATCTTTCCGTCCTCCAGCTCCCAGATCCGGCTGGCAAACTGGTCGATGAAATATCGGTCATGGGACACAAACAGCAGCGTGCCGGTAAAGCCCGCTACGGCGTTCTCGATCCACTCCCGGGAGGCAATATCCAGATGGTTGGTGGGCTCGTCCAGGATCAGAAGGTTGATTTCCTCGTCCATGAGCATACACAGTCTCAGGCGGCTCTGCTCGCCGCCGGACAGGGCCGCCACGGGCTTGAACACATCCTCACCTGAGAACAAAAATGCCCCCAGGCGGTTCCGCGCGGTCTGTGTGGAGTAGTTTTTCTCATAGATCATGGTATCCAGGATGGATCGCTCCGGGTGCTCGAAGTGGATGATCTGGGGCAGATAGGCCAGCTTCACCGAGGGACCGAATTTGATCTTGCCGCCGGTGGGCTTCTCCTCCTTCATCAGGAGCTTCAGGAACGTGGACTTTCCGGTGCCGTTGTCGCCCAGAAGTGCGATGCGCTCGCCGCCCTGGACCAGCAGATTCACGTCCGAAAACAGCGTCCGATCCTCAAAGCTCATGGAAAGATCCCGGAGCACCAGCACCTCATCGCCATGGAATTCCCGCTGACCAAAGGAGGCCTGCATGGTTTTCTCCTTGGTGGGCCGCTCGGTCTTTTCGATGCGGTCAATGCGGCTCTGAATGCTCATGGCCCGGCGGTACAGGGTGCGGTTGTTGATGCCCCAGCCCTTCATGCGCTCCATGGTATGGCTCAGCTGGGCGATCTTCGCCTGCTCCTGCTCATACTGCTTCAGCTGGAGCTCGTACCGGGCCTCTTTCTCCTCCACATAGAAGGAGTAGTTGCCGGAGTAATACTCCGCCTTGCCGCCCCGGAGCTCCACGATCCGGGTCACCACCTGATCCAGGAAATACCGGTCATGGGAGATGGTCAGCACGGTGCCCTTAAATTTTTGCAGGTACTCCTCCAGCCACTCCACGCTCTTCATGTCCAGATGGTTGGTGGGCTCGTCCAACAGCAGGATGTCCGTCTCCTCCAGCAGGAGCCGGGCCAGGTTCACCCGGGTCTTCTCGCCGCCGGAGAGCATGGTGAAATCCTGGGCGCGCATGTCCTTGGGGATGCCCAGGCCGTTGCAGATCTTATCCACGCCGACGTCCATCTCATAGCCGCCGCCAGCCTGATAGCGGCTGCCCAGCCGGTCATATTCCTTGAGCATGGCGTCTGTGACCTCATGGGTCATCTGCTCCTCCAGCTGCTCCATTTTTCTCTGGATGCTCCGGAGCTCATGGAAGGCGCAGCGGAGCACATCCTCCACGGTGTAGCCCTGGGGATAGCGGGGGATCTGAGAGATCAGACCTACCTTTTTTCCGGGCGCGATCTCCACGGTGCCCTCATCATAGCCGATCTCATCGGTGAGGATCCGGAACACAGTGGTCTTGCCAGCGCCGTTTTTTCCCAAAAGGCCCACGCGCTCGCCCTGCTGGACCTCAAAGGTGAGTCCGTCTAAGAGGTTCTTGCCCACCTCAAAGGACTTCACCAGATCTTTTACATAAATGTCTACCATAATTTCTTCCTGTCCGTGAAAAAGGCCGTTACCGCGGCGGGAGCCCATGCGGCCACACACCGATAAAGCAGTGCGCTGCCGCGGGGTCTCCCCTCCCCGCAATAACGGCCTTTTATATGATCGAATTAGCCTCTGGAATAGTTGGGTGCTTCCTTGGTGATGGTAATGTCATGGGGGTGGCTCTCGATGAGACCAGCGCTGGTAATGCGTACGAACTGGCCTCTGGCCTGGAGCTCGCCGATGGTGGGGCAGCCGCAGTAGCCCATGCCGGAGCGGATGCCGCCCAGCAGCTGGTACACGGTGTCGGACAGGCTTCCCTTATAGGGCACCCGGCCCTCGACGCCCTCAGGCACCAGCTTGGAGTTGCCCTCCTGGAAATAGCGGTCCTTGGAGCCCTGTGCCATGGCAGCCATGGAGCCCATGCCGCGATATACCTTGAACTGACGGCCCTGATAAATCTCGGTCTCTCCGGGGCTCTCCTCGCAGCCGGCCAGCATGGAGCCCATCATAACGGTGGAGGCACCAGCTGCCAGAGCCTTGACAATGTCGCCGGAATACTTGATGCCGCCGTCGGCAATGATCGGCACGCCGTACTGCTTGGCAGCGCAGGCCGCGTCATAGATGGCGGTGACCTGAGGCACGCCGATACCGGCCACCACACGGGTGGTGCAGATGGAGCCGGGGCCGATGCCTACCTTTACGCAGTCGGCTCCAGCCTCGATGAGGGCCTTGGTGCCGTCATAGGTGGCCACGTTGCCGGCAATGAGCTGGGCATGTGGGAACTGCTTCTTGATGTTCCGCACGCACTCCAGAATGTTCTTGGAATGGCCGTGGGCGCTGTCCAGAGCCAGCACATCGGCACCGGCCTCCAGCAGGCCGCCAGCACGCTCTACCACGTCGGCGGTAACGCCGATGGCAGCGCCGCAGAGCAGTCGGCCGGACTCGTCGCGGGCAGAATTGGGGTATTTGTCAGCCTTCTCGATATCCTTGATGGTAATGAGGCCCTTGAGGCGGAAATCCTTATCCACAATGGGGAGCTTCTCGATCTTGTTCTTCCGCAGGATCTCCTTGGCCTCCTCCAGGGTGATGCCCTCAGGGGCCGTCACCAGGTTCTCATGGGTCATGACCTCATGGATAGGCCGGGAGAGATCGGTCTCAAACTTCATATCGCGGTTGGTGATGATGCCTACCAGTTTCCGGTCATCCACGCAGATGGGAACGCCGGAGATCTTATATTTGCCCATCAGGTTGTCCGCGTCCTGAAGGGTGTTGTCAGGAGCCAGATAGAAGGGGTTGGTAATGACGCCGTTCTCAGAACGCTTTACCATATCCACCTGCTCGATCTGCTGCTCAATGGTCATGTTCTTGTGGATAATACCGATGCCGCCCTCTCTGGCCATGGCAATGGCCATCTTGTACTCGGTAACCGTATCCATGGCAGAGGAAAGCAGAGGGATGTTCAGGTGGATCTTCTTTGTGAGTTGGGTGCCCAGGGAAATCTGGCGGGGCACGACTTCACTGGCCGCGGGAATCAGCAGCACATCGTCAAAGGTCAGGCCTTCCTTGCAAAACTTCTGCGTCGGATTGTCATTTACCATCATGCAAATCTCTCCTTTGTGTGTCCGTAGGTTAGTTCATAGTATTCTGTTATTCTACTCATTTTGCTCTGCTTCGTCAAGGTTAATTCAAACATACGGCTGAAATTGTAGGGTTGCCTCAAAGCGGCGTTTCCCATCGTCGCTGCATCCGTCAATATAACAATGCTCTCCCACTAAAACCCGGCAGATCTCCATGGTCTCCCCGGCCCTGCACTCCTGGGAATAGTTGAGCTGGAGCTGGGAGACGAACTTTCCCTCCAGATCCCGGGCGCTGAGGGCGTCCATAAGCACGTCGGCGTATTTGGTATTGTTCATATGTCCGTTCACATCCAGATCCGAATAACGGACGGTTCGGTCATAGACATGCTGCTTCCCCTTAGGGCTGCGGATCAGCCGGAGCTGCCGCTCCTTCACCTGCTCCGGAGGCTTCGACACGGCGATATTCTCAATGGAGCTGGGACGGAGCATCTTCCGGTTATCGATATCCGCCACCACCCAGGCTGCCACCGCCTCGCCCACGGGCTCACTGCCCACCAGCAGGTCGTAGTCCCGGTAGACGATCAGGCTCCCCGCCCCCCGGTGCCAGGTCCGGATGGTCAGCTGCTCTCCCGCATGGAGAGGGCGCTTTAGCTGATACCACACCCGGGCCAGGATCCAGCAGGCGTGATACTCCGCCACCAGATAGTCCCGATCCATATGGAGCAGCGCCGCGTGATCCGTGCCCATCTCCTGGAGCAGCTGGAGCATGGCCGATGGCCGGATGCTGTCGTAGAGATCCACAAAGGAGCTGCCGATCTCATAGGTTTTCGTATAAATCTCATTCATAATATCGATCCTCGCTGAAAATCCACTGGTATTTCCCCAGTTTTTCCTGTATACTAAGCACTAGAGATTCGGTTCAAACCGTTGAACTCGTAAACATTATACACAATTCTCCGAGAATAATCAAGGCGGCGTATCCTCCGGGATCCCCGCCGGAAAGGCGGCACACCATGGCAGAACAGCTCTATACCATCCCCATCAACGAGGCCTTTGACGAAAAGGAGGGCTGTCCCCTCTGCCGCCTGCGGCAGAAGCTGGAGGATCAGAGCCTCAAATACATCATGGGCGCGGCCATGATGGAGCCCGACGTGCGCATCGTCACCAACAAGCTGGGCTTCTGCCGGACGCACTTTCACAAGATGCTGGGCATGGGAAACCGGCTGAGCCTGGCGCTGATGCTGGAGAGCCATCTGGATTCCGTTTCCGCCCTGGTGCCGGAGCCCTCCGATCAAAAGCCCGGGCGCTTGGGCAAGCTCAAAAAATACGACGGCGACTCCCCTGCCCCGGCCCTGACGGCCCAGGCGGAGAGCTGCTATGTATGCCGCAGAGCCGCCGACTTTGAGAAGAAATATGTGTCCAATATCATCTACATCTGGAAAAAGGACGAGAGCTTCCGGGAAAAGCTCCGCGCCCAGCCCTATTTCTGTCTGGAGCACACCGCCGCTCTGCTGGAGCAGGGGCAAAAGGAGCTCAGCGAGGTCAATTACCTGACCTTCTCCCAGGATCTCCTGGAGCTTTCCCGGAAGGAGCTCACGGAGCTCCGGAAGCACGTCACCGAATTCTGCCGGAGCTTTGACCACGAAAATGCAGGAAAGCCCCTGAGCCCCGAGGCGAAAAACGCCGTGGAGGACGCGGTGGCATTTCTGTCCGGCGATTTCCCTCGCTGACCCTTTCTCCTCCATACAAACACGCCAGCCCTGCCAACGAGCAGGACTGGCGTTGTGTTTTATTTCAGCAGATGTTAGGTTTCCGGTTCCATCACAGGGTCATGAGGCCGCTGTTCTTGAGCTGGAGCTGGAGCTTATCGGCAATCAGGGCGATGAACTCAGAATTAGTGGGCTTGCCTTTGGAAGTTGATACAGTGTAACCGAAGTACTTTTGCAGGGTATCCAGGTCGCCCCGGTCCCAGGCCACCTCGATGGCGTGGCGAATGGCGCGCTCCACTCTGGAGGGCGTGGTGCCGAAGGCCTTGGCCACCTGGGGATAGAGCACCTTGGTGATGGCGTTGATGACGTCCATATCGTCCACAGCGATCATAATGGCCTGACGCAGGTACTGATAGCCCTTGATGTGCGCCGGAACGCCGATCTCGTGGATCACGCTGGTGACCATGGTCTCAATGGCGTTCTGCCGCTTCAGCGCGTTGATATTCCGCATGGCCGGAGCGGATGCCCGGAGCATCTCCAGATTCTTCATGACCGCTTCCATGGAGCAGGGCTTCATCATGAAATAGCTGACGCCCAGCTCCGCCATCTGGCTCATGAGATAGTCGCTGGCAAAGGTAGTGGTGACCATCACAGCGGGCTCCAGCTTCATGGAGCGCATATTCCGCAGGACGCCCAGGCCGTCGAGACCCGTGAGCATGGGATCCAGGATCAGGATATCCGCATTGGTGCTCCGCACCAGATCCAGAATTTCTTCTCCGTTGCCGGACACGCCCAGCACGCGGAAGGCGCTGCTCTGATTCAATGTATCCTTCAGGGCTCCGGCAAAGCTCTCATTACCGTCCGCAATTACAACACCGAGTACTGTTTCCATAAAATATATCCTCCCCCTGCCCCGTAACAGGCAGTTTTTATAGTTCGTAAGCTTACGCCCTTAATTTACCATAAAAATCCATTCTGTTCAATCATTTTCCTGCATTTTTCTTCCAAATACTTTTTTATCATATTCGACAAAATTCGTCAAGGGGGTTCGGACAAAAAATAGAAAAAATCCCTGTTTCCCAGGAACGGGAAACAGGGATTCAGATTCATCTCTTAGGCAATGCGCCGTGCGCCGTAGTAGCGGCTGGAGTAGTAGCTCTCGCTGAGGGAGGAGATCTTCACGCCGCCGTTAGCCGCATGGATAAACTGGCCGCCGCCAATGTAGATGCCCACATGGGTGATGCCGGATGCGGAATATGTATTGGCGAAGAACACCAGATCGCCGGCCTGCAGGCTGTCATAGGACACATAGGAGCCGTTGGAATACTGGGCCGCCGCGGTCCGGTTGATGCTGTAGCCGCACTGACGGAGCACATACTGGGTGAAGCCGGAGCAGTCGAAGCCAGAGGGAGAGGTGCCGCCCCAGACATAGGGCACGCCCAGATAATTCTGCGCCACGCTGACAATGGAGCCGCTGGAGGAAGAATCATAGGAGGGCTCCTCATAAGCGGGAGCCTCGTAGGAGGGCGTCTCAGGCTCGGTATAGCTGCTGGAGCTGCTGGAAGTATCCGTGTAGCTGCTGGAGCTGCCGGAGGACTCATAGGAGGCGCTGCCGGAAGAAGCGGCAGTCTGCTGAGCCTGGGCGGCAGCGGCTGCTGCGGCCTCCTGCGCGGCCTGCTCGGCTGCGGCCTGGGCCTCGGCCTCCTGGCGGGCAGCGATGGTGTTGAAGGACTCGACCTCAGTGCTGCCGTCGCTTTCGTTGTTGGTGGTGGTCATCAGGGAAGAGAGCACATAGCCCACATTGTCGCCGTACTGGACCTTATACCAATCGCCGTCCTGCTCCAGCAGGGTGCAGAGGCTGTCGGCATAGAGCACGTCCGTCTTGGCAGCCGCGGAATCGGGCTCGCTTCTGAGGTTTGCAGCGGCACACTGGATCACAGCGTAGTCATAGATCTTCTCAGCGGGGATCTCTGCGGTGGAATCCACCAGGTCGCTGCGGACATAGCCGGTGACACCATCTGCATCCACCTGATACCAGCCGTCGGTGACGCCGGTGATGGACACCACTGCCTCCTCCTCCAGGGAAGAAACAGGGTCGCTGTCGGTGCTGGCAGCGGAGCGGATATTGGCCGCGGCGCACTTGATGAGGCCATAGCCCAGATCCGCCTGGCCCTCCTGGGCCACGGTCATGTACTCAGTGCTTACAAAACCAGTAACGCCGTCACAGCTGACGCGGTACCAATCGCCATCCTGAGACAGAACCACCACCTGCTGCCCCTCAGCCAGCATAGACACCACCTGGGCATCCATATTGGGGTTCTCCCGGACGTTTACGCCCAGGGCCGTTACGGTGCCCACGCCCAGCGCGGTGCCGGTAACGATATTGCCGACCTCAACAGGTACATCCTGCTCGTTGACAACAGGTGCGGCGGAATCAGCCTCATGGATGGAATCGGTATCTGCAGCCATGGCGGCAGAACCTAATGCAAGAGATGCCGCCAGTACAAAGGACAGCATCTTTGCAGATCGATAAATCTTGACATTCATGATATGTAACCTCCGTTTGTTGCTCTGTAAGGGAACAAATTATTTTGTGCTGGCGTTCAGCGCCCGTTCCAGCCAGACGCTTCCCACATCGAGGGCCGAGTAGATACCATCCTTCTCGGAACGCTTCGTCACTCTGTCGCGGGATCTCACGCTGGGATCCGTCAGCTGGAGCTGAACGGAAACCTTCGAGGCGATCTCCTCGCCGTCAACGGTCTTAGTCTCTAAGACCTGCATCATCACAATGTAGGGATCCGCCATGGAACCGTAATAGATGATGTTGTCCTTTCGCATCAGGGGGCGACCCTTATACAGGAGAGTTTTCTTGGATTCTGTAGCCATCTTGTTTCTCCTTTCAGCGAATGTAACCGAATTGTAACACATTGTATCGGATATGTCAACCTTTTCGGCCCATTCTTTCGTGAACTTTTTTGAAGATTACAATTTGAGAACGGTGGATACAGAGCAACATTGCGGAGTTACCATATGAAATTGTTAGAACTTTATCAGAAAAAGGTGATATTGCGCGGGAAAAAGCGCCCCGTTTTTTGGGGCGCTTCCCAGAGTTTCATCACTTGAACAGGTAATTACGAACCAGCTCCTCCATGAGCTCGTCTCGGTCGATCTTAGTGATCTCCGTGCGAGCGCCATTGTAGTTGGTGATGTAGGTAGGGTCCTCACTGAGGAGATAGCCCACGATCTGATTGATCGGATTGTAGCCCTTTTCGCTCAGGGAACAATACACCGACGTGAGGATCCGCTTCATTTCCCGGTTGGTATCGTCAGGTACATGGAACTTTATGGTCTGGTCTTCCATCGGCTCTCCCCCTCTTCCTGAATAGTTTCCTCTATCTTATCGCAAAACAGGTGAAATGTAAAGAGATTCCTGTCGTCTTTACAGAAAGTTAAGAATTATTTCCATGGATCCTCAGGTGTTGTGATCGGAAACGTGCATTTTCTTGAGGTTGCCGATCTTCTGGCTGCGCTTCTCCATCTCCCCGAGCACGTCCTCCAGGGGGATCTCCAGCTCCGCCATCATCACGAGCACATGGTAAAAGAGGTCGTTGATCTCCCCCACAGTGTCCGCCGTCACCTCGTTCTTGGCAGCTATGATGGTCTCGGCGCTCTCCTCCCCCACCTTTTTGAGGATCTTGTCCAGGCCCTTTTCAAAGAGATAGCAGGTATAGCTGCCCTCCATGGGATGGGCCTTTCTGTCCAGGATCACCTCATACATATCCTTTAGGATCTGATCGCTCATCGTATCTCCTCCAGTCTGTTGTAGAAGCAGGATACCGCCCCGGTATGACAGGCCGGGCCCGCGGGCTCCGCCAGCAAAAGCAGCGTGTCGGTGTCGCAGTCGGTGTAGATCTCCTTCACATACATGAAATTGCCGGAGGTCTCCCCCTTATTCCAGAGCTGCTTCCGGCTGCGGCTCCAAAACCAGGCGGTCCCCGTCTCAAAGGTCTTCCGCACCGCCTCCTCGTTGGCAAAGCCCAGCATCAACACCTGCTTTGTATGGATGTCCTGGACGATCACCGGAATCAGCTCCGATTTTGAAAATAGCTTTTTGACGTCAAACATAGCTTCCCTCCTGGCGTACCAGTACGCCCCGCTCCCGCAGATATTCCTTCACCTGGGGCACCGTCAGCGTCCCGTAGTGGAACAGGCTGGCGGCCAGAGCCGCATCGCAGCCGGTCTTCTCAAAGACCTCGTAGAAGTCCTCCAGCCGTCCCGCGCCGCCGCTGGCGATCACCGGGATATCCACCGCGTCCACCACGGCCTTGGTCATGGCCAGATCAAAGCCCGTCTGGGTGCCGTCGGCGTCCATGGAGGTCAGCAGGATCTCCCCGGCTCCCAATTCCTGGCCCTTCTTCGCCCACTCCACCACGTCAAGACCCGTGGGGGTGCGGCCTCCGGCCACCACCACCTCCCAGGTGCCGTCGCCCCGGCTTTTGCCGTCGATGGCCAGCACCACGCATTGGCTGCCAAACTGCTCCGCCGCCCGGGAAATGAGCGTAGGATCCTTCACCGCCGCGGAGTTCACTGAGATCTTATCCGCCCCGGCCCGGAGGATCTGCTGAAAATCCTCCACGGTGCGGATGCCGCCGCCGACGGTCAGGGGCACAAAGACCTTTTTCCCTGTGTCCTCGATGACATCCACCACGGACTTCCGAGCGTCGCTGGTGGCGGTGATATCCAGAAACACCACCTCGTCGGCCCCCTGATCGGAATAGTATTTGGCCAGCTCCACAGGATCTCCCGCATCCCGGATGTCCACAAAGTTCACGCCCTTGACC
>CAKTEB010000083.1 GCA_934546685.1 uncultured Oscillospiraceae bacterium
GTCACCACCTTTGCATCCAACGTAGACCGTATTCAGACCGTCATCAATACGGCTGCGAAATACGGGAAAAAGGTGGCCATTACAGGCCGCAGCATGGAGAATATGCTGCGGGTCTCCACGGAGTTGGGCTATGTGTCCGTGCCCAAGAACACCCTGGTGGACATCAACGCCATTAAGTCCGTGCCGAAGAATAAGCAGGTCATCATTACCACCGGCTCCCAGGGCGAGAATATGTCGGCCCTGTACCGAATGGCCTTCTCCGGACACCGTCAGGTGGAGATTGGCGCGGGAGATCGGGTGCTGATTTCCGCATCGGCCATTCCCGGCAACGAAAAAACCATTTCCGCGGTGATCAATGAGCTCTATCGCAAGGGCGCAGAGGTGGTATATGACAAGCTGGCCGACCTTCATGTGTCGGGACACGCCTGCCAGGAAGAGCTGAAGATCATGCACGCGCTGCTGAAGCCCAAGTTCTTCATTCCCGTCCACGGCGAGCAGCGCCATCTCAAGCGCCACGCCAAGCTGGCCCAGGAGATGGGCATGGATCCCCGTCGGATCATCGTCAGCGATATCGGCCGGGTCATCGAGCTGACCCGGAATTCCTGCAAGCTGGCGGGTACCGTTCCCGCCGGCAAGATGCTGGTGGACGGCCTGGGTGTGGGCGACGTGGGCAGCGTGGTGCTCCGGGACCGGAAGCATCTGGCTCAGGACGGCATGATCGTGGTGGTGGTGAACCTGTCCAGCGAGGACGGCTCCATCATCTCCGGCCCCGATATTATCACCCGCGGCTTCGTCTATGTGAAGGAGTCCGGCGACCTGATGGAGGAGCTCAAGGAGATCGCCACCGAGGCGGTGGAGGACTGCGTGAGCCAGCATATCACCGACTGGGCCACCATCAAGGCCAGCATCAAGTCCTCTCTGTCCAACTATCTCTATAAGCATACCAAGCGGAATCCCATGATCCTGCCGGTCATTATGGAGATCTAATTGCCATACAAAATAGAAGCGCTGTACCGATCTCATGTGTCGGTACAGCGCTTTTTTCATTCTTATAGATCCCTCCAGCCGCCATGGAAAAAGTGGATTTTCTTCGCCTTCTCCTTTGGCTGCGGGGCCACCTCCAGCCAGGCCCGCACCGAGGGCCGGCACAGAAAATAGGCGCACAGCAAAAGTCCCAGGGAGTAGAGCCCCAGCCATACAAGGGACAGCGTCCTTGCGGAGGACGAGAACACCGCCGACAGAAGCAGGACGATGAGATTCGTTGCGGCGTACACCACCAGAAATACCGCCAGGGCCTTCCGGAGGCCATAGTCCCCCTTGCGGATGCCCCAGACCATGATGAGGATCACGATGCCGCCGATGAGGCTGGCCATGGATGCGGTGAGCAGCAGGTGCAGCACAGTCAAAACCGTCAGCACAATTAAAATGTTCCGCAGCAGCCGACGGCCGGCGGCTTGCAGCGGGGAATAGACGTCCTTGGACGGATCGGGCATAAAGCTCCCTCCCGGTGGAAATGATAGCCCCAGTATAGCAAGGAAACAGTGAAAAAACAACCGCTATGGGCGCAAAAGCCATCGTATCCTTGCATTTGAGGCGGTTTCATGGTATCCTAAACTTATATTATAATGCCGATAAGGGGGGAGACAAGTGGATATCAGCGGACGAAGTACCGGGACAGAGGATACAGTTCCCTTGTGCCCTTGTCTCGGGCCTGCCGAAGCGGCAGGGTAGGGTTCTGACCATCTTTCGTTCTGACACTTCTCCTATGCTTAATTTTTGAAAGTAGGAGGAATCACCTGTGTCGAACAACACCGTAGATACCCAGCAGCTCATCGAGAAGCTCAACGAGCTGCTGGAGACCAAGCAATTTCAGAAGCTCCATGAGGAGATCGCCGACACCAACGAAATGGACGTGGCGGCGTTTATGGAGCAGCTGACCCCCTTGCAGCAGATCACCTGCTTCCGCACCCTGCAAAAGGATCAGGCCAGCGACGTCTTTGCGGAGCTGGAGCCGGAGACCCAGCAGAACATTATCTCCGCCATCACTGACCAGGAGCTAGGCCCCATCATTGAGGATCTGTTCGTGGATGACGCGGTGGACATGCTGGAGGAGATGCCCGCCATGGTGGTCAAGCGGGTGCTGAAAAACACCAAGCCGGAGACCCGGAAGCTCATCAACCAGTTCCTTAAATACCCTGAGGATTCCACCGGCAGCATTATGACCGCAGAGTTCCTGGATCTCCACAAGGACATGACTGTGCTGGAGGCCATTGACCGAATCCGCAGGCGGGGAGAGGAGTCCGAGCAGATCTATACCTGCTATGTGACCAATCACAAGCGCATCCTGGAGGGCGTTGTGACGGTGAAGGAGCTGCTGCTCAGCGCCGACGATACCCTCATTGAGGATATCATGGAGACGGATATCATCGCCGCCGCCACCCTGGACGATAAAGAGACCTCCGCCCAGACCATGATGAAGTACGACTTCCTGGCCATGCCCGTGGTGGACAAGGAAAACCGCCTGGTGGGCCTCATCACCGCCGACGACGTCATGGACGTCATCGAGGAGGAGGCCACGGAGGATATGGAGAAGATGGCTGCCATCGCGCCCTCTGACCATCCGTATCTCAAGACCAGCGTATTCACTCTGGCAAAAAACCGGATCGTCTGGCTCATGTTCCTGATGATCTCCGCCATGTTCACCGGCAGCATCCTCACCCATTATGAGGCCGCCTTTGTGGCGTTTCCGCTGCTGGTGACCTGTATGCCCATGCTCACCGGCACCGCAGGCAACGCGGGCGCTCAGGCCAGCACCCTGATTATCCGCGGTATGTCCGTGGGCGATATCCAGCTGAAGGACGCCTTCCGGGTGGCCTTTAAGGAGCTGCGGGTGGCCATGCTTTGCGGCCTTGCTCTGTGCGTGGTGAATTTCGCCCGGCTGGCCATCACCTATCCCGGGGAAATGGCCACCAATATGGTGGTGACGGTATCCCTGTTCTTTATTATTATCATTGCGAAATTCATCGGCAGCCTGCTGCCTATGCTGGCGAAGCTGATCCATGTGGATCCGGCGATCATGGCCTCGCCGGTGATCTCCACTATTATGGACTCCGTGTCCATGCTGCTGTATTTCAATATCGCACGGCTGGTGCTGAAGGTATAATGCAGAGCGGAACACAATATGTTGTGGCAAGAGATGCTGGATCATCCAGCATCTCTTAACATTTTATTCATTTTTCTTGACATCCACACACCGAGGCTATACAATATATGTTGCGAATTAGTACGGCGAAACTGTCAATCTTGATGAATCAAGTTGTAAGATACCCGTTGCTTTTTTCTCAATATTTAAGTAAGGAGGTGTGTATCATAGAATGATTATCAAAATCATATTGACGCTGGTGGGGCTGATCGTGGGCGCAGGGATCATGTTCCCTGTGGCGGTGAACTACCGCAAGCGCACGGCGGAAAAGGAGATCGGCAGTGCCGAGGAGGAAGCCAAGCGCATTATCAACGAGTCCATCAAAAGCGCTGAGAACAAAAAGCGCGAAATGATGGTCGAGGCCAAGGAAGAAATCCATAAAAGCCGCACCGAGTATGATAAGGAGGTCAAGGACCGCCGCTCTGAGCTCCAGAAGCAGGAGCGCCGCCTTCAGCAGAAGGAGGAGAACCTTGACCGCAAGACCGAGCAGTACGAGCGCAAGGATGAGGAGCTGACCCGGCGGCTGGCCAAGGTGGCCGCCACCCAGGAGGAGGTCTCCGATATCAAGCGCGCCCAGCTGGAAATGCTGGAGAAGATCTCCGGTATGTCCACCGACGAGGCCAAGGATTACCTGCTGAAAAATGTAGAGTCCGAGGTTCGCCATGAGACCGCCATGAAGATCAAGGAGGTCCAGACTCAGCTCAAGGAGGAGTCTGACCAGAAGGCCAGAGAGATCATCGCCACAGCCATTCAGCGCTGTGCCGCCGATCATACCGCTGAGGCCACTATCTCTGTTGTGGCGCTGCCCAACGACGAGATGAAGGGCCGCATCATTGGCCGCGAGGGCCGGAACATCCGGGCGCTGGAGACCAAGACCGGCGTCGATCTCATCATCGACGATACCCCGGAGGCCATCACCCTGTCCTGCTTTGACCCGGTTCGCCGGGAGATCGCCAGGATCGCCCTGGAGAAGCTCATTGCGGACGGACGCATTCAGCCCACCCATATCGACAACATGGTGGAAAAGGCCCGCCGAGAGGTGGAGCAGACCATCAAGCAGGAGGGCGAGCGCGCGACCTTCGAGACCGGCGTTCACGGCCTGCATCCCGAGCTCATCAAGCTCCTGGGCCGTCAGAAGTACCGTACCAGCTACGGACAGAACGTGCTGAACCACTCCATCGAGGTGGCGCATCTCTGCGGCCTGATGGCTGCGGAGCTGGGCGAGGACGTGGCCATTGCCAAGCGTGCCGGCCTGCTGCATGATCTGGGCAAATCCGTGGATCATGAGATGGAGGGCAGCCATGTGGCCCTGGGCGTGGAGCTCGCCAGAAAGTACAAGGAGAGCCCCCAGGTCATCCATGCCATCGAGGCCCACCACGGCGACGTGGAGCCCCAGACGGTCATCGCCTGCCTGGTGCAGGCGGCAGACGCCATCTCCGCGGCGCGCCCCGGCGCACGGCGTGAGAACGTAGAGAACTATGTAAAGCGTCTGGAAAAGCTGGAGGCCCTGACCAGCTCCTTCCCCGGCGTGGAAAAGGCCTATGCCATCCAGGCTGGCCGGGAGGTTCGCATCATGGTCAAGCCCGAGGAGGTTTCCGAGGACAACATGATCATCCTGGCCAGAGACATCGCCAAGAAGATCGAGAACGAGCTGGAGTACCCCGGCCAGATCAAGGTCAACCTGATCCGGGAGACCAAGGCCGTCGAGTACGCAAAGTAATTGAGATCAGTGAATTCCCCGACAGCTCATGCTGCCGGGGAATTCTTTGTCCCAAGCAGCACTTTACATTGGCGCTGAAATATGAGAATATAGTATCACAACATAGAAACCTTAATTTTTACGGAGCTCCGAATCGATCATAAGGAGGACGAAACCCATGGAGGATTACAAATTTTCGACCCTGGAATATAGGCGCCCTGACCTGGAGGGCCGCCGGGCCCAGCTGGCTGCATGGAAGGACGCGGCGGAACATGCCGAGCGCTATGAGGCCCTGCGCAGTGTGCTGTTTGAGATGGATGAGGCCAGCTGTGAGCTGGCCACCCAGTATTCCATTGCACACATCCGCCATACTCTGGACACCCGGGACGAATTCTACGAGGCGGAGATCCGGTATCTCCAGGACACGCTGCCCACCCTCAGCGGCGCGGAGGTGGCGCTCAGTGAGGCTATCGCCGCCAGCCCCTTCCGGTCGGACATCGAGCGGGAGTTCGGCAAGCAGTATTTCGTCTCAATGGATCTGCAGAAGAAGCTGTTCTGCGAGGCCAACATCCCCCTGCGTCAGCAGGAGAGCCGCCTGACCAACGAGTACCAGAAGATCATGGCCACGGCGGAGATCCCATTTGACGGGAAAAAGCTGAACCTCTACGGCGTGCAGAAATACTTTGAGCACCCGGATCGGGCCGTGCGCGCCGCCGCTGTTCAGGCCTATTCCAAGTTCTATCAGGACAACGAGCCTCGGCTGGAGGAGATCTGGGACGAGCTGATCCGTATCCGCAATCAGATGGGCAGAAATCTGGGCTATGAGAACTATATCCCTGTGGGCTATCTGGAGCAGGGCCGCACGGACTATGGCGAACAGGAGGTCAGGTCCTTCCGGGAGCAGGTGCGCACTGTGCTGGTGCCCCTGTGCCAGAAGCTCTATGACGCCCAGGCCAAGCGCCTCGGCATCGATCACGTCATGTGGCATGACGAGAAAATGGTGTTCCCGGACGGCAACGCCGAGCCTGCGGGCGACGACGAATTCATGGTCAAGACCGCCCAGAGAATGTACCACGAGATCAGCCCGGAGACCGGCGAATTCATCGATTTCATGATCGACCACGAGCTGATGGATCTGCAAAACAAGCCGGGCAAGGCATCCACGGGCTACATGACCAGCCTGCCCAGCCTGAAGGCACCCTTTGTGTTCTCCTGCTTCAACCACACGATCTTTGATATGCAGGTGCTGACTCACGAGCTGGGCCATGCCTTTGCGGGCTACATGGCCATGCGCAGCCAGCCCATTTCGGGCTATTACAGCGAGTCCACGGACATTGCGGAGATTCACTCCATGTCCATGGAGCAGTTCGCCTACCCCTATGCCGAGTGGTTTTTTGGCGATCAGGCGGATAAGTTCCGGTTTGCGCACCTGCAGGAGGCGCTGACCTTTGTGCCCTTTGGCGTAGCTGTGGACGAATTCCAGCATATCTGCTATGCCCATCCCGAGCTGACGACCAAGGAGCGGACGTACCAGTGGCATCTGCTGGAGGAGAAATATATGCCCTGGCGCAAATATGATAATGACGAATTCATGGAGCGCGGCGGCTATTGGTACCACAAGCTGCACATCTATCTCTATCCCTTCTACTACATCAACTACACCCTCACCACCATGGGGGCCATGGAGTTCAAGAGAAAGTACGCGGAGGATAGGGACGCGGCCTGGCGGGATTACCTGAACCTCTGCAAGGTCGGCGGCAGCCGCAGCTATCTGGAGACGCTGCGCTATGCCAACCTGGCAAATCCCTTTGCGCCCGGCTCCGTCCGGCGGGCCTGCGGGTACGCGGAGAAGATCCTGCTGAAAGCGATTGCGGAGCAGGAGAAATAAAGACGGATCGAAGGATGCAGAAGCCCCGGCGTGACCTGGTGTCACGCCGGGGCTTTAAGACGTTTGTCAGATGTGATAGGGCTGAATAGAAGCGCGCAGCAGACCGTAGTGGGTCTCGCCGGAGTGGGGCGCGGGCATATCCATGGGCGCGGCGGGCAGCTCATAGTCATCGTCGGCCATGTTGCCCATCATGGGAGCCTCGCCCTCCTCCGCGTGGTCAGGGGCGGGAGGCGCGGGCATGCCGCCCTTGCCGTCGAACAGGGGGTGGGCAATGCGCATGCGATTGATAAGCGTGGTGCAAACGGTGACCTCCAGTGTGTTCTCGCCGGACTGGACGAGGCCAGTGAGGTCTGCCTTACCGGTGCGCTGATTCACCGGGGGCAGGGGATGGCCGTTGACGGTTCCAGCTGTGACCATGCAGTCGCCGGTCTCCAGGGTCAGCCCCGCGCCGTCGCAGACGGGCAGCTGGAAGCGCAGCTGATAAGTGCCTCTGCCGGAGACGTGGGCCATGGAGTCAACGCCCAGGGTATCTAGGGTGGCCTGATCCGCAGACAGCGCGTCCCAGGCGCCCAGGGGCTGGGTGCCGAAGGAGACGACGGTTTTCTTCGACTGGGTGGGAATGGCGGCGTCGGGATCCGGGCCCCAGGACTCGATCTCTGTCTTGGCCTCGGTCAGGGCGATGGGTGCGTCATAGCTGCGGCCAACCGGTGCCGCGGCATCCTCCGCCATGGCGATGAGGATCGCGTCCCGGCGGCCGATGGAGGCCTGAACGGTCACGCCGCCCTCCGCAGTGGTATAGGCCATGGGCTCCTGAGTCCCGGTATAGGCGTTGAGCAGAACAGGCTTGCCGCTGCCCTGGAGGGTCAAGGCCACATCGGCGGGCTCACCGCCGTTGTAGATGAAGTAGCAGACCTGATCGCCGTCCTTCCGGCACAGGGGCTCCAGCTTCTCGTGGTGATAGCTGCAAAGCGGCGTGACGCCCAGCTCACGGAAGGCCTGAACCACGCCGTCCAGATCGGGAACGCTGCGGACGTTGGGGAGCGCCAGCATGGCATTTAATACATCGGCCACGGCCTGGTCGTCAGACATAGCGCCGTTGGCCATATGGGGGAGCTTGCCGGAGAAGACCACCGGCAGTCCGGCCTTTGCCAGCTTCAGCAGGATCTTGGCGGAGGCCAGGGGCAGCATCTCCTGATCCGCCACCAGCAGGGCGCGGTATCCGGGGCCGTCGGGGCACAGGCAGCCGTCCTTCACCACGGCGGTGGACAGCAGCAGATGGGGATTGGAAATTACGTCATAGTTGTAGCCGTCGTCCATCAGCCGAGTGTAGCCCCAGCCATAGGCCCGCTGGCCCTTGAAGACCGCCACGTCCATCTTTGCCACGCCGCTCTGGAGCACCCCCTGGGTGCGGGCGATGAAATCAGAGAGCTGGTGGATGTCCTTCCAATAGGTCTGGCGCTCGCCCCAGGGATCCGCAAAGGCGTTCTGGAAGGCGTGCCAGCCGGGCCACTGGCTATAGATGCCCGAAAACTCCTTTTCATAGGACATACCGTGGATGATCATGCGGTTGACGCCAGCGGCCCAGTTGCTGTTCAGGGTGCCGATGGCCTGCTTCCAGTCCAGCTGATAGCCGCACATCAGGTCCGCCAGCACCTCGTCGGAGACGAATTTCCGGCCCGTCATATGGACGCCGCCGGAGATGTTCCGGAAATACTCCCGCATCTCGCCGAAGCCCAGGCTCTCGCCCTCGGCAATGTCCAGCACACAGGAGGCTGCGGAGGTGTTTACGTCGCCGCCGTAGGACTGTGCCCGGTACTGGCAGCCAAAGCTGTGGGTCCAGTTCTGGAGGCGCTCCACATGATCCCGGAGATAGAGCTCGTTGAGGGTGGTGTAGTAGTCGTCCACCAGCTTTTTCTCGATGCCCTTGTCGGTCAGGAACCGGGCGGGGCTGCCCTTGAGGCTCTGGAGAATGGGCAGGTAGGGGACGATGCTGTAGCCCCGGAGGTCCTCAAACTCCTGGGGGAACCGGTTGGTCCAGGGAATGGTGGTGCAGAACAGCTCGATGGAGTCTTCGAAGATGGCACCGCCGATTTTTGTCATAAGGCTGCGGATCTCGGGATCGTCCAGGATTTTTGTTTCCCACACGTCGATGATGGCGTCGGTGCCCTCCCGGCAGTAATAGTCTGTGGCGTACATCTTGTCCGCCATGGGCAGCTGCAAATGGAACATCTCCATGCTGCGGCCCGACAGAGTCTCGCCGGTGCCCCGGGTGAAGTAGGAAAGCAGCAGAGTGTCGCCAATCTCCCAGGTGCCGCCCTGCTGGGCGGGGATGCCGGCGGCGTTCAGATCGATGGCGTAGTAGTGCTGGGTATCCGCCAGCTTGGGCTTGTCACCGTAAAGAGTCTCGTCCATGGCGATGCCCGCGGGGGTGGTCTTGTCCAGAACGGACACACAGGAGGAGACGTCCTTCAGTTCGGACAAAATGTACTTGTCACCCTTGCGGCCGGTGATCTTGGCGGAGACCGCCGCCAGAAACGTGTCGGTGAAGATAAAGTGAGCCGCGTCTCCGGCATCGTCGTCACAGGTGCGGGTCTTGGGCATGGGCAGCTCCCAGATGCCGGAGGCGGATACCTTGCTGACGGTATAGCTGAGCTCCTTCTGGGCCGCGGGATGGTTGGGGTCGATGGTATTGAGCGCCGGCGGCCAGTGGGCGGTGATGGTGAGATCGATTCGGAAGGGCTCCGGCAGAGAATCCGCAGTTTTCAGGATCCGGCGGAGCATTTCCTTCCAGCGGGGGGTGGCCCAGCCGTACGCTCTGGGATCGAAGTCTACATACTGGGGCACCATGGCGATCTCCATACCGCCGAAGCCCGCTTCATATACGCTGCGGACCTGGTGCTCTACCCGGTCAAGATCGGCCCCCGCATCAGGGAACCAGCAGCGGAACATGCCCTTGGCGTCGTGGTCGGGGGAGAAAAAGCTGTAGATCAAATCAGACATGGGAATTCCTCCTTTACTTGATACCACCAGTTTACCAGCGGCGACCCCGGGATGCTATGACCGCAGTTTCCGAGACTATGTCCGATTTTTCCCCTGGGAGCTTTGCCGGTATTCCTTTGGGGTGCAGTGATAACGCTGGGTGAACTGCCGGTAGAAAAACGAGGTGTTGTCATAGCCCACGGATGCGGCAATATCGGTAACGGACAGCTGGGTATCCCGCAGCAGCGCCGCGGCCCGGGTGAAGCGGGCGGTGTGCAGCAGCTGGGTAAAGGTGCAGCCGGTGCGGCGGCGGACAATACGGCTCAAATAGGAGTCGCTGATGCCGAAGCGGTCTGCCAGCTGCTGGAGGGTGCAGTGCCGATCCCGGTCCAGCAGCGTCAGAATCTCCATGACCATGGCCTGCTCCCGGTCCTGCTGGGATTGGATCACCAGCTGCTGGGACAGCTGAGACAGATGGCTCAGCAGCAGCTCCAGGGTCAGCTGCTGGAGCCGGAGGCTGCCGCCCTCCAGCTCGGAGACGACCAGATTTTCCAGGAGATTCTCCACTGGCACTACCCCGGAGACGTCGAAAAGCAGATAGCTCTGGGC
>CAKTEB010000084.1 GCA_934546685.1 uncultured Oscillospiraceae bacterium
GTCCTGGATCACCGAGCCCTGGCGCTCCAGGCCCTCGTAGACCTCTCGTGAGACCCCATGGCTGCGGATGATAACTTGGGTCCCAGGCGTGACCTCCGAATAGTGGGCCACCTCGTGGACACCCATGGAGGCAAACCGTTCCACCACATGGTGGTTGTGGATGATGGGGCCGTAGGTGACGGTGGGAACACCGCTTTGGGCCGCCGCCTCCACCATGTCCACCGCCCGCTTTACCCCGGGGCAGAAGCCCGCGGTCTTTGCGATCTCAATGGTCATACGCCGTCCCCCAGATCATAGATCTTGTCCATGAGCTCTTCGGTAAATACCTCATAATCCTTGGCATTGGCCCGACGGCCCGGGGTCTCCATTTTATAGGGCTTGCCGATGTAGACCCGGTTGATCCGGAAGGGCTTCTTGCGCATGGGAATATAGACCGGCAGCACATTGACGCCGGTACGGCAGGCCAGCATGGCCGCGCCGGTTTTGGGCTCCCCCTCCTCCCGGGACTTTACCCGGGTGCCCTCGGGGAACAGCACCACATACTCGCCCTTCTTGAGCTCGTCCAGGGCGTATTTCACCGCGTGGATATCGGAAGCGCCCCGGCGAACGCCGAAGGTGCCCACCAGCTTCAGAATCTTTCCGATAAAGAACATGTTCAGCAAACTCTCCTTTGCCATGGCCCGAATCTGCCGATTCCGTCCCAGTGCAAAGGCCAGAAAGAAGGGATCCACTGCCGAAGAATGGTTGGCGCAGACCAGCGCGCCGCCCTCCGGGATATTCTCCTTGCCGATAAACTTCATGGGATAGAACAGCATGATAAAGGGCCAGACGATGGCGTAAAAGAGCTTATACCACTTTTTCTCCGTCATAGCCCCAGCTTCTCCCGCATGAGGCCCACCACGGTATCAATGGACTCCTGGAGGCTCAGCTCAGAGGTGTCTACCAGCACTGCGTCCGCAGCCTTCTTCAGAGGCGCGATCTTCCGGTGGGAGTCGTCATAGTCCCGCTGCTTCTGATCCTCCAGCACCTCCTCATAGGTGGCCTTCTGACCCTTCTGGAGATACTCCTCGTAGCGGCGCTGGGCCCGCTTTTCGGCGGAGGCGGTCAGGTAGATTTTCAGAGAGGCATTGGGCAGCACCACCGTGCCGATATCCCGGCCGTCCATGATGATGTTGTGCTGCTTGGCCAGATCCCGCTGAAGATCCAGCAGAAAATCCCGGACGCAGCTGAGGGCCGCCACCTTGGAGGCGCAGGCGCTGATCTCCGGGGTGCGGAGCTCGCCGGTGATGTCCTTGCCGTTGAGGATCATGTGCTGGCCGTCCTCCCGGAAGTCGATCTTGATGTTGGCGTCGTCCAGCAGCATGGGCACATGATCCGTATCCTTGGGTCCAATTCCCATCATGGTGATGTGCCAGGCCACGGTCCGGTAAATGGCGCCGGTGTCCAGATAGACAAAGCCCAGGGCCTTGGCCGCAGCCTTGGCAATGGTGCTTTTTCCCGCGCCGGAGGGGCCGTCGATGGCCACAGAGTAGAACTTTTCCATTTCTATCACACTTTCCGGCATCTCAGTGAGATACCTTGTATTTTCAGATTACCGCCTAGCATTATACCACGTTTTCCTGGCTTTTGCCACAGGAAGTTCCCGCCGCCCAGGCCGTGGACCAGGCGATCTGCAAATTAAAGCCGCCGGTGTAGGCGTCCACGTCCAGAATTTCCCCGGCAAAGTAGAGCCCTGGGCACAGCTTGGATTCCATGGTCTTGGGATCCACCTCAGATACCTTGACGCCGCCCCGGGTGACGATGGCCTCGGCCACCGGGCGCTTTCCGGCCACGGTAAACCGGAGATCCTTCATGGTCTCCAGCAGTCTCCGGCGCTCCTGCCGGGCGATATCCCGCACCGGCGTATGGGCAGACAGGCCGCAGCGGCCCAGGATCAGGGGCACCAGCTTGGCGGGCAGCAGCCCCCGCAGCCCATCGTAAATGCTCTGATTCTGCCTAGCGGAGAAGTCCCGGAGCATCCGCTCGTCCAGCTTCTTCTCGTCCAGGGCGGGCTTGAGATCCAGGGAGACGGTATAGGCCCCCCTGCTCTCATCAATGTGGGCGCTGGCGCTGAGAATCATAGGGCCGGACATGCCGTAGTTCATGAACAGCGCCTCGCCAAAGTCCGTATAAACAGGCTTTTTGTGGCCGTCCCAGAGCTTAAGCCCCACATTTTTAAGGCTCAGTCCAGCGGCAGCACGGCATTCTCCCCCTGTAAACTCCAGGGGCACCAGGGAGCCCTCGCAGGGGATGACGGTGTGCCCGGCCTGCCGCGCCATCCGATAGCCGTCGCCAGTGGAGCCGGTCTGAGGATAGCTGAGGCCGCCGGTGGCCAGGATCACTCTCGGGGCATAGATCACGCCTCTGCCTGTTTTGACGCCAGCTACGGCCCCATCCCGGAACACCAGATCTTCCACGGTGCTCTTCCTCGCCTCGACTCCGGCACGGCTCATATATCCCCGCAGGGCCTTGACCACATCTCCGGCTTGATCGGACACCGGGAACACCCGGTCTCCCCGCTCGGTCTTCAGCGGCACACCCATATCCTCAAAGGCCTCCATGACCTTATGGGGCGGAAACTGCTGGAGGCAGGAATAGAGGAACCGGGGATTCCGCAGGACGTTATCACGCACGGTCTCCGCCGATGCGTTGTTGGTAACATTGCAGCGGCCCTTGCCGGTAATGGACAGCTTCCAGCCGAAGCGGTTCATCTTCTCCAGCAAAAGCACCTTGGAGCCCGCAAAAGCGGCGGTGGCCGCCGAGAACATCCCGGCAGCCCCGCCGCCTATGACGATCACATCATACGCCGCCAAGGTCGTCCACCTTTTCATAGACTCCGTATTCATCCCAAATTTCCTCCAGGCTGGCGAAGGTTTTGGAAATGGCCTCTTCCTTCCGATAGCTGCACGCTACGATCAGCGCATTGACCACGCTGAGGGGCGCCACCAGGGAATCCACCAGCGATACCATATCGCTCATGGCGATGAGTGTATGGGTGGCGTTCCGGGCAATGGGCGCGGCCATGGAGTCCGTCAGGGCGATGACCGTAGCGCCACGGTCATAGGCAAATTTCATGGCCTTTACCGTACGGCTGGAATACCGAGGGAAACTGATGCCGATGACCACATCGTCCTCGTGGATGCGGATCATCTGCTCGAACATCTCCGCGTTGGAGGAGGTATGGATATGCTTCACGTTGTCGAACATCAGATTGAAGTAGAAGCTCAGGAACGTGGCAATGGCCGCGGAGCTTCTGACGCCGAGAATATAGATGGTCTTGGCCTTGAGGATCGCGTCTACAGCCCCCTGGAACGCGGTCTTGTCCACCTCCTCCAGGGTCGTGCGGATCTTCTCGATGTCGGACTGGAGCACCATGGACAGGATCTCCTGGTTGCCGAACCGATCGTTGGCCACCTCGATGCGCTGCACAGAGGTGAGTTTGTTGCGGATCATCTCCTGCAGAGCCTTCTGCATGGAGGGATAGCCGTCATAGCCCAGCTCCACCGCGAAACGGACTACCGTAGACTCGCTGACGTTTACTGTCTTGCCCAGCTTGCTGGCCGTCATAAACGCCGCCTTGTCATAGGAATTCATGATGTAATTTGCTATCAGCTTCTGTCCCTTGGAAAAATGGCTCATGCCATTTTGGATCAGTGTTAAAATATCGCTGCTCATTGATACGCCTCCATCAGGCGGCTGATCTCTTTCTGCCGCTCTCTCCCCGTAATGGTACTACATGCGGCGATATTTTGCAAGTTCTTTTTTGCAAGATTTCAAGATTTTAATTCATTTCGATTGCTTTAAGCACGGAAATCTCATTTTCCGTGAGGTAGCGCCATTGGCCCTTGGGCAGGTCTCCCAGAGTGATGGGGCCCTCAGAGATCCGCCGGAGGCGGGTGACGCGCATGCCGCACTGCTCCGCCATCTTCCGGATCTGCCGATTCCGTCCCTCGTGGATGGTCAGACGCAGCATGGCCTGATCGCGGTCCAGCCATACCGTCTCCACCTCCGCCGGGCGGATCCGGTAGCCGTCGATTTCCATGGGTCTGGTCATGGCCTCGATCCGGTCATTTCGGGCATTTTTGACCCAAACCTCATAGGTTTTGCGGATCTCATGGCCTGGATGCAGCAATAGATTGGTCAGCTCACCGTCGTTGGTCATCAGCAGCAGGCCCTCGGAATCCATATCCAGCCGCCCCACGGGATAGACCCGTTGGCCGCAGTCTACCAGCTCCGCCACTGTTTTTCGTCCCTTTTCGTCTTGGAGGGTGGTCACATAGCCCCGGGGCTTATTCAGGAGGATGTACACGTTTTGGGGCCGCTGGCCGACAGGCGTTCCGTCCAGGGCGATCATATCTGCCTCGGGATCCGCCAGGGCGCCCAGGGAGATCACCTGGCCGTTAACTGTTACCCTGCCCTGACGGATATAATCCTCCGCCTTGCGGCGGGATGCAACTCCGGCAGCGGACAGGATCTTTTGCACACGTTCCTGCATGGAACCACGCTCCTATTCTAAAGGCTATACGGGCCCAGGGGGCTGGAACCGTTCCAGCCTCCCAGGCCCGAGATCTTTTTCATTGGATCACTGGCTCACCCAGCCGCAGCCCAGCACGGCCCAGCGGCGTTTCGCCCAGGAATACCTCGGCATATCCGGCTTCCGTCTCATGCTCCGCCGGAGCATAGAGGAACCGCGGCCCATAGACCCGGCATTCCGGTTTTTCCTCTGGCAGCAGCCACGCGGTCACGCCGGTCTCGGCCTCCAGAGCCCAGGTGTCCCAGCCGGTCCCCATCACCGGTACTGTGTCCAGAATCTGCCCCGGCACAATGATTTCGGTCTCCTGGTAGAGGGAAAAACCATAGTCCAGCATAGCCTGATGATCCGACCAATCTGACGGGGCGTTGATGGTCACAGAGATCAGCAGCCGTCCATTCCGCTCCGCCGCCCCCACCAGGATCCGCCCGGCCCTTTTGGTAAAGCCGGTCTTGACGCCGATGGCGTCGGGATAGCGCCATAACAGCTTGTTGTGATTCACCAGCTGCCGGTTCCCGGCCTGATAGCTCCGGCTGGCGACCACCTGACGAAATTCCGGCAGCCTGAGGGCTTCCTGCGTCAAAATGGCCAGCTCCCTGGCCGTGGAATAGTTTTCATCGTCCAGGCCGTTGGGATTTGCAAAAAAGGTCTGACTCAGGCCCATCGCCTGGGCTCGGGCATTCATCCGCCCCACGAAGTCCTCCATTGAATCGTCCCAGGAGGTTGCCAGGGCCACGGCAGCATCGTTGCCGGAGGACAGCATCATCCCATAAAGCAGATCCCGCCGGGTGAGCTTCTCCCCCGCCTTCAGATACATGGAGGAGCCCTCGATGCCCGCCGCCTCCGCTGGAACTGTCACCGTCTCATCCATGCCGCCTGTTTCGAGTGCCACCAGCGCTGTCATGATCTTCGTGGTGGAGGCAATGAGGCTCCGCTCATCCGGGGACTTTTCATATAATACCTGTCCAGTGTCGCCGTCCATCAAAATAGCGCTGTGCGCAGACACCTCCAGGGCCTTGGCAGGCATCACGCAGCACAGCGCCATCAGGACGATCCACAGGGCATATCGTTTCATGCTGCATCACCGAAGCAAGTATGCCCGATCCGGGACGGATTATACCTCTGTCTCCGGCTCCTTCTCCGCCTTTTTCTTGTCCAGCAGGTCGCCTACCTTATCCATAACGCCGGGAACCAGATCGATGATCCGCTCCGCCGTGGTGGCCGCAGGCTGATCCACCGCCACGACCCGCACAGAATCCCCCTGGATCACAAGCAGGCTGATGGGAGTGATGGACACGCCCATTCCGGCACCGCCGCCGAAGGCATTGTCCTTGTCGGGCTTCTGATTTTTCTGCGCAAAGTCCGAGCCGCCGGAGGCATAGCCCAGGGAGATCCGGCAGATGGGCAGGACCGTTGCGCCGCCAGCCTGGATGGGCTGGCCGATGACAGTGTTTGCGTCCATCATGGAACGGATCTTGTCCATGGTAACGCCCATAAGATCGCTGATGGGATGGGACATGGTGTAACCGCCTTTCCGATTTTATCACAGAATTATTTCGATGTTACGCTTCCTTCGGAGCCCGATAGATTTTCAGTCCTCGGATCCCGTAGACAATGGCGAGATGAAGGAGCTCCCCCAGCAGGATATGCAGGGTGCCCTCCGCTAGGATCCGATCCTCCGTGGACTCCGTGTCAAGCCGCACGTCCATTTCTCGATCTCTGATCCGGAAATGGTGCTCCAAAAACGGCACCAGCGCCCCCAGAGCGCTCCAGCCGGAGCCGTAGAGCAGGGCCGTCTTGGCAGGATCCCGGTCCAGTGTGCCAAGACTCAGGGTCAGCTTTAGATCCGTGATCTTGAGCTTCCGCAGCAGCCTTCCCACAGCCTCCACACCCAGAGACAGGAGTCGGCGAAATTTCGGCAGGTCGCCGCCGATGCGCTGGAGCAGGGACGGCTGAGGTTCCGGATCAGACTCGTCCTCCTCCGGCTCCTTCTCCCGCTTTTTGCGCTGCTTTGCCGCCTTTTGCTCCTGACGGCGGCGCTTCCGGTCACTGAGCTGTGGCTTTGGGTAAAGATGAATGGACTTCGGGCCGATCCAGAGCCGCACCGTGCCGCCGGAGCCGTCATACCGGAGCTTTAGCCGCAGGGGCAGAAACCAAAGGATCACCAGCAGCGCCAGAATCCCCAGCAGAATATACAGCCCGATCATTTTTCCGCACCCGAATCCTGGGTATCCGCGGCCTGAGCCGCCTGGGCCTGCTCCTCAATGGACAGCTGCATTTCCAGCTGCTGGGTCTGAGCCTGGGGCAGATCCACCTCCGGCAACTCGTCCAGAGAGGCGATGCCAAAGGTTCGGAGAAAATCCGGTGTGGTACCGTAGAGGATGGGCCGTCCGGGAACGGACAGTCTTCCCTGCTCCTCAATGAGCTTTTTGTTCAGCAGCGCCGAGATGGTATAGCTGCTGTCCACGCCCCGGATCTGTTCCACAAAGGCCTTGGTGGTGGGCTGATAATAGGCGATGACCGTCAGGGTCTCCAGGGCGGAGGCGCTGAGCTTCGGAGGCTTTCTGGTCTCCAGGGCTCGGGTGATGACCTCGCTGAGCTCCTGGGCCGACACCATCTGATAGCTGTCCTCCAGACGGATGATCCGCATGCCCCGGCGCTCGAAGCTATAGGCGTCCATGAGCTCTTTGAGGGCAGCCTCTACCTGATCGACGCCCGTGCCGATGGCCTGGGCCATCCGCTGGACGCCTACCGGATCACCGGCGGCAAATAAGATGGCCTCCGCGGCCCGCTTGATCTCCTCTGGCTCCATTACTCCCGCACCTCGCTTTCATCGGGCATTTTCAGATAGGATACCCGATAATCGTTGTTTTCATCTTGATTCACCGCAATGCTGTGGATCTTGCAAAGCTCCAGCACCGACAGGAAGGTGGCCACCACCTCGGAGCGGCTCTTGTTGCCCCGAAACAGGCTCTTGAGCTTCGCGATGCCGCCGGAGATCAGCCGCTTCAGGATTTCCGCGGACTTCCGCTCCACAGGATAGGGCTCCTTGCCCACGATGCCGCTAAAGGCCGTCACCGGAGCCGGCAGCTTCACCTTGCTGCGCTCCTGAAGGTCAAACAGTGCCCGACGCAGGTCGTCCTTGTCATGCTGATAGCGGTAGGTGCTGTCCTTTCGCAGGGGCTCCGGGTTCTTGGTAAAGGTGTTTCGGCCGATGTCGTTGCGCTTTTCCAGCCAGGATGCAGGGCTCTTTAATTTCTCCAGGATCTCCTGGCGCTGGCGCTGCTCCAGAGACTGGATCAGCAGCTCCATCTCGCTGAGTCCCTCCTGACGCTCCGCCTCGCTGAGGAGCATTTTTGTCTTAATGAGCACCAGCTGAGAGGCCATGGTGATGAATTCGCTGGCGATCTCCAGATCCATCCGCTTCATTTCGTCCAGGTAGGCCAGGTACTGCTCCAGGATCACGGAGATCTGGATGTCCCGGATCTCGATCTTGTTTTTGCTGAGCAGCAGCAGGATCACGTCCAGAGGCCCGGTGAAATCCTCCGGCTCGGCGTTTTTCGACTTTACCACATGGGAAAGATGGTAGGTTGGTTCGTTCATGGAATGCTCCTCACCCGAAGATAGCCTTCAGAATATAGTAGGGGAAAACAGAGATCTTCCCCAGGCCGCCGAGAAGGGCGCCGCGGCAGAAATCCAGGGGCACGTCCAGGATCCCCGTCCAAAGCACCACCATCATCACGAGGAATCCGTACCGCTCATACCGAAGGATCTTGTAATAGGTCTCCTGGGGCAGCAGCGCGTTGAGCACCTTGCTGCCGTCCAGGGGCGGGATCGGGATCACGTTGAAGACCGCCAGGCCCACGCTCAAAATCGCCGTGTATTCAAAAAATGTAATGAGAAAGCCAGAAATGACGCCTCCGGTACGGTTGTAGACATAGACTGCTCCCGCCCGGACGCACAGGGCCAAAAAGGCCAGGATCACGTTGGAGATGGGCCCCGCCGCGGCGGTAATGGCCATGTCCTTGACCGGATGCTTGAAGTTCCGCATATCGATGGGCACCGGCTTGGCCCAGCCGAACTTAAAAATGGCCATCATCAGCAGGCCCCAGATATCGATGTGCTTTAAGGGATTGAAGGTCAGCCGCCCTGCGTTTTTCGCGGTGGGATCCCCCAATTTCAAAGCCACCACCCCGTGGCTCACCTCATGAAACATGATGCAGAGCATAGACGCGGCTACGATGACCACATAGTCCCACACCACAGAAAGATTTAACTGGCTGAGCCAGGATGAAAAATCCATACGGTACGCCTCCTGTATTTTTGTAGTATAGCATCTCCCTATCAAAATAGCAAGAAATTATCCGTTGGGGGCATAGCTTCTCATCATCAGCCATAGGATGTGGAAGAGGTGATGGAAATGAAAGAACTGCTGCTGTCCTGGCTGCTCTATGCGTCGCTGCTGGTATTTCTGATTATTGGGGCCCTGGCCTGGCCGGAGCTCCAGCAGGGGCTTCTGGGGGATACCCGTCAGGAGCTCACCGAGGCCGTGGATCAGCTCACCGGAGACGCGGTGGCGGTATGGGGCCAGCTCTCTCACTGAAATACCGCATCCGCCTCCATCCCTCCCTGATCCTCTGGCTGAGTGTTCTGGTTTATCTCCGGCCTCGGCTGGCGATGGCCTTCCTGCTGGCCGCCGGGTTCCATGAACTGGGGCATTTTCTCTGCCTCTGGGGAATGGGGGCGCCGCCAAAGGCACTCTATCTTACTGCGGCGGGAGCCAGGATGGAGACGCCGCCCCTTTCCTACGGAAAGAACATCTTGGCCGCCGCGGCCGGGCCCATGGCAAGTATGCTCCTGGCCCTATGCTGGCCCCTCTGCCCCGCCCTGGGACTTCTGAGCCTGATGCTGGGGATCTTCAATCTGCTGCCTCTGGGAACTTTAGACGGCGGAAAGATCCTGGAAAATCTGCTCTGCCTCTGTCTGCCGCCCTATCTGGCCCGGCAGGTTTATCTGGGGATCACCACAGCCTTTGCCGCTGGGCTCCTGCCTCTAGGCGCGTATCTGGGGCACGTCTATTCCCTGGGCCTGTGGCCCACGCTGGTAGGGGCGCTCCTGCTGCTCAAGGCCCTGGAGAGCTGGCGGGCCTAGGGATGCTTGCATTTTATCGGGTCATCTGATAGAGTATCATCGGAGGGAGCAACATGAAATACCTGATACTCTATTTGATCGTGATAAACTGCGCCGCGTTTTTTCTCATGGGCATCGATAAGCAGAAGGCCCAGCTGAATCGCTGGCGGATCCCGGAGCGCACGCTGTTCCTCTCAGCGATCCTGGGCGGCTCCGTCGGCGCCATCGCCGGGATGCAGCTGTTCCGGCACAAGACCAAGCACCGGAGCTTTGTGATCGGCATGCCCGCCATCCTGGCAGTGCAGCTGATCCTGCTTGGCCTCCGCTTGTATAGGATTCGATAGCACGCAGC
>CAKTEB010000085.1 GCA_934546685.1 uncultured Oscillospiraceae bacterium
CTTCGTACCGTGTTCCCTGCCTTTGAAAACATTGATTTTACTGACTTTCTTATGTTTTCTTATTAGGAGGCGAGGGATGGCACCCGCTTTTCTTGACAGAACCGATATAATAGAAGTAAAAACACCCCACTGGGAGGGATTATCATGATCCAATTTGACCAGAACACCTGTATCCACTGCGGACGCTGCGCCTATGACTGCTTCCCCCACGCTATTACCATGGAAAACGGCGCTCCCGTACTCGCCGCCCCCGGGAGCTGCATCGGCTGCGGCCACTGCATCGCCATCTGTCCCGTGGAGGCGGTGCGGGATCCGGCGCTGCCCGGGGATGATATCGCCCCTGTATGTCCCGCCGGAGACCCGAAGGCCTTGCTTTCCCGGATGCGCTCCCGGCGCTCCTGCCGCCATTATAAGGAGAATGCCCCGGTAACGGAGCAGGAGCTCAGCCTCCTGCTCTCCGCCGCCAGAGCCTGCCCCACCGCAAAGAATCTCCAAGGCACGCGCTATATTGCCGTCAGGGAGTCCATTCCTCAGCTGCTGGACGCGGCCCTGGAGGGCCTGGGCCTGGTGGGCCAGGACCAGCTGCGCACCGCCGCGGATCCGGGCGAGCTCCGTCGGGCCAATAATTTCATCGCCTGGGCGAAAACTCGGGAAACCGACAAGACCTTTGATCCCCTGTTCTTCCACGCACCGCTGCTGCTGATGTTCGTGGCGGACAAATCGGATCCCCGAGACGCCGCGGGCGCTGCCGCCTATACGGAGCTCATGGCCGCGCAGCTGGGTCTGGGCTGCCTGTACAGCGGCTATTTCACCGCCTGCGCCGCCGGAAGTCCGAAGATCCGTGAGCTGCTGCATCTCAAGGATAATGAACAGGTGGTTCGCTGTCTGGTGCTGGGCCATCCGGACGTGAAGTTCCCGCGCACCGCCCCCAGACGACCTGTAGATCTGACCACCATGTAAATTATCCCGGCAGCGGCTCTCGATCCAGGTCTACATAGGGATAGGCTCTGCGATAATATCCGGAGTCCGGATCTCGTGCCACCGTCACCAGGTGCCGCCGGAGCAGCTCCACAATGGGATAGGCGTCGATCCAGATTTCTTTTCCCTCCGCCCGGCGCTGCTCATCGAAAATCAGCTCGATGCCGAAGTGCAGGTGCACCACCTCGATGTTGTTGGTGTTCTCCCGGTCCGAATAGCCGGTACGACCCATGTAGCCGATGATGTCCCCTGCCGCCACCGTATCGCCCACCTTCAGCCCCGGCGCAAAAGGCGCGTCCTTTCGGAGGTGAGCATAGTAGTAATAGCGTCTGCCGTCATAGGAGCGCACACCTACCCGCCAGCCTCCATATCGATTCCAGCCCAGGGCCTCCACAGTTCCGCCCTCTACCGCGGCAATGGGAGCACCCAGGGCGCCCATCAGGTCATTTCCCAGGTGCTTTCTTCGGAAGCCGAAGCTCCTGGCCGCGCCGAAATCTTGGCAGTGGGTAAAGCCCCAGCCGCCTGCCACCGGACAGAAGGCCTTGAGTCCATAGGCGGGCTGCCAGCTGCCATCGGCTCTTTGAATGGCGAAGCTGCCCACCAGTCCCCCCAGCACCGCCCCATAGGCCCGCTGATAGTACCGATAGTATTTGGCGCTGTCCCCTAAAAGTTTCTCCGGCGGCGTATCGCCCCGCAGCTGTTCCGCCGCATCCCGTACCCTTTGGGGCGTCACCTTGCCTCCACTCCGCACCTGGGCCAGGGCCAGGATATCCACCCAGCTCAGGGACTTCTCCTCCCCCTGGGAGGCAATATCGATGTTCATGGCGGCCTCCAAGGCCTCCACAGACAGGTCAAAATCCACCCAGGTCAGTGGCTCCTCCTCTGCCCACGCGCTGGTGCCAAGGAGCCCCAGCAGTATCATTCCGGCCAGCATTCTGCGCAGCAACTATAATCACCTCTTAGCTTAGTCTGCGCCGCCAGAGCCCGATTATCGCCGGTACAATTTGGATAACGTATATAAAAAAATCCGCCGCTCCAACTCGGAGCAGCGGATTTTCTGTTTCATGTCAGATGCGGGTCGCAGCGTCGAATGCCATTCTGGTGGCAGTACGGACGTTCTTTGCGATAACGCAGTCGCCGATGGGCATGAAGTCAGGAGCGGTCATGCGGAAGCTCTCGGCCAGATCCTGGCGGGGCCGCATGCCGGAGGACATGACCACCACGTCACAGGGAACGAACTGCTCGTTGCCGTCCTTATCCACAAAGCTGACGCCCTCGGCGGTGATGCCGGAGCAGCGAGCGCCGGTGTAGATGTCCACGCACTTCTCCATCTTGCCCAGCATAACGCCGCGGGTCAGGTGGAAGGTCTCGGGGCACAGCTCGGGCAGCATCTCGATGATGGAGACCTTCTTGCCCTTTTCAGCCAGAGCCAGAGCGGTCTCGCAGCCGACCTCGCCGCCGCCGATGAGCACAACACGCTCGCCGATCTCGTCGATGTGCTTGTAGCACTCCTCGGCGATCATGACGTTTTTGCCGTCGGTGCCAGGGATGGGCGGCACGAAGGCATTGGCGCCAACAGCAGCCAGAACCCAATCGGCCTTCTGAGCCTCGATGAGCTCAGGAGTAGCCTCGGTGTTCAGCAGGACCTTGATCCCCAGCTTCTTCACCAGATTGATCTGGTAGTTCATGAACTTCGCCAGGTCATACTTGAAGGAGACCTGCTCGGAGAACACCAGCTTGCCGCCCAGACGGTCAGCCTTCTCGTAGATGGTCACATCGTGGCCGCGCTTTGCGGCGATGATAGCAGCCTCCATGCCGGAGGGGCCGCCGCCGATGATGACGACCTTCTTGGGGGTAGTGGTCTCAGGGATCAGATCCTTCAGCTGGTTCTCCCGGCCCACGGTGGGGTTCACGGAACATGCAAAGGCCTTGGTGGTGGGCTTGGTATACTCCAGGCAGTGGAAGCACTTGATGCAGGGGATGATCTCATCCTCCTGGCCATGGCGTGCCTTCTCAGGCATCTCAGGATCGGCAATGGTGCCGCGGGCCATGGCAACGAAATCCGCGCCGCCGGTAGCCAGGGTTTCCTCGATGAACTTGGGATCCTGGAACGCGCCCAGGGTCAGCACAGGCTGCGGCACGCCCAGCTCCTTGATCTTCCGGGCAAAGCGGGCGTTCTGGCCGGGCTTGTGGAAGATGGTGGGGTGCATAATGGCCTCGGTGCCGGGGATGGACATGTTGCCCGCGGAAATGTGGGCAATATCGATGCGGTCACCGGCCATGCGCAGGAACTCCGCGATATCCTCAGGCTTCAGCTGCTGGTCGGCGTTGGGATAGCCAACCTCGTCAGCCAGCTCGCAGCCGGAGATACGGTACTCGATGAGGATCTTGTGGCCAACTCTCTTGCGGATGGCGTCCAGGATCATCATGGGGAACCGGCAGCGGTTTTCGAAGGAGCCGCCGAACTCGTCGGTACGATGGTTGAACAGGGGGCTCATGAAGCGGTTGATGACCAGACCATGGCCGCCGTGGATCAGGATGGAGTCAAAGCCCACAGCCACAGCCTGCTCGGCCACGTTGGCGTAGTCCTCAGCAATGGCCTCCATGGCCTCACGGGTCAGCATGGGGCGCTCAGAGCCGTCGGGGCCGGGGGTGCCGTCTACAGAATAGAAGAAGTGCTCGCCCTCGCCCTTCTTGCCACCGGTCCAGCCGGAGTAGAAAAAGGCCAGCAGCTCGATGGAAGCCTTGGCACCATAGTAGTGGATCTGATCCACGCACTTCTGCCAGTAGCGGTGATAAGTGGTCTGGCGGAGGTCCAGGTTGTGCCAGCCGGGACGGAAGGGGGCCAGAGAGTTCATGTCATGGCCGGCGATGGTCACAGACGCGGTGCCGCCCCGGGCCTTCTCCACATAGTATGCACGGTAGGCGTCGGTGGGATAGGGCTCGTCAGTCTGGAGCAGATGGGGCGTAGCAGGCGCCTGGAAAATGCGGTTCTTATACACCACATTGCCGACTCTCATGGGAGAGAACAGCGTGGGGTACTCAGGATGTGTCATGGTTGTATCCTCCTTGACGTTTTCATAAAATCAAACGATACTATTTTACCCGATTATACTTATAATTGCAACTATTTTGGCGGGTCATTTTTGAATATGGTGTTGCAATTTATGCCTTGTGCCGCAAAATTTGACCATGGGCCTAACTATATATCTCACATATATCTCGAAATGCCTCAATCAGCTTTTGCATCAACTCCGCATTCATCCCTTTTAACGAAGGAATATGAATAAAAACAGTATTGGGATTTTTCTTCAGCATCTGATAATATGCCGCATTACATAAAGAGCTGCTTGTCCGATTCGACACCGTGTAGGAGACCTCCCCTGCCCTTAGCCGTTCTTCTAAACGTGACAGCGCAAAGTCCGAAGCTACCGTCTCATTATGATCCTTTGCGCATAACTCAATTCTGATTTCATTTGTCAGACGCTTATCAACGCCGAACATAAACACGACATCATAATCGCTGTCGATAGAAGAAATATCCTTTTTCAAGCCTTCGAAGCTGTTGGTCAGGAAAGCATGCTCCGCGCCTATTTGATTGACTAGCTGAAAGGAGGTATTGTGCGCCCCCTTGAACGCAGTAAATAAAATCTTCATTTTGTTGTCCTCTAAAATCGCAAACTGAGACTATCCGAATAGCAGAAAGAAACGACAATTTTCAGGAGAAAATTGTCGTTTCACTGGCGGAGCAGGAGGGATTTGAACCCTCGGTACCCTTTTGAGGTACACACGATTTCCAGTCGTGCCCGTTATGACCACTTCGATACTGCTCCATATTCACTTGGCTGTCCGAGACAGCTCGTATATATTAGCATTGCGTCTTTGATTTGTCAATAGCTTTTTTCACTTTTTTCGCGTTTTTCTCTATTTTCGGCGAAACCGCTCCCCTGCCCTCTCGGACAGAGAAGCGGTTCCTTTCGATATTTGCCGATCAGTTGCCGTTCATGGACGCGATGCAGGCGGAAAGTACATCGCCAACAATGGGCACGCACACAGAGCTGCCGCTGCCCGCGTCCTCCACGATGCAGATAAAGGCCAGGGGGTAATTAGAGTCCTGGACAAAGCCCGCAAACATGGCGTTGGGGTTCTGTCCCTCCACCTCGGCGGTGCCGGATTTGGCGCAGACGTACACGTCCGGGAAGTTGCCGGTGCCGTAGTTGTTCACCACGTCGTCCCGCATCATCTGGGTCAGGGTACCGGCAGTGTTGGCGGACATGGTGCGGTCCAGCTTTTTCTGCGTAGCATTGTAGACGCTGACCCCCTCAGGAGTGGTCACGCTGGCCACCACATAGGGGGAAGCCGCCTGACCGCCTGCCGCAATGGAGCCTACAAAGGTCATAAACTGGCAGGGATTGATGAGATCCGTATACTGGCCGATACCGGACCAGGCCAGGGATGCGCCAGTGGCGCTGCTCACATCAAAATTACCCGCGGCGGTGGTGGTACCGTCAAACTTGATTCGGCTGGTGATGCCCGCCGCCTGGGCATACTTGGTCATGGTGTCGGCCCCCAGCTCCTCGGCCAGCTCACCGAAGACAATGTTGCAGGACTTGGTAAGGCCGGTGCCGAAGGAGATGTCCCCATGGTAGTCCTCACAGGTGATATACTCGCCGTTGATGGCCTCCTGCTGCTCGCAGCGGAAGGTGCGGCTGGACACATCGGGGATATTGTCGATGGCCGCCGCCGCCGTCACCAGCTTGAAGATGGAGCCGGGGACATAGGTGGCGGAGGTGAACCGGTTCAGGAACACGCCGTTATAGTAGCTCTCGCTCTCGATGGTCTCCATGCTGGGGGCATTGTCCGGGTCATAGGTGCCCGAGGAGACCATGCACAGGATCTCACCGGTCTGATAGTTGTAGACGCCCACGGTACCCCGGCGGCTGCCGAGACCGTTCAGGGCGGCCACACAGGCCTTGGTAGAAAGGGTCAGGTTCAGGATATTGCCGGTGGAGTCGCTCTGATACAGGCCGTTGATGGGGCTGTAGTCCAAAAGATACTCCGCATAGGTATTGATAAGCGGTGCCTCGATCTGGCCGTTTCGGTCGCCCAGCAGATGCAGAGTGGCCTTGCGGACCATTTCATCGGCGGCGTAGGTTCTGGTGCCGCCGTTGGTGAGCACCGTCACGCCGTCCCGATCCTTCACGGAGCCAGTGGAGATATTGCCGCCGGAATACACATGCGGGCTGCCCTGGAAGGACACCCACTCCCTGCCCTTCACAAAGTACTGGACCACAAAGCCCAGGAGCCCCACCACAACCAGTACGGATAAGAGCGTGGTCACAACGGCACGTCCGGATATTTTCTTCATGCCGCTCTCCTCCTTTTCGCGTTAGACGGCAGGGATGTGGCAAAGCTGGCGTTCTGGCGGGTATCCGCGGCCTTCACAAAGGCCAGGAGCCCCCAGGCGCTCATCATGCTGGAGCCGCCGTTGGACAGGAACGGGAACGTCACGCCTGTAAAGGGCAGGAAGTCCACGGTTCCGAATACATTGAGGATCATCTGGAACAGCAGGATGCTCATGGCGGAGCAGGCGGAGATGGCGTAAAAGGAGCTGCGGCACAGGGACGCGGAGCGCACCGCGAACAGGGCGATGCACACCACAAACAGCACGCAGCAGACGCCTACGATCAGTCCCCACTCCTCGCAGACAGTGCAGAATACGATATCGCTGTCCGCCGCAAAGACGTGCTTCAGCTGGCCGTTGCCAGCGCCCACGCCGAACAGACCGCCTGCGGCCAGGCACATGAGGGCCTGGGTCTGCTGAAAGCCCTTGTTCGTGGAATCGTCCCAGATATGCCGCCAGGAGGCGAAGCGCTTGGCGATATGGGGCCGCATTTTCAGGGCCGTAAAGCCCGCAAAGCCGGTGCCGGCGCAGATCAGGGAGATGGTGGCGAAGTCGCCGGAGCGGAGATACGCGATTACCAGGAAGGCCACGAAGTAGACCATGGCCGTACCGAAGTCATTTTGCAGGGCCAGCAGCACACAACAGATGCCGGAATACAGAATGAACAGGAACAGGTTCCGCTTGGTCATCAGGCGGTCCAGGGTGGAGGCTCCCGCAAACACGAAGGAGATCTTCACCAGCTCCGAGGGCTGGATGGACATACTGCCGATAAAGATCCAGCTCTTGGATCCATAGAGGTTCCTGCCGAAGATCAGCGTGGCCACCAGCAGGATCGGCCCCAGGGCCGCCGCCAGATACCGGAGCTTTTTGGCCGTCTCCAGCTCCCGCATGCAGAAGCCGATGAACATAAACAGAAAAACGCCCAGCACCATGGAGATCACGGCCTTGATCATTTCCTCCGGCGATACCGACGCCAAGATAGCTAGGCCCATGGTACATAGGAAGAACGCGATGGTCTCCACCTCGAAGCCGCTTCGGTGCATGAGCTTATTGAAGATAAACAGGCCCCACATAAACACGAAGACCGCCCCGAAGGACACGCAGATGGTGCGCCAATATTCGTGGTCACAGCCGATCATCAGCTGCACCACCGTGAAGAACTGGAAGATGGACATGAGGATCAGGGTCATGGCCGGGGACACCAGATGCTTGGGGTTTGTCCGGCAGGAGGCCACATATTCCGCCTCCTCATCGGTGATGGGCACCAGGGTGACCTCCAGGCCGTTGAGGGAGATGAGGTCGCCGAAGCCGATCTCGGTGAGGCCGGTGATGGTCTCGCCGTTTACCGCGATGCCGCCCCGTCCGCCGACGTCGCCGATGGTCCAGCTGCCGTCATCATAGCGGGTCAAAACCGCGTGTTGCTTATAGATATTCTCGAAATTCATCTGGATATCGTTTCGTTTCGTCCGGCCAATGGTATTTTCCCAGTGGGTCACCGGCAGCCGGGAGCCGTCCTCAAAGGCGATATGGCCCCAGATCTCAGGCTCCTTATGGAAGGCCAGCAGACTGATGCCGCAGCGCACCAGGATCAGCACTGCCAGCACCGGAAACAGCAGCCGCAGCACCGTGGTCACGGCTCCGCCCATTCCGGCGAAGTTTCCGGCAAATTCCCAAAGTCCAGAGAGAAGTTCACTCAAGGGATCGCCCTCCTTTCTTTATTATGGGAGCTATCATACCATAATTCGCCCTGTGATGCAAGGAAGGAGGGCCGACCTTCAAAAAGTCTTCATGATTTTGGAGAAAAAAACACCCCGGAATTACAGGAACTCCGGGGTGCGGCAGTATATTAGGCGACGCGGCGCCGTCTTATTTCATAAGAGAGCATACCAGATCGGTATAGGCGCTGGGATCCTCCAGGGGCAGATCGGCGATCAGCAGGGCCTGGCTGTAGAGCAGCTGGGCATACTTCTTAGCCTTATCCTTGTCGGTATCGTAGGCGTTTTTCAGGGCGGCGAAGGCGGGATGCTCAGCGTTGAGCTCCATGATCCGTCCGGTCTTCAGCTTCTCGTCGCCGGGAGCTACCCGGTTGAGGTACTTCTCCATCTCAAAGCTCAGGCCGGAATCCGGCACCAGGCACACGGGATGGCTCCTCAGCTTATTGGACAGACGCACCTCCTTGAGCTTGCCGTCCATGGCCTCCTTCACGAAATCCAGGAGCTCCTTGTTTTCCTCAGTCTCCTTTTCCTTCTCCTTCTTCTCCTCCTCGGATTCCAAGCCCAGATCCTCGGCAGACACGGATTTGAACTCCTTCTCATTGTAGTTCATGAGGCTGCTCATGACAAACTCGTCCACGTCGTCGGTAAGCAGGAGGATATCATAGCCCCGATCCTTGACCATCTCGGTCTGGGGCAGCTGGGACAGCTTGGTGCGGCTCTCGCCCGCGGCATAGTAGATATACTTCTGGGTCTCGGGCATGGCCTCCGCATATTCATTGAGGGTCACATACTTCTCGTCCTTCTGGCTCCAGAACAGCAGCAGATCCTTCACCACGTCCTTGTGTGCGCCGTAATCAGATACCACGCCATACTTGAGCTGGACGCCGAAGACCTCAAAGAACTTCTCGTACTTCTCCCGATCGTTGGTAAGCATCTTCTGGAGCTCAGACTTGATCTTCTTCTCCAGGTTAGATGCGATCCGCTTGAGCTGGCGGTCATGCTGGAGCATCTCACGGGAGATATTCAGGCTCAGATCCTGGGAATCCACAATGCCCTTGACGAAGCAGAAGTGATCCGGCAGCAGATCCTCGCAGTTCTCCATAATCAGCACGCCGTTGGAGTAGAGCTGGAGACCCTTCTTGTACTCCTTGGAATAGAAGTCGTAGGGGGCCCGGGAGGGCACATACAGCAGGGCCTTGTAGGTCACCGCGCCCTCCACGCTGGCATTGATCCGCAGAGCGGGCTTCTCATAGTCGCTGAACTTATCCTGATAGAACTGGTCGTACTCCTCGTCGGTGACCTCGTCCTTGTTCTTCTGCCAGATGGGCACCATGGAGTTCAGGGTTTTGTCCTCGGTGTACTCCTCGTACTCGGTCTTCTTCTCGCCGTTTTCGTCCTCCTTCTCCACAGGACGGGAGGCGGTGACGTTCATGCGGATGGGGTAGCGGATATAGTCGGAATACTTCTTTACCAGGTTCTCCAGGGTATACTGACCCAAGTAGCGGTCATATTCCTCGTCCTCGGTGTTCTCCTTCAGGGTCAGGATCACGTCGGTGCCGCAGGCATCCTTCTCACAGGGAGTGATGCTATAGCCGTCCGCGCCGTCGGACTCCCACTCATAGGCCTGATCGCAGCCGTACTTCTTGGTGACCACCTTTACATGATCCGCCACCATAAATGCGGAGTAGAAGCCTACGCCGAAC
>CAKTEB010000086.1 GCA_934546685.1 uncultured Oscillospiraceae bacterium
AGCGATGCCGTCCAGATGGAAGCGGCCCAGAGACTTGTTGTCAGCTGCGAACTCACGCTCGCCCTGGAGCACGTTGACCTCAACGGAGGTCTGGTTGTCAGCGGCAGTGGAGAAGATCTGGCTCTTGGAGACAGGAATGGTGGTGTTGCGGTCGATGAGCTTGGTGAACACGCCGCCCATGGTCTCAATGCCCAGGGACAGGGGGGTAACGTCCAGCAGCAGCATGCCGTTGACATCGCCGCCCAGAACGCCGCCCTGAATGGCCGCGCCAACGGCCACGCACTCGTCGGGGTTGATGCCCTTGAAGCCGTCCTTGCCGGTGATCTTCTTAACAGCCTCCTGAACTGCGGGGATACGGCTGGAGCCGCCTACCAGCAGAACCTTGGAGATATCGGAGGCGGAGAGGCCGGCGTCCTTCATGGCCTGACGGACAGGCACCATGGTCTTCTCTACCAGGTCGGCGGTGAGCTCATTGAACTTTGCCCGGGTCAGGGTAACGTCCAGATGCTTGGGGCCGGTGGCGTCGGCGGTGATATAGGGCAGGTTCACGTTGGAGGTTGTGACGCCGGACAGCTCAATCTTGGCCTTCTCGGCGGCCTCCTTCAGACGCTGCATGGCGACCTTGTCGGAGGTCAGGTCGATGCCGTTCTCCTTCTTGAACTCAGCGGCCAGGTAATCCATGATGCGCTGGTCGAAGTCGTCGCCGCCCAGATGGGTGTCGCCGGCAGTGGCCAGAACCTCGATGATGCCCTCGCCGATATCCAGGATGGACACATCGAAGGTGCCGCCGCCCAGATCGTAGACCATGATCTTCTGATCCTCTTCCTTGTCAACACCGTAGGCCAGAGCGGCTGCGGTGGGCTCGTTGATGATACGCTTTACGTCCAGACCGGCGATCTTGCCTGCGTCCTTGGTGGCCTGACGCTGGGAGTCGTTGAAGTATGCGGGAACGGTGATAACAGCCTCGGAGACCGTCTGGCCCAGATAAGCCTCGGCGTCGGCCTTCAGCTTCTGAAGGATCATAGCGGAGATCTCCTGGGGGGTGTAGCTCTTGCCGTCCACGGTGACCTTGTGGTCGGTGCCCATCTGACGCTTGATGGAAGCGATGGTACGGTCGGGGTTCTGGATGGCCTGACGCTTTGCGACCTGGCCCACCATACGCTCGCCGTTCTTGGCGAATGCGACCACAGAGGGGGTAGTACGGCTGCCCTCGGCGTTTGCGATGACAACGGGTTCGCCGCCTTCCATAACGGCGACGCAGCTGTTTGTAGTACCTAAATCAATACCAATGATCTTAGACATAATGTTGTTCCTCCTATATGAAACTATATTTTACAAATTTTTAGGACCTTTTAGTTGGCAGTCTGAACCATTGCGTGGCGGATCACCTTGTCTCCCAGGCTGAAGCCCTTTTGGAAGACCTGGACGATCTCGCCTTCTTTATAATTATCATCGTCTATATGCATCACTGCATTGTGGAGATTGGGATCGAAGATCTCACCCGGCTCTCCGTAGACGGTAACTTCCATTTTCTTGAGGATCTCCACCAGGCCGTTCATGGTCATCTCCACGCCCTTTTTATAGGCGGTGTCGGCGGTCTCCTGCTCCAGCGCCCGGCACAGATTGTCGTAGACGGGAAGGAACTTCTCAATGGCGCTGGCCTTGCCGTCCCGGAACATGGAATCCTTCTCCTTCTGGGAGCGCTTGCGGTAGTTATCATATTCGGCTGCCAGCCGAAGGTAGTTGTCATGCTCCTTTTCCAGAGCCGCCTGAGCCTCTGCCAGAGGATCGGGCTGGGGCGCTTCCTCAGCGGGTGCCTCCTGGGCCTCGGCCTGGGGCTCTGCCTCGGGGGCAGCGGGTTCTTCTTTTACTTCCTCTTCAGCGGGAGCGGTCTCCGGCTGCTGCTTTGTTGTTTCTTCTGCCATATGCGATCATTCCTCCTGCTTGGGTGGTTCTGGTATCTGCTTTGGGGTATTCTCCGCTGGCGCGGCGGGCAGGCCCTTTGAGAACATCTTGCCCAGACCCTCGGCGAAATATGTCAGCTTTGCGGCCACCTGGGCGTAGTCCATGCGAGTGGGGCCAACCACTCCCAGCATGCCCTGCATGCCATCGCCCAGATCATACCGGGCCATGACCACGCTGGTGTCCTTCAAGGCCTGAGAGACATTTTCGGGGCCCACCAGGATCTTGACCTGATCCTGTGCGTCCGGCACAGGCAGGGTGGAGATGGTCTCCGCATCCAGGTGGGTGATGAGCTCAGACGCCTTGGAGACATCCTGATATTCCGGCTGGCCCAACAGCTTGGTCTGGCCGGTGACATAGACGTTGTTTTTCTGCTCTTCCGTCAGCACCGAAACGGTGGAATCCACGATCACGGAAACCAGGCTGGCGGCGGAGCCGGCGTTCTTCTGGATCTTTGCCAGCAGCTGCGGGGTGATCTCCTGGGCGGAGAGATCCGTAAGGCTGGCGTTGAGCACTGCGGTGAGACTCTTGAGATCCTGGGCGTCCACGTCTACAGGCAGCTTGATGAGCTTATTGCGGACGGCCTCGGTGCTGGTGAGCAGCACCAGGATGAAATTGTGGGGCGCGGTCTGGATCAGCTCAAAGTGCTCAATGGTCACGGCACGGCTTTTGGTGGCCACGGCGTAGGCCGGAAGATTGGTGAGGCCGGAGATCAGCTGACCAACCTGTGCGATGGCCTTGTCAAATTCCTGGAGCCTGCTGTCCATAGCCTTGGAGAGCTTCTGGGTCTCGTCCCGGCTCATGCGGTAATCCTGCATCAGCTCGTCGATATAGAATCGATAGCCCGCGGGGGAAGGCACCCGGCCAGCCGAAGTATGGGGCTGCTCCAGGAGTCCGTCTTCCGTCAGGGCTGCGAGCTCGTTGCGAATGGTGGCGGAGGAAAAGTCCATATCCGGCATGGCGGCGATGGTTTTGGAGCCCACTGGTTCGGCGGTCTCTACATAACAATCTACCACGGCGCGGAGTATCTTTTTCTGCCGCTGGGTCAATTCCATGTTGCACACCTCTTTCGCTTTAGCACTCAATCTCTCTGAGTGCTAAGATAAATGTACCACTGCTTTCGGGGATTGTCAATAGGAGATTATGAATAAATTTGAAACATTGCAGAAAGGACGAAAAAACCGTGGAGTTGACGGAGAAGGGGCCAGAATCGCCTGCCCGGTTATACAAAATGCCCCGGTGCAGCGCAAAGCTGTACCGGGGCAGAATAGCGGCGGTATTTAGCTGAGTTCCCGTCCGGCCATCTCTGCGGCCACCGCACCGTCGGCCAGGGCCGTGACGATCTGACGGATCTCCTTGGTGCGGAGGTCTCCGGCCACGAACAGGCCGGGGACGGAGGTGCGGCAGTCCTCAGCCGCCGCAATATAGCCCTGGCTGTCCGTTTCCACCAGGCCCTCATATAGGGTGGTATCTGGCTGGAGGCCGATGGCCACGAAGACGCCGTCCAGGGCCAGCGTTTCAGTTTTATTTCCCTGAGAGAAGCTGAGGCCGGAGACCTTGTCCTCCCCCAGGATCTCCCGAGCCTGGGCCTCAAAGTGGACGGTGATGTTTTCGGCGGCCTGGATCTTGCGAACCAGGGCGGCCTGGGCCCGGAAATGATCCTTCCGCACCAGCAGATGGACCTGACGGCAGATACCGGAGAGGTACAGGGCGTCCTCCAGGGCGGTATTGCCGCCGCCCACCACGGCCACATCCTTGCCCCGGTAAAAGGCCCCGTCGCAGACCGCGCACCAGCCCACGCCGTGTCCGGCGAGCCGATCCTCTCCGGGAATGCCCAGTCTGCGGCGGCGCACGCCCATGGCCAGGATCACCCGGCGGGCCTCATAGCAGACGTCACTGTCGGTGCAGATCCGGAAATAGTCCTGATGCCGCTCCAGCTTTGCGGCCTTTTCAAAGGCAGTGGAGACGTTGAAGGCCTCCACCTGCTGACCGAAGCGCATGGCCAGCTCCCAGCCCTGGGCATCTGGGGTGCCAGGCATATTCTCAATGGTGCTGGTCTCGGCCATCTGGCCGCCGTAGGTCTTCTCCTCCATTAAAAGCACCGTGTGACCGGCCCGGAGACTGTAGAGGGCGGCGGTGAGACCGGCGGGGCCGCCGCCGATGACGCAGATATCGTACATTTGCATATGGATGCTCCTCCTTTGCGGGGTGTTGTTTCGATCATTTATCCACAGTATACCACAAAGGATCGCGCTTACGCAAAAAAATCCCTGCCGCAGAGCAGCGGCAGGGATCTGGAACTTAAAATCAAACGTAGAACAGCATTTCGGAGTAGCTGGGCAGAGGCCAGTAATCCTTGCCGATGATGATCTCGCAGTGGTCGGCGGCGGCGCGGATAGCGCTCATGGCGGGAACCACCTGGCGGCAGTAGTAGGCGGCCAGATCATAGGTGCCCTCGATGGAGTCCACCTTGTTCATGAGCTCATCGAGCTTGTCGGCGGCGGCGTTCATGTTGTCCACGTCCTTGGTGACGGAGGTAAGGATCTGCTCCTCGGTCTTGATGGAGATGACTTCGCTGACGGCCTTCTTGGCGGCGGCGGTCTCGGCCACGGAGGACAGGAAGTCCAGGGCGGCGGGGATCAGCTGGCGGCGGGCCATGCCCAGGGTGGTGAGGGCCTCAATGTTGATGACCTTGGAGTAGTGCTCCAGCTCCACCTCATAGCGGCTCTGCATTTCCACGGGGGACAGCACGTTCATCTCGTCCATCAGGGCGATGTTCTTGTCGGAGAGCATGGAGGGCAGGGCGTCCACAGTGGTTTTCATGTTCAGAAGGCCGCGCTTCTCTGCCTCTGCCTCCCACTCGGCGGAATAGCCGTTGCCGTTGAACAGGATGCGCTCGTGGGCCTTGATGGTCTTCTTGATCCAGGCGGCGGCTGCGGCAGTGAAGTCCTCAGCGCCCTCCATCTCGGCGGCGAAGTCCTTGAGGACCTTGGCCACGGCAGCGTTCAGCACGGTGTTGGCGTCGGAGAGGTTCATGGCAGAGCCGGGCATACGGAACTCGAACTTATTGCCGGTGAAGGCGAAGGGAGAGGTGCGGTTCCGGTCGGTGTTATCCTTGGGGAATACAGGCAGAACATCTACGCCCAGGTCGATCTTGGCCTTGCCCTTGGCCTCGTAGGGGCTGTCGTTGGCGATGGAATCCAGAATAGCGCCCAGCTCGTCGCCCACGAAGATGGAGATGATGGCCGGGGGAGCCTCGTTAGCGCCCAGACGGTGATCGTTGCCGGGAGAGGCCACGGTGGCCCGGAGCAGATCCTGATACTCGTCCACGGCCTTGATAACGGCGGTCAGGAAGGTCAGAAACTGGAGGTTATCCATGGGGGTGTCGCCGGGATCCAGCAGGTTCTCGCTGCCTGCGGACAGGGACCAGTTGTTGTGCTTGCCGGAGCCGTTGACCCCGTCGAAGGGCTTCTCGTGGAGCAGGCACACCAGGCCATGACGCTCGGCTACCTTCTTCATCATTTCCATGGTGATGAGGTTGTGGTCGATGGCCTTGTTGGTGGTATCAAAGATGGGAGCCAGCTCATGCTGGGCCGGGGCCACCTCGTTGTGCTTGGTGCGGGCGGGAACACCCAGCTTCCACAGCTCGTCGTCCAGCTCCTTCATAAACTCGGAGACCTGGGGACGGATCACGCCGAAGTAGTGCTCCTCCAGCTCCTGGCCCTTGGCTGCGGAGTGGCCGAAGAGGGTGCGGCCGGTGAGGATCAGATCCTCCCGCTGCTCATAGTCCTCCTTGCGGATCAGGAAATACTCCTGCTCGGGGCCTACGGTGGAGGAAACATGGGTATAGTTCTTGCCAAAGAGCTTCAGAACCTTGCAGGCCTCCTGAGAGATGGCCTTCATGGAGCGGAGCAGAGGGGTCTTCTTATCCAAGGCCTCGCCGGTGTAGGAACAGAAGGCGGTGGGGATGCACAGCACATCGTCCTTTACAAAGGCGTAGCTGGTGGGATCCCAGGCGGTATAGCCCCGGGCCTCGCAGGTGGCGCGTAGGCCGCCGGAGGGGAAGGAGGAGGCGTCAGGCTCGCCCTGGATCAGCTCCTTGCCCTTAAATTCCATAATGGCAGTGCCGTCGCCCATGGGAGACACGAAGCCGTCATGCTTTTCGGAGGTGATGCCGGTGAGGGGCTGGAACCAGTGCGTATAGTGGGTGGCGCCCTTTTCGATGGCCCAATCCTTCATGACGCTGGCTACCACGTTGGCCACATCCAGGTCCAGGGGCTTGCCCTCGTCGATGGTAGCCTTCAGGCTCTTGTAGGTGGCGCTGGGAAGGCGTTCCTTCATCACATGCTCATTGAATACCATGGAGCCGTAGATGTCCTTGGTGTTTGCTGCCATATAAATCTACTCCTTTTTGAAAAGATCTCCGCTGGGCGGGTGAACTCAAAGAAAATAGGCGCCGTGAGGGGGTCCCTCACAGCGCCCTTGCTGTAACGACCACATTATACTGCAATTCCGCTTTGGGGTCAATTACATTTTTGCTGAATTTTATGCGGAATGCAGGAATTTTTCGTACACTATGCAAAGGAGGGCTCAGCTGCGGCGGAGCAGTTGCATTTTTTCCGGGAATGTGCTATCCTGCGGGTAGACAAGGAGGCGTTTTTATGAAACAACGCATAGCTTCTATCATATTGTGCATATCCTGCCTGACGGCCTTGACGGCCTGCGGCGACAAACCGGCATCCTCGGCACCAGAGGTATCCCAGGAGCCGGAGACCTTTGGGGTCACGGAGCTCCCGGCGGACACTCAGGCGGAGACCCCAGTGGTAACAGAGCAGCCGAATGCTGAGACTGCCCAGGCAGGCCAGGAGGCTCCGGAAACGGACAACGGAAACGGCGCGCTGGATCAGCAGCTGGCGGCGGCGATCCTGTGTCAGCAGGACGGCCTCAGCTATGACCCGGAGGATCCGGTGTATTTCTGGCGGGCAGTGGGCTATTTGGCGGGCATGACCACCCAGGACGGGCCTGGACAGGTGACAGAGGATCAGGGCGTTTATGAGATCTCCACAGAGGATATCCAGGTGTACATCCAGGCCATGTTTGGAGGCTTTTCCGGGGAGATCCCCTCGGTGACGGAGGAGGATCCGCTGGTGAGCATGGCGGACAACGGCGACTATCTGATCCATATGCCTCAGACGACGGTGACCCTGACAAACCTGACCGTTACAGACGGCAGCGTCCAGGCGGAGGCGGCCCAGAACGGCCAGAGCGCCGGGACGTATGAGATGACCCTCACGGACTACACCGGGCCCCAGAGCGGACAGGGCCTGTTCCGCTACAGTCTCACCGGCGTGACAAAACAGAACTAAAACAGAATTGGGAGCGGACGCTTTGATACGGCGTTCCGCTCCTTTTCTTCGCTGAAAATCGCACAGAAAAATTACCGAAAGAAACCATGAAAATCTCTGGTTTCGTAGTTGACATAAAAATTTTTCTCTGATACAATTTGAGCGTAACAGATCACATGAGGAAGGGATGTGCGGCGCGATGAAGGCGGTGCTGACGGTACACGCGGACTATCGCAAACTGCGGATCCCCGTTGAGGATATTGCCTATATTACCGTGGATAACAGGAAGACAAAGATCACAAAGGGAGACGGTACGGTGCTCCGTACCAATCAGAGCCTGAAGGACGTCTTTGCGCAGCTGCCGGAGGACACGTTTATCAATATCAATCGGGGGATCGTGGTTTCAAAGCGGTTTATCAAGCAGGAAAAGAACGGGATCGTGACCATGACGGACGGGGCCAGCTTCCGCCGCCGGGTTCGAGCGGATCGGGCCCCCAAGCGCCCTGCCCCCAAGCCCCGGCAGGAAAAGCACGCGGTATGCCCGGCGGAGACACTGGGCCAGTGGCTGGATAATTTCCCAATGCCCCTGCTGCTGATGGAGCTGGTCTATGGGGACGGCGGCGTGGATTTTCGGATCCGTTATCTCAGCGGCGAGATGGCCCGGCTGGAGAGCGTTACCGTGGGCGAGGCCCTGGACCAGTCGGTATTGAAGCTCAGCAATGTGGGAGACCCCAAGTGGATGGCGATTTTTGCGGACGTGGCCATCCATGGAGGCACCCGGCTCATTGAGGATGTGCTGGAGGACTCAGGAAAGTATATGCAGCTCCGGTGCTTTCAGCCCCAGCCCGGCTACTGCGGCTGCGTGATGACGGACCTTACCAAGGAGAACAACCTGGTGCAGGAGCTGTTCCGGGCCAGATAACAAGGTTGAATAGAAGCTCCCTGCTGCGGTTTTGTGCTGCGGCGGGGAGCTTTGCGCTTGTCAGGAGACGTGATACATGGCGCCCAGGATCCCCTCGATGGCCCGATAGGGCAGGATCCGGTTCAGAAATGGAAACACCCGGTAGATGCCGCCCACGGCCTTGCAGGCGGGGAGCCGCTTTCGGGAGAGGAGCTTCAAGACCATATCCGTAACGCAGGAGGGGTCCTTTCCGGTCTGCTCGTCCTTTGCCATCTGATCTACGGCCCGCCGGCAGGCGGCCTCATAGTCGCTGCCGGCGGTGGCGGCAGACAGAGTCCGGGCGGCGGTGAAGCCGGTCTTCAGATCCCCGGGCTCGATGACCGCGGCCTGGACGCCATAGGCCCGGAGCTCCAGCCGCAGGCATTCGGTCTCCTTCCGCAGGGCGGCCTTGGACATGGAATAGAGCCCCTGGAAGGGCAGGGCGTAGTCACCGCCGATGGAGCCGATGTTGATGATCACGCCGCCTTTCTGGGCACGCATGCCCGGAAGCACGGCCCGGGCAGTGCGCAGGGGGCCCACGGTGTTCACGTCCAGCTGCCGGAGGGTCTCCTCCCCGCTGCAATCCTCCAGGGCCCCGGCGATGCCGGAGCCCGCGCAGTTGATGAGGCCGTCGATATGCCCCTGGGCGGCGAGGATCTCCGCAACGGCCTTTTCCACAGAGCTGTCCTGGGTCACGTCCAGCTCCAGTGGATAGAATTTTCCGGTGCCCTGGTCATAGGGAGCGGGCAGCCGCCGTGCGCCGCCGTAGACGATGGCCCCGCGGCGGGCCAGGGTGGTGGCCACGTCCCGGCCAATGCCGGAGCTGGCTCCGGTGACAAGATAAACATGATTTGTGATTCGATCCATGGAACAGACCTCCCGCAGTATTTGACACAATCATAGCACAGATCAGGGGGTTCGGCAATCCTTCCGCCGCGCTCGGCAAGGTGAAATGCAACAGCCGTGGCAGATTTTGAACGGTAAAATGTACAAATTACAGGGGTGAATTTCGCCTTGGCGGCGGGCGGATTTCTCTTTCTTTCCCGGGAAACATACCGTATAATGGAGTTGGAATAGAATACCACTGTACGAGGAGGTAACGCAATGAAAAAGCCATGGATACGACTTCTAGCCTGGACACTGAGCCTGACGCTGACCTTGAGCTTTGCGGCGTTGGCAGCGGATATGGCGCCGCCCGATGGAATGGGCCCGCCGCCGGGCGGGGATATGGGCGGCGGCGCGCCTCCGCCCGGGGACGCGGCGCCCACCACGGCCTGCCTGGTGATCACCGGTGGGGCCGAGGACACCTCCGCGGAGTATGAGCCCGGGGCCTACTCCGGTCTCATCACCAATGTGGACGGCA
>CAKTEB010000087.1 GCA_934546685.1 uncultured Oscillospiraceae bacterium
GGAAGGAGGAGGACAGGATCAACGTCACAGCCCCAAGGGGCAGGCTCAGGCAGCAGGTCCGCAGGGCGATGACGCCGATGGACAGCATGGTGTCCGAGGCGCTGAACATCCGCAGCAGCTGGGTGGGGATGTTTTCAAAGACAAGAACCTCAATCACCATTAGCACCAGCGCGGATTTCAGGGCCAGGGAGACGGTCTGACGGACCCGGTCCATGCGCCCGGCTCCGTAGTTGTAGGAGATCATGGGGATGGTACCGTTGTTGAGGCCAAAGATGGGCATGAAAGCAAAGCTCTGGAGCTTCAGCCAGATACCGAAGACTGCGGTGGCTGTGGTGGAGAAGGCCAGGAGGATTTGATTCAGGCAGAAGCTCATGGCGGAGCTGAGACCCACGGTGATCATGGAGGGAATGGCCACGGAGAAAATATTCTTCAGGATTTCACCGGAGGGGCGCATATACCGGAAGCGGAGCCGAATGTTCTTCTCCTTGATGGTCAGCAGGGTCAGGGCCACCAGGGCGGCGCAGATCTGGCCCAGCACTGTGGCTACGGCGGCACCGGCAACCCCCAGCTTCGGGAAGGGGCCGATGCCGAAGATCAGCAGGGGATCGAAGATGATATTGAAGATGGCGCCGGTGGCCTGAGAGATCATAGAGCCCACGGTGTTGCCAGTGGCCACCAGGAGCTTTTCAAAGTTCTGGCCGAAGAAGGCGCCCGCACAGACCAGGCAGATCACGGACAGGTATTGGGTGCCAGCCTCTACGATCTCCGCCACATCGGTCTGCATGGTGTAGTAGGCCCGGACGCCGAAAAGGCCCACCAGCATAAACAGCACCGTATAGCAGGCGGACAGCACCACCGCCACATTGGCGATGCCCAGGGCCTTGTCCTGCTGGCCCTGGCCGATGTAACGGGGAACCAGCGCGTTGACCGCCACACCGGTGCCCACGCCAATGGCGGTAATGATCTGCTGGAGCGGAAAGGCGATAGAGACAGCGGTCAGGGCGTTTTCGCTGATCCGGGCCACGAACATGGAGTCCACGATATTGTAAAGAGCCTGGATGAAAAACGAGATCATCATGGGGATGCTCATGGAGATCAGCAGCCGTCCGATGGGCATGGTCCCCAGCTTATTCTGTTGTGTATTCAAATGTATGCTTCCTCCAATCACAGGGAGCCCCTGTGTTATTTGCCGCCCTATCATAGCACATTTGCGCGGAAAAAGGCAACGGAATTCTTATTGTGGGGAACGCTGGAAATAGAAGCGGCGTGTTTAGAAAAAGTTCACAAGAAATAAATTCTGATATTGTGCAAATTGACACTTGTGAAATTGGGGACGCTGGGCTATTATATAGACGTTAGCACTCCGGATGTATGAGTGCTAAACACAACACCGTAGAACCTTTGACAGGCGTTTCTGCGCCGTCAATTATCTTTAAGGAGGAACCTCAAATGAAACTTGTACCCCTCTCTGACAGAGTCATTGTTAAGATGACCGAGGTGGAGGAAACCACCGCCTCCGGTATCATTCTGGCGTCCAGCGCCAAGGAAAAGCCCACTGTGGCTGAGGTCATTGCAGTTGGCCCCGGCGGCATGGTGGACGGCCACGATGTCAAGATGACTGTTACCGTTGGCCAGAAGGTCATCTTTGCCAGATACGCCGGCACTGAAGTGAAGCTGGGCAAAGAAGAGTATACCATCGTTCGTCAGAGCGATATCCTTGCAGTTGTGGAATAATTGGAGGTAATTTATCATGGCTAAGCAGATTATTTTTGGCGAGGAAGCTCGCAAAAAGCTCCAGGCTGGCATCGATCAGCTGGCAAACACCGTTAAGGTCACCCTGGGCCCCAAGGGCCGCAATGTGGTTCTCAATAAGAAGTATGGCAATCCCCTCATCACCAATGACGGCGTGACCATCGCCAAGGACGTGGAGCTGGAGGACGCCTTCGAGAACATGGGCGCAAGCCTGGTTCGTGAGGTCGCCACCAAGACCAACGATGTGGCTGGAGACGGCACCACCACCGCCACTGTTCTGGCCCAGGCTATTGTCAGCGAGGGCATCAAGAACGTCACCGCAGGCGCGAATCCCATGGTCATGCGCAAGGGCATCAGCAAGGCTGTGGCCGCTGCGGTCGAGGCGATCAAGGGCAACTCCCAGATGGTTTCCGGCTCCTCCGACATCGCTCGGGTAGGCACCGTTTCCTCCGGCGACGAGTCTGTCGGCGCACTGATCGCCGAGGCCATGGAGAAGGTCACCTCCAACGGCGTTATCACCATTGAAGAGGGCAAGACCGCTGAGACTCAGCTGGACGTTGTGGAAGGCATGGAGTTCGACCGCGGCTACCTGACCCCCTACATGGTCACCGACGCTGAGACCATGGAGTGCGTTATGGACGACGCCCTGCTGCTGATCACCGACAAGAAGATCTCCAGCATTCAGGATCTGCTGCCCATTCTGGAGCAGGTCATGAAGTCCGGCCAGAAGCTGGTCATTATCGCTGAGGACGTAGAGGGCGAGGCTCTGTCCACCCTGCTGCTGAACAAGATCCGCGGCGTGCTGAACGTTGCCTGCGTGAAGGCTCCTGGCTACGGCGACCGCCGCAAGGAGATGCTGAAGGATATCGCCATCCTCACCGGCGGCGAGGTCATCACCGGCGATCTCGACATGGATCTGAAGGACACCACCTTCGATCAGCTGGGCAAGGCCCATCAGGTCAAGATCACCAAGGACGACACCACCATCGTGGGCGGCGCTGGCGACACCGCTGCCATCCAGGCCCGTGTTGCTGAGATCAAGTCCCTGATCTCCACCACCGAGTCCGAGTATGATAAAGAGAAGTACAACGAGCGTCTGGCAAAGCTGTCCGGCGGCGTGGCCGTCATTAAGGTCGGCGCCCAGACCGAGACCGAGATGCACGAGATGAAGCTCCGCATTGAGGACGCTCTGAACGCCACCCGCGCAGCTGTGGAAGAGGGCATCGTAGCCGGCGGCGGCACTGCTTATGTGAACGCCATCCCCGCTGTCAATGCTCTGGTCGCTACCCTGGAGGGTGACGAGAAGACCGGCGCTCAGATCGTTGCCAAGGCTCTGGAGGCTCCTGTCCGCCAGATCGCCTATAACGCTGGTGTGGACGGCTCCGTGATTTTCGACCGGATCTCCAACTCCGGCAAGGTGGGCTTTGGCTACAACGCCTACACCGAGGAGTACTGCGATATGATCGGCACCGGCATTGTGGATCCCACCAAGGTGACCCGCAGCGCTCTGGAGAACGCCGCTTCCATCGCCTCCTGCGTGCTGACCACCGAGAGCCTGGTGGCCGACAAGCCCGATCCTCAGCAGGATGCGGCCATCGCAGCCGCTCAGGCTTCCGCCGCTGCTGGCCAGGGCATGTATTGATTCAAAAAAGAAACTGCTTTTCGGGCAGAAATTCGGGAAACCGAGTTTCTGCCCGTTTTCTCTGTCTGGGGCCGGGAGGCTTGCCAAATGGGGAACTTCGGAGTATAATGGACTCATCTATGTGGAAAAGGAGCCCAAGCCATGTCCCTATTTACCGTTTCCCTGGCCCATCTCACCAAGGAGTTCAAGCTGGAGATGCTCTACCGGTCCTCGGATTTTGAGAAGATCCAGATCACTGTGGAGGACGTGAACCGGCCGGCCCTGCAGCTGTCGGGATTCTTTGAGCACTTTGAACCGGCCCGAACCCAAGTCATCGGTATGGTAGAGGACACCTATCTGGCGGGATTGACCCCGGAGCAGCGGGTCATCGCCTTTGACCGGCTGTTTTCCTATCGGCCCCCGGCACTGATCTTTGCCCGGCATTTAGAGCCCTGCAACGAGTGCATGGTCATGGCCCGGAAGTACAATATCACCATCCTCCGTACCGACGAGACCACTTCGGAGCTGGTCTCCACCATGATCGCCACCCTGAAGCACTATCTGGCCCCCCGGCTCACCCGCCACGGCGTGCTGGTGGAGGTTCACGGCGAGGGTATGCTGCTGCTGGGAGAAAGCGGCGTGGGCAAGAGCGAGGCGGCCATTGAGCTGATCAAGCGCGGCCACCGTCTCATTGCCGACGACGCGGTGGAGATCAAGAAGGAGGGCGCCTATGTGCTTTCTGGCTCCGCGCCGGAGCTGATCCGCAATTATATCGAGCTCCGGGGCATCGGCGTTATCAACGTGGCGAAGCTCTTCGGTATGGGCGCGGTCAAGGAATCTGCCAACATCGACATGGTGGTGAACCTGGAGGCCTGGCGGGACGATGTGCTCTATGACCGGCTGGGCGTGGAGAATGAATTCACCACGATCCTGGGGGTCAAGGTGCCCAATCTGACCATCCCGGTGAAGCCCGGCAGAAACCTGGCGGTGATCCTGGAAGTGGCGGCCATGAACAACCGCCAGAAGAAGATGGGCTACAACGCAGCGCTGGAATTTACCGAGCAGATCAACAAGCATTTTGACGAGACCATGGCTGCGGAGAACTGAGGCGGGAGAATAAGATACAGTGAGCAGGGGACGGCATTGCCGTCCCCTGTGGAGACCGTCAAAGAAGTTCATAGAGTGATATGCGATTGAGCAGCAGGGGGAAGAGTGAAGGGGGGCAAGGCCCGCCCTTCGCGTTCAATCAAACGGATTTTTGAACGTTTCAAGTTCAAAAATCCGTAGGTCAGCTTGTCAAAAACTTTTTTTGACAAGCTGAGCAGGGGACGGCGATACCGTCCCCTGTGGTCTGCCCTTGGAGAAAAGACACTTTTAGGAAAGGAAGAATCGCATGCGTTCTGGAAAGAACGGAACAACGCTGCTGACAGAGGGCAGCATCTTAGGAAAACTATTTGGCTTTGCGGTGCCGCTGTTTCTGGGCAATCTGTTCCAGCAGCTCTACAACACCTGCGACTCTCTGATCGTGGGAAACTTTGTGGGCAGTGAGGCCCTGGCGGCGGTGAGCTCCTCTGGCAGCCTGATCTTTCTGCTGGTGGGATTGTTCAACGGCGTGGCCATGGGCGCCGGCGTGGTCATCGCCCGGTACTTTGGCGCCCGGGAGCAGGAGCATATGCGTCAGGCCATCCATGCCACGGTGTTCTTCGGCATTGCGGCGGGTCTGGCTCTGACGGTATTGGGCATTGTGCTGACGCCTCTGCTGCTTCGATGGATGGGCACGCCGGAATCCGTGCTGCCCCAGTCCATCATCTACTTTCGGGTGTACTTCGCCGGGGCCCTGGCGGTGGTCATGTATAACGTGGCGGTGGGCGTTTTGCAGGCGGTGGGTGATTCGCGTCATCCTCTGTATTATCTGATGTTCTCCTCCGGAGTCAACGTGGTGCTGGATCTGCTGTTCGTGGCGGTGCTGGGTTTTGGCGTAGGCGCGGCGGCACTGGCCACCACCATTGCCCAGAGCCTCAGCGCGATCCTGGCCTTCCATCGGCTGACCCGGCCCGGTACAGAGTATCAGGTGGAGTGGCGGAAGGTGCGGCTGGATGTGCCCATGCTGAAACGGATCCTGGCCATCGGCCTGCCCTCTGGCGTACAGAACTCCATCATCTCCCTGGCTAACGTGATCGTTCAGTCCAACATCAACCAGTTCGGGGCCCATGCCATGGCGGGCTGCGGCGTGTATTTCAAGATCGAGGGCTTTGGCTTTCTGCCCATCACCTGCTTTGCCATGGCCCTTTCCACCTTTGTGAGCCAGAATCTCGGGGCGGGGAAGCAGGATCGGGTCAAAAAGGGCAGCCTTTACGGCACCCTCTGCTCCATGGCTATCGCCGAGGTGGTGGGGGTCATCGTCTGCACCGCGGCCCCCTGGCTCATGGCGGCCTTTAACCGGGATCCGGATGTCATCAGCTACGGGGTGCGCCAGGCGCATATCGAGGCGCTGTTCTGGTGCCTGCTGGGCCTCAGCCACTGCTGCGCGGGCATCCTGCGGGGCGCTGGCAAGGCAAAGGTATCCATGATCGTGATGCTGCTGTGCTGGTGCGCCATCCGTATCACCTATATCACCATTACCGTGTCTATCATCCCGGATATCCGGGTGGTATTCTGGGCGTATCCCATCACCTGGACCCTCAGCGGCACCATGTTCCTGATCTACTTCAAAACCCAGTGGAAAAAGGTGATTTCCAGGGAGCTCTCAACAGTGGAGTAAGGAAACAATGCGCTTGTAGCAGAAACACGTCAAATAGAGAAGGAAGGGGCCGGAGACCGGCCCCTTTCGTTATGAAAATGCAGTTTCTCTGTCAAAGTAATGCTTTACAGTGCTGAAATGAAAAACAAATGCAACAATTATAGCAAAAATGCAAAGAGAACACTTGCGCAATGGGCCATTATCGCATATAATATAGGTTACGGAATGCTATAGATTGTATTTATGACCGTGATAAATGACACAAAAGTATCCACCTGTGACGGACAAAACCGAGAACGGAGGTATCCCTGTGAAATTTTCTCAGATGGAATATAAGCGCCCGGATCTGCCGGCGCTGAAAGCGCAGATCAAGGCCCTGACGGCCCGGCTCCAGAAGGCTGAAAGCTATGCTCAGGCCAAGGAGGTCTTCCTGGAGAAGGAGACCCTGGAGAAGCACATCCAGACCCAGTCCACCCTGGCTTCCATCCGCCATACCATCGACACCAGAGATAAGTTTTATGACGACGAGATGAAGTTCTGGAACGGCGCGGAGCCCCAGCTGGAGGAGGACCGCCAGCAGTGGACTCTGGCTATGCTGAATTCTCCCTTCCGGCCCGACTTCACGAAGGAATACGGCGACCTGATGTTTGTGAACGCCGAGATCCAGCTGAAGACCTTTGATCCCACCATTATGGAGGAGCTCCAGCAGGAGAACGACCTGACCCAGGAGTATGAAAAGCTCCTGGCCTCCGCGCAGATCCCCTTTGAGGGCAAGGTCTACACCATCTCCCAGATGTCCCCCTTCAAGACCGACGCCGACGATACCCGCCGTCTGGCGGCCTGGAAGGCCGAGGGCCAGTGGTATAAGGATAACCAGGAGGCCCTGGACGGCATCTATGACAAGCTGGTCCATCTGCGGGATCAGATGGGCAAAAAGCTGGGCTATGAGGGCTATACCACTCTGGGCTATTACCGGATGGGCCGGAACTGCTACTCCAAGGCGGATGTGGAAAAGTTCCGGGCCGCGGTGCGCACCTATCTGGTGCCTCTGGCCGACAGCATCTACCGGGAGCAGGCTAAGCGTCTGGGCAAGGAATACCCCATGAGCTTTGCGGACAACGCCCTGGAGTTCCGCTCCGGCAACCCCCGGCCTGTGGGTACCCCCGACGACATCCTGGCCCAGGGCAAGAAGTTCTATGACGAGCTGTCCCCGGAGACCAGCGAGTTCTTCCGCACCATGCTGGACGGCGAGCTGCTGGATGTGCTCTCCACCGAGGGCAAGGCCGGCGGCGGCTACTGCACCAGCATCCCCGACTACCGGGTACCCTTTATCTTCGCCAACTTCAACGGCACTCAGCACGACGTGGAGGTCGTGACCCACGAGGCTGGACATGCCTTTGCCGCCTACACCAACCGGGATCGGGTGCCGGTATCCTACACCTGGCCCAGCATGGAGGCCTGCGAGGTGCACTCCATGTCCATGGAGTTCTTTGCCTGGCCCTGGGCCCAGGGCTTCTTCGGCCCCGATACCCAGAAGTTCTACTACAGCCACCTGTCCGGGGCACTGACCTTCATCCCCTACGGCACCATGGTGGATCACTTCCAGCACATCGTCTATGAGAAGCCGGATATGACGCCCAGACAGCGCCATGACGTCTGGAAGGAGCTCCTGGGGATCTATATGCCCTGGATGAAGCTGGACGGCGACATCCCCTTCTATGCTGAGGGCGAGGGCTGGCAGCGGCAGCACCATATTTACTCCAGCCCCTTCTATTATATTGACTACTGCCTGGCCCAGACCGTGTCTCTGCAGTTCTGGGCCCTGCTCCAGAAGGATCAGAAGAACGCCTGGGAGCACTACATGGCCTATACCCGCCAGGGCGGCAGCCGTACCTTCACCGACCTGCTGAAGAACGCCGGGCTGGAGAGCCCCTTCGAGGAGAAGTGCCTGAGAGGCGTGGCGGAGACCGCCAAGGACTATCTGGAACACTTCGACCTGAGCCAGCTTTCCTGAGCGGATGCGTAAGAAAAAACGGCAGTCCCGGATCTCTCATTACCAGAGAACCGCGTCAGGGGAGCTCATCTACAATGGAGATTACATGGCCTATGTGGATGGGGGAAGAACCCGGAAGCGGCTGCTGCTGGAGCTTTGGATCCTGGGCGCTGCGGCGATGATCTGCCTACTGGCAGGGGGCTTCTTGCCGGTGGAGAGCTTCCGGGGCTGCGGCTATGTGCTGTTTCCCTATATGGTGGCTCTGCTGGCGGCGGTGGCGGTGCTTTGGTGTTTGGGCGAGCTTACCGGCGGCGGAGAACCCCTGAAGACCTACGTCTATGAATCCACGGTACCGCGGATCCCGCGCCTGGCTGTGCTTTCGGCCCTGGCGGCAGTGCTCTGCGTGCTGGGTCAGGCCATCCGCTGCGCCAAAAACGGCAGCTGCTCCCGGGCGGAGCTCCTGTTTATGCTGCTGGAGGCGGTGGGCGCGGTGCTGATGGTGCTGCTTCGGCAGAGCCTGATGAGGGCCCAATGGGTGAAGCGGGACAAACCCCAGTAATTCCGCAATTTTTCGGTCTTTCCCACATTTTCAAATTGACAGCGGGCGTCCGGTCCACTATAATGGGTCGGTCCGATCAAAATAGCCGTACTATAGGTACAAACGGGGGAGCGCTCCCCCGCCGATCCCTGTTCTAGGGATCGATGATGATCTGTGAACCACGGGGTATGTTCCGTTGGAGTATGTTCCGTTTATGTTCAATATTTTTAAGGAGGATTTCTTAACATGAGAAACAAGACCAAGCTGCTTGCGCTGCTCCTGTCTGTTTGCATGTGCGTAGGTCTCCTGGCAGGCTGCGGCGACAACGCCGGCAGCGCCGGAAACGTCGCACCTGGCAGTGCTGCACCCGCAGGCACCGAGGCTGGTTCTAACGTCGATGAGGGCGTTCAGACCAGCGCCAGCAATGATGGCACCCTGGTAGCCGCTGCTACCGGCTTCGAGAGCAAGTTTTCTCCCTTTTTTGCTGCCAATGCCGATGACCAGCGCGTTACCGACATGACTCAGGTTTACCTGATGGGCGTGGACCGCGTGTCCAACCCTGTGCTGAGC
>CAKTEB010000088.1 GCA_934546685.1 uncultured Oscillospiraceae bacterium
ATGATCTCCTTGGGCTCAAAGCCAGCAGGCAGAGGCAGCTTAATGGTGATCTCCTTGCCGGAGAGCATGTCGTTGGTAACATCAACCGTCTTGTCCTGCTTCACACCATCAACAGTAATGGCAGCAACAGGCTTCACGGAGAAGGTCAGGGTCTGGGTGTCGCCGGTCAGCTTGGCCTCAGTAGCCTCGACCTTGGCGGAGACTGCGATCTCAACCTTTTCTGCGTTGGTGGTGTCTACATCCTTTGCAGCCGCGAGGATCTTGTCCGTGTCAGCCGCGGCGGCCACACCAGTGACCTCGGCCTTGGCGGTTACTACTTCAATCTTCTTGGAATCAGCCTCGTCGATCTTCTCGGAAACCTCGGTGGTAGGCTTCGCATCCTCGGCCTTTACCTCAGTTTTGATAGCCTCAAAGGTAGCGGTAACGGTAACGTTACCTGCGGGCATCATGAAGCCATTCGTCTCATCAAGCTTGATTTCCGTCTCGCCATTCATGACCTTCAGGGAAGTCAGCTTGTAGCCCTTCTCAGCCGTATAAGCGATGCCCACATTATCGCCGATGGTAGCGGTGGTCTTGTCCACCGTTACAGTACCGTGCTCCGCAGTATCCACCGTAATGGTATAGTTCACCTTTTTGAAGGTGGCGGTAACATTAACATTATACCATGGCATCTCAAAGCTGTATGTCCCATCACCGTTATCGGTTACGGCCACATCCTTATCTTCTTCAAGATTATTATCCTTAGTCACGCTCAGCTGGTCCAGCTCGTAGCCATCGTCAGCCTTTACTGTAAGCGTGACCGTATCTCCGTAGTGTGCTGTCTTATCAGCAGTTACAGTTCCGTTTGTAGCTTCATTGACCACAACATTATAATTGATTTTCTCAACTTCTGCATTGAGGGTCACGCTACTCGCCGGCATACTAAATTCATAACAACCAGACTTAGTCAGGGGCCTCAGCTCAACCTCACTATTATCGGCATTCTTAACAGCCGACACGCTCTTAACTTCTGATCCTGTATAGCCATAAACGTAGAAACTAACTGTATCTCCTTCGGCTGCGTTTTCAGCCATGGCATTCTGAATGTTACTGGCATCTGCCCAAACAGTAGGGATCTCGCTTGTAGCCTTGATTGCATACCTATACGTCGGTTTAACATTGCCTGCAACCGCGCCGGTTACAGGGCTCTTGTACAGGCTCAAGGTTGTGCTTCTGTTGCCCTTGCTTTCATTATCCATGACATATGCATAGATAGCTCTATAGTTTTCAGGTGCAATGATAGTAGACCCTTCCACAGTGCACACTGCCGGGTAGTTATAGTCGGTAGACGAAGTTTCCTGGTATGTACCAACTACCAGCGCAGCACCAGGAACCTCATTACCACTCCTCCAAAAACTCGCATCATATTTTCCTGCCGTCTCCTGGCTTATGGGATTCTCCAGCTTAACATTACTATTCTTAATTGTTGCAGTGCCGCCACGAACGATTACTGCCTGACGGTTTCCGCTTATTGTAGAATTATTAACCTCCAGCGTACCCGGCACGTTAAGCAGTACTGCGCAGTTATCGTGGTCAGTGCTGTTGTTACTGATAAGCGTGGAATCTTCTACGATGAGCTTTACATTGTTGCTCCAAATCAGTGTTCCATTCTCATTGTCTGCATTTGTAGCTAATACCATTACGCCAGCAGTGATCTTAGAACCATTCTTTACAACAACTTCAGTTGCAGTACCGCAAGGGAAAAGAGCATAGCCAGTAGTTTCCATCTCTACTGCATCAAAAATAATGGATGCTTTTGCTTCTGCTGCAAATACAACGCCACTGGTGGCGTTAGCTACAATCTTACCATTCTTTACAGTAAGCGTTTGCCCGTTACCAACATCAACATAATTGCTATCAGAAATAGTCAGCGTTTTTCCATTCAAGTCAAGCGTAGCATTTGTCGTAGGTAGCTTGTCGGCGGTAACTGTCATATCCTTATCTAGTGTAATAACGCCATCAACCGCATCCGGAAGCTTTGCAGATGCTGTATCATCGCCATCCGCAGCCGCCACCGCTGGCATCATACCCAGTACCATGCACAGTACCAGCATGATGCTCAGAAGTTTTTTCTTCATAGCATATTCCTCCTTTATATCTCCCCCGGCTGTACATGATACCGGGGTCTTCAGCAGACCTGCCAGGCCCAATCCGTCCAGAGACCTCCGTTTTTCGGAATTGGGCATGATCCGCTTTCCTACATTGGGTATGATAACACTATGATTTTACACTGTCAACGGGTTTTCAGCAAACTTCAACAACTTCTATTATTTATTGGAAATACCACAATATTGCGCCCCAGTCCCAAGATTCTTCTACAATTCCTACAAAAATGTCATTTCGTTTACATTCCATAGGAGGACTTATGATGTTTTATGCAAATTTCCGCTTTTCGGGGGCTTTTTCCGGTTGACGAGGTGGGTAAAATGGAATATAATATTTCATATCGGATATATAGGAATTCAGGAGGACATGGAATTGAGAATTTCCGCAAAGGCCCGCTACGGGCTGGCCGCCATGGTCTACTTCGCCATGCGCTACCCCACCGAGACCAAGTTCACGGTGCTGGAGGTCAGCGAGGCGCTGAAAATATCGAAGATCTACCTGGAGCAGGTGTTCACCCGGCTGAAATCCGATGGCATCGTGCTGGCCACCAAGGGGCCCCAGGGGGGCTATTCCCTGAAAAGGGCCCCGGGGGAGATCACCGTGTATCAGGTGCTCTACGCCACCGAGACCAGCCTCTTTGACCCCACCCCCGAGACGTTGGGGGATCAGGCGCCGTATTTGGAGCAGGTCATGGGGGAGGATGTGTTCGGGGCGCTGGACGAGACCGTCAAGGAGACTCTGGAGGGCATCACCCTGGAGCAGCTGGCCCAGAAGGCCATTGAGAAGAGCACCACGGGGTATATGTATTATGTGTAAGCGGCACAGCCGCAATGAAATTCGGCCATAGGCCGAATGAAATATGCTTTCGCATATGAAATCCAGCCTTGGGGCTGGATGAAATCGCCCCTTTGGGGCGGTGAAGGTGTCCTTTCCGGACAAATTGAATTATTTTGGGGGTGCCGCAAAGAATTTTGCAGCACCCCCTTTTTTACTCCAACAGCAATTCCTTAAACTTCTGAAACGCGATGGACTGGGGCCGGGCGGTATTCTCCACCATAGCAATCTGCCGCTGGGGAATATCGGTATCCAGCGGAATCTTAAAAATCTCGCCCCGGGTCAGAGACGCGGCGGCCATGGGCTCCGGCACAAAGCCAAGCCCCAGGTTATACATGACCATGAGGATCACCTGATCCATGGTGGCGGCCTCCATGTCCACCCGGAAGGCCAGATCGTGCTTGGAAAACAGCCGCTGATAAAAGTCGTAGGTGCTGGTGCCCTGGCCCAGGCAGACCATGGGCATCCCGGAGAGCTCCTGGAGCCGCCGGTTTTTGGAGGCCAGATTCCGATAGTTGCCGCCCCCCACCAGTACCTCCTGGAAGGACCGGAGGGGCGTAATCCGCAGGGTTGGGCCGCTCTGGCAGGGGGTGGTGATGATGGCGCAGTCCATCCGCCGCTGAGACAGGGCCTCGATGGCCTGGGGGGAGGTGTCGTTGGTGATACGCAGCTGAATATTCGGGTAGCGGGCGCGGAATTCCGACAGCTTCCGCACGAGCAGCAGATGCAGAGCCGTTTCGCTGGCGCTGATGGAGATGACGCCGCTTTCCAGCAGACAGTCCCGGCGGAGCTCCTCCTCCCCGGCGGTGATCTGGTCGAAGGCCAGATGCACATGGGCAAACAGGGTCTCCCCCTCCGGAGTCAGGCTCACGCCCCGGTTGGATCGGACAAATAATTTGCAGCCCAGCTCCTGCTCCAGGTTGTTCATGCACCTGGTAATGTTGGGCTGATTGTTGCCGAGAACCGCCGCCGCCCGGGTGAAGCTGTTCTGTCTCGCAACATGGTAAAAAATACGGTAGTAGTCGTAGGGAACCGACATGGTATTGTCCTTTCTGCCATACAATATTGGTATAGTAATGATACGAATTATATATTTTACATCTTGCCAGGTACACAGTATAATACCAACGTCTCAGAAATGCAACCCCATTTTAGTTTGTTATATCGAAACTATATGACAGGCTCCGGGCTGCGGAAAGGAGTAACCTATGAAGCACAAAAAGTTTCTGATCGGATGGATCCTTGTGGTGGCTGTTCTGACCGTGGCCAGCATCCTGGTAAAGGCTCCCGCCAGTCAGGAATCCATTCAGGAGGCCATGCGGGACGCCGTACTGCATGAGACAGGCCGCATCAGCCTGTTCGGCCTCAAAAACGTGAACCCGGGACTGATCTCCGGCATGGTTGTAACAGCAGTGCTGCTGATCGCGGCCGCCCTGATCCGGATCTTCGCCATTCCCCGGTTCCAATATGTGCCCGGTAAATTTCAGATGCTCATTGAGCAGGTGGTCGGCCTCTTCGACAACCTGGCCAAGAGCAACTCTCCCCACCGGAACGGCTTCCTGGGGGCCTACGTCTTCGCCGCTGGCGTCTATATTTTTGTGGGAACCCTGTTTGAGCTGTTTGGCGTACAGGCCGTGAGCATCAGCGGCGCGTCTGTGAGCCTGCCCGCGCCCCTGTCCGATGTCAACGGTGCCATCGCCCTGGGCTGCCTGTCCTACTGCATCATTCTCTCCGGCGGCATTGCCGGAAACGGCGTCAAGGGCATCGGCAAGACCCTCAAGGACTTCTCGCTGCCCATCTCCATGAGCTTCCGTCTATTCGGCGCGCTGCTCAGCGGACTGCTGGTCACGGAGCTCATCTATTATTATGTACAGCTGAGCTTTGTTCTTCCCGTAGTGGTGGCAGTGCTCTTTACCCTGCTGCACGCGCTGATCCAGAGCTATGTGCTCACCATGCTCACCGCCCTGTTCTACGGCGAGGTATCCGAGCCCAGCCCCAAGAAGCCTAAGGCAAAGAAACAACACGCATAACAAACTTATTTTTTAATGGAGGTTTTAACAATGAAAAAGCTGAAAATGAGAATCCCCGCCCTGTTGCTGGTGGTTATTATGGTTATGGCCCTGGCTGTTCCTGTCCTGGCTGCAAACAGCTCTGACGCCGCTGCCGCTGAAACCACCGTGGAGGCCGCTGGCGGCCTGTCCGACACCGCCGCAAAGGCGCTGGGCGCTGCAATCGCCATCGGTCTGGCCGCTGCCGGCGGCGCAATCGCCATGGGCGTTGTGTCCGGCAAGTCCGCAGAGGGCATCGCCCGTCAGCCCGAGGCTCAGGACAAGATCCGTACAACCCTGATGCTGAGCCTGGTATTCATCGAGACTGCAATCATCTACGCGCTGCTGGTTGTTATCCTGATTATCTTCGTACTATAAAGGCAGGTGCCGACCGTGAATATTCCACTTAATATCGACTTTCAGCAGATCATCCTGCATCTTCTGAACTTTGCCATTCTGGCAGGGGGGCTGTATCTGCTGCTGTACAAGCCGGTAAAGCAGTTCATGGAGAAGCGTGAGGCTTATTACCGGCAGGAGCATGAGGCCGCCGCCCAGGATCGGGCCCAGGCCGAAGATCTCAAGAAGGGCTACGAGGCCCAGCTCCAGAACCTCGAGGCCGAGCTCCAGCAGAAGCGCACCGACGCTCAGGCCGAGATCGAGCAGTACCGTCAGGAGCAGCGGAAGGAGGCGCAGGCCCAGGCAGACCGTCTGGTGGCCGACGCCCACACTGCCGCCCAGCGGGAGCATGACAAGCTCCTGGCTGAGAGCCAGCAGGAGATCCGTGATCTGGCTATGACCGCCACCGAGAAGCTGCTGCTCCAGCAGCAGGGCGGCGATCCCTACGATCAGTTCCTGGACAAGGCAGAGGAGGATCAGGATCATGCTTGAGGAAAACGTGACTGTACTCACTGCCACCCTCCGGGGCAGTAAGGCCCCCACCCAGGCACAGCTTCAGCGGTTTTCCGCCTTCCTTCAGAACCGTTACCATCAGACCGTGGAGCTCCGCTTTGAGGAGGACCCGGCCCTCACCGGCGGCTTTATCCTAAAGGCCGGCGACGATGTATACGACTGGAGCCTGGAGGGCCGTCTGCGCCAGTTCCGGGAGCGCCTGGAGCAGCTGAATCCCCGTGCTGAAAAGATCATCCCCCTGATGAAGGAGGCTGTGGAGAACTTCGCCCCTGAGGTTTTGGCCCAGGAGACCGGCGAGGTCCTCACCGTAGGCGACGAGATCGCCACGGTTCGCGGCCTTCCCCATGCCGCCTATGGCGAGATCCTTCTGTTCTCAAACGGCGTCAAGGGCATGGTCCAGGATCTGAAGCGGGATGAGATTGGCTGCATTCTGTTCGGCGACGGCGACGAGATCAGCGAGGGCAGCATTGTCCGCCGCACCGGCAAGACCGCCGGTATCCCCGTGGGCGACAAGTACCTGGGCAGAGTCATCAACGCCCTGGGCGAGCCCATCGACGGTCTTGGTGAGATCAAGGCCGACGGCTATCGGCCCATTGAGAATCCCGCCCCCGGCATCATTGATCGCCAGCCCGTCAACACCCCCATGGAGACCGGCCTGCTGGCCATCGACTCCATGTTCCCCATTGGCCGCGGCCAGCGTGAGCTGATTATCGGCGACCGTCAGACCGGCAAGACCGCCGTGGCGCTGGACACCATTCTGAACCAGAAGGGCAAGAACGTGGTGTGCATCTATGTGGCTATCGGCCAGAAGTCCTCCTCTATAGCCCAGATGGTAGAGAACCTGAAGGCCCGGGGCGCTATGGACTATACCATCGTGCTCCATGCCCCCGCCAGCTCCTCCGCCTCCATGCAGTATATCGCCCCCTACGCGGGCTGCGCCATGGGCGAGTATTTCATGTATCAGGGCCGGGACGTGCTCATTGTCTATGACGACCTCTCCAAGCATGCCATTGCCTACCGTGCCCTGAGCCTGCTGCTGGAGCGTTCCCCCGGCCGCGAGGCCTACCCCGGCGACGTCTTCTATCTGCACTCCCGTCTGCTGGAGCGTTCCGCGCACCTGTCCGATGACCTGGGCGGCGGCAGCATGACTGCCCTGCCTATCGTTGAGACCCAGGCCGGAGACGTGTCCGCATACATTCCCACGAATATCATCTCCATCACCGACGGTCAGATCTTCCTGGAGAGCGACCTGTTCTTCTCCGGCCAGCGTCCCGCCGTCAACGTCGGCATCAGCGTATCCCGTGTGGGCGGCGACGCCCAGACCAAGGCCATGAAGTCCGCCGCCGGTGCCATCCGGCTGGATCTGGCCCAGTATCGGGAGATGGAGGTCTTCACCCAGTTCTCCAGCGACCTGGATGACACCACCAAGCGTCAGCTGCAATACGGCCAGGGGCTGATGCGTCTGCTGCGGCAGGCCCAGTATCACCCCTACAGCCAGCATCAGCAGGTGATCCTGCTGGTGGCGGCCCTGAAGCAGCTGTTCCTGCATGTACCGGTGGAGGAGGTCAATACGGCTTCCGCCGCACTGCTCACCCATGTGGAGCAGAAGGCCCCGGAGCTTTGCAGCCGCATCGACGCTACCGGCAAGCTCTCCGATGAGGACCGCACCCAGATCCAGACGCTGGCCAAGGACTTCCTGGCGGATTACGCCGGAAAGCGTGGTGCATAATATGGCCAGCACAAAAGAGATCAAGAGCCGCATGGAAAGCGTGAAGGATACCAAGAAGATCACCAACGCCATGTACCTGATCGCTTCCACAAAGCTGCGCCGGGCCCGCTCCGAGCTGGATCATACCCGCCCCTACTTCGAGGCCCTGCGGGGTGAGATCAAGCGGATCTTCCGCACCGCGGGAGATGTGGAGAGCCCCTACTTCTATCCGGTGGGCCATGAGGAGCCCCTGGAGGGCACCTATGGCTGCCTGGTCATCACCGCCGACAAGGGTCTGGCTGGCGCGTACAACCAGAATGTTCTCAAGAAGGCGGAAAAGCTCCTGTCCCAGCATCCGGATATGAAGCTCTATGTGGTGGGCGAATATGGCCGTCACTACTTCGAGCAGCACCATATTCCAGTGGAGCAGAGCTTCCTCTATACCGCCCAGAACCCCACCATGCAGCGGGCCAGAGAGATCTGCTCCATCCTGCTCAGCGCCTATGAGCAGGGCGAGCTGAAGGAGATCTTCGTTATCTATACGGATATGGAGAGCAGCCTTTCCTCGGCTGCCCACTCCACCCGTCTTCTCCCCTTCCACCGCTCCTATTTCTCCACCTCGGCCAAGGAACGGGAGAAGGCTGTTTCGGCCCCCTTTGAGTTCATCCCCTCCGTAACAGGGGTGCTCAACAACGTTATGAAATGCTATATCTCCGGCTTCATCTACAGCGCCCTCATCGACAGCTTCTGCAGTGAGCAGAACGCCCGCATGACCGCCATGGATGCGGCCAACCAGAACGCCCAGGAGCTGCTGGATTCCCTGTCGCTGCAATATAACCGCGTGCGGCAGGCCGCCATCACCCAGGAGATCACCGAGGTCTCCGCCGGTGCCAAGGCCCAGCGGGCCCAGCGCAGGAAGGAAGTGTGATACAGATGAAAATTGGTACCATCGTACAGATCTCCGGACCTGTGGTAGACGTGGCCTTTGAGCCCGGCCACCTGCCCCGGATCCGGGAGGCCCTCAGCGTAAAGCTGGAGGGCAAGGAACATATTATGGAAGTCGCCCAGCATGTGGGCGACAGCACCGTCCGTTGCGTCATGCTCTCCGGCAGCGAGGGGCTGTATCGCGGTATGCAGGTGCTGGCCCCCGGTAAGACCATCGAAGTTCCCGTGGGCGAGCAGACCCTGGGCCGGATGTTCAACGTCCTGGGCCAGCCCATCGACGGCGGCGAGCCCATCCCCGAGGATGCGGCCCGCAAGAGCATCTATCGGAATCCCCCGGACTTCTCCGAGCAGAGCCCGGCGGTTGAGATTCTGGAAACCGGCATCAAGGTCATCGATCTGCTGGAGCCCTATCCCAAGGGCGGCAAGATCGGCCTGTTCGGCGGTGCTGGCGTGGGCAAAACCGTGCTGATCCAGGAATTGATCCACAATGT
>CAKTEB010000089.1 GCA_934546685.1 uncultured Oscillospiraceae bacterium
GGCTCAGGTGAATGGTGATATCCGGGTAAATATGGTCAAGCTCCATGTAGAGCTCGGCAGGGGAGACAGTGATGCCCAGCTCCTCCCGGCATTCCCGGATCAGGGCCTGGGGCTTCGTTTCTCCCGGCTCCACCTTGCCGCCTACGAATTCCCACAGAAGGCCCCGTGCCTTGTGCGCCGGGCGCTGGCAGATCAGAAATCGGTGGCCGTCCCATATGAGGGCGGCTACCACCTCCGTCATGCCTGGGCCTCCAGCTTGGAAATGCCCAGATTCAGCCGGCGCAGGGTCTCCTCCCGGCCCAGGATCAGCGCGATCTCAATGGCGCCGCCGGGGGTCACGGATTTGCCGGCCGCCGCAATGCGCAGGGGCCACATGACCTTGCCGATTTTAATGCCATCGGCCTCGGCCAGGGCATAGAGCAGGTCATGGATGCCGTCATAGCTCCAATCGGAGAGGGCAGTCAGAGCCTCGGTCTCCTTTTTGAGGAGCTCCAGAGAGCTCTCGGCGGTAAGCTTGTTTTTTTTGTTGGTATACAGGGCGATATCGTACTCCGGCAGTGCGTTAAAGAACGCAATCATCTCCGGGATCTCATCCAGACGGTTCAGCCGGGTCTGGAGCAGAACGGGGATCTGGGCCTTGTCCACATTCTCGGCAGTGATGGCTTTGTCGATCCAGGGCTTGGCCGCGGCGGCGAAGTCCTCGGGGATCATCTCCTTGAGATAGGTGCTGTTGAAGTAGTTGAGCTTCTCCATATCGAAGGCGGAGGGGGACTTGGAGATGCCGGAGATATCGAATGCCTTGCAGAGCTCCTCCATGGTAAAGAACTCCTGCTCGGCAATGTCTCCGTGAGGGGCCCAGCCCAGCAGGGAGACATAGTTCTTGACGGCCTGGGACAGATAGCCCTGCTTCAGAAGATCCTCGTAGGAGGGGTCCCCGTGGCGCTTGGACATCTTCCGGACACTGCCGGTCTCCGGATCGGTGATCATGACGCTGGCGCAGTGGACATAGGTGGGGATCTCCCAGCCGAAGGCCTCGTACAGGAGATTATACTTTGGGGTGGAGGACAGATACTCGCTGCCCCGGACCACATGGGTGATGCCCATGAGATGGTCGTCTACCACGTTGGCGAAGTTATAGGTGGGCAGACCGTCGGATTTCAGCAGCACCTGATCGTCCAGGTCGCTGTTGTCCACGGTGATGTCGCCGTAGACCGCGTCGTGGAAGGTGGTCTGACCCTCGGGGATGGCCTGGCGGATCACATAGGGCACCCCGGCGTCCAGCTTCTCCTGGATCTCCTCCGGAGAGAGATGGCGGCAGTGGCCGTCGTATTTGGCGTTGGGATCCTGGGCATGGAGGGCCTCCAGCCGCTCCTCGGTGCAGAAGCAGCGATAAGCCGCGCCTTTTTCCACCAGCAGCTCCGCGTACTTCTTGTAGATCTCACGGCGCTCGGTCTGCACATAGGGGCCCACGGGGCCGCCCACGTCCGGGCCCTCGTCGTAATCGAGGCCGCAGTCCGCCATCGTCCGCTTGATCACGGCCACCGCGTCCTCCACCTTCCGCTTCTGGTCAGTGTCCTCAATGCGCAGAATGAAATCGCCGCCAGCGTGCCGGGCGATAAAATAGGTGTAGAGGGCAGTACGCAGATTGCCAACGTGCATGTATCCCGTGGGGCTGGGGGCAAAGCGGGTGCGCACCCGTCCGTGGGGGATCCGCGCCTCCATTTCCTCAAAATAATTCATGGTTGTACCTCCTAGATCGTCTCGTAATTCACTACACCTTATTATATTTTCTGCGGCCAGGATGTCAAGGAAAAAAGCGGAGCGGGCAGGGGATTCCGCATATTTTCCCGCCAGAATCCAATAAATATCCGGGAAAGATGCGTTTATGAATTGAAAAACCATACGACCTGTGGTAAAATACCTAAGCCTATACCTAGGCTTTTTTGGTAAAATCACCGACTGAAACGATAAAGAAGGTATCAGATATGGAAGAAAAAAAGATACTCCTGTCCGGCATTCAGCCCAGCGGCGACCTGACCCTGGGCTCCTACCTGGGTGCCATTAAGAACTGGGCCGAGCTGGCCGAGCAGTTTGACTGCTATTATTTCATGGCAGATATGCACACCATCACCGTCCGCCAGACCCCCGCGGATCTCCGGCGGCACACCCTGGAGCAGCTGGCCCAGTATATTGCCTGCGGCTTGGATCCCGAGAAGAACACGCTGTTTATCCAGAGCCATGTCCATCAGCACGCGGAGCTGGGATGGGTCCTCCAGTGCTACACCATGTTTGGCGAGTTGTCCAGAATGACACAGTTTAAGGATAAAAGCGCGAAAAACGCTGAAAATATCAACGGCGGCCTGTTTGCCTATCCGGCCCTGATGGCGGCGGATATCCTGCTCTACCGGCCCGACTTTGTGCCCGTGGGCGAGGATCAGAAGCAGCATGTGGAGCTGACCCGCGACGTGGCCAACCGCTTTAACGGCATCTACGGCGACGTGTTCAAGATCCCGGAGCCCTATATCCCCAAGGTGGGCGCGCGGGTCATGAGCCTCCAGACTCCCACCGCCAAGATGTCCAAGTCCGACAAGGATCCCAATGGCTGCGTGTATCTGAAGGATGACAACGATACGGTCATGCGGAAGTTTAAGCGCGCCGTCACCGACAGCGAGACCTCCGTGCACTTTGACCGGGAGAATAAGCCCGGCGTATCCAACCTTATGGAGATCTACTCCGCCTGCACCGGCAAGACCTATGAGGAGATCGAGCGGGAGTTCGAGGGCAAGGGCTACGGTGAGTTCAAGCCCGCGGTAGGCGAGGCCGTGCTGTCCGTCACCGCTCCCATCCGGGACGAGGCCCAGCGGATCCTCAAGGATAAGGCATATCTGGAGAGCGTCTACAAGGCGGGCGCGGAGAAGGCCTCCTATATTGCGGAAAAAACCCTGCGCAAGGTCTATAAGAAAATCGGCTTTGTCGCGCGCTGAGAAAGGATGGTCTCATGACAACCCAACGGCAGCTGCTGACGGCGATCATCGCCATGGTGGCAGCTGCAGTGATTTCCTTTGTGCTGACCCCGGTGGTCAAGGCCCTGGCCCCTAAGCTGGGCTTTGTGGATATCCCCAAGGACGAGCGGCGGATGCACAAAAAACCGATCCCGACCATCGGCGGCGTGGCGATCTTCGTGGCCTTCGTGCTGGTGAGCCTCTGCGTCTGCCAGCTGTCAAGGCAGTTCCTGGGCATGCTGGCCGGCAGCCTGGTGATCGTCATTCTGGGCCTGGTGGACGATAAATACGACTTAAACGCAAAGCTCAAATTTGTGGTGCAGATCCTGGCGGCGGCCATTCCGGTGTCCCAGGGGGTGGTGATCCATTATATCTCCCATCCCTTCGGCTTCCTGGGCATCCCGTACCTGAACCTGGGCGTCATGGCCATTCCCGTGACCATTGTGTGGATCGTGGCCATTACCAACGCGGTGAACTTCATCGACGGCCTTGACGGCCTGTCCGTGGGCGTCTGCTCCATCAGCAGCCTGACCATGGCGGTGATCGCCCTGATCCTGGGCCAGGGCAGCGAGGCTGTGATCCTGGCGGTGCTGCTGGGCGCCTGCCTGGGCTTCCTGCCCTATAACTTCAACCCAGCGAAAATTTTCATGGGCGACACCGGCGCAACGTTTTTGGGCTTTATGCTCTCGTGCATGGCGGTGTCCGGGCTCTTTAAGCTCTACGCGGTGATCTCCTTTGTGGTGCCGATCCTGGTGCTGGGGGTGCCGCTGTTCGACATCTGCTTTGCCTGTATCCGGCGGATGTGGCACCATGTGTCCCCCATGCAGGCGGATCGGAGCCATATCCACCACCGGCTCATCGATTCCGGCTTCAATCAGCGCCAGAGCGTGCTGATCCTCTATGTGGTGGCATCTCTTATGGGCATCCTGGCGGTAAAGGTCACCACCAGCGGCGCGGGAAAAGCGCTGATGGTGCTGATCGCCGTGGTGGTGGTGGGGTGTGTGGCCCTGGCCATCCTCACCCGCAGCGATGAAAAGCACGCCGAGAAGCTGGAGGAGGAAAAGGAGGAGGCGGAGCGGAAGGCAGCCCAGGAGGCGGCTGACCGTGAAGAAGCCGATCCCGCAGAGGCAGCGGAGGCTGACGTAGCCTCTGAACCCAAAGAAACGCCCGCCTCCGGCGAGACCGAGGATCCAGCGGAAAAATAATGCTCCGAGGCTCACGGCTCATGCCGGGAACCTCAGAGCAATAGATAGGCGAGGGCGCCGATCAGCGGCCACAGCCGTCGATCCTGGTCGTTTTTCAGCAGAAGCACCAGCAGGAGCACCAGCAGAATGTCCTCGCCCTCTAAGTGCTTCAGCCGGTCTGTAAGCCCATCCAGCAGTCCTGGAGACCGGGGCGGCACCGGAAGCAGGGCCTCCTCCGGACCGGAAAAATAGGGATTATAGATCATAGGCGCAGTTCTGTGAGGCCGGGAATGGTTCTGGCTGCCCGGAGAATGCCGTAGAGCTTTACGGCGCTGTCCAGCTTGGCCTGACGCTCCGGACGGAGCAGGGGCCTGAGAGCTGTCAAAAGGGCCGTGGTCTCATCGGGCTTTCCCAGCTCTGAGGCGGCCCGCATGAGCCCCTGGAGAGCTTCCGGGGGGATGGACGCGCTGGCGGGCGCGGCATCGGGTTTTGCTTCCTGCGTGTCGGCGTTCGGCTGAGGCTCCGAATCTCCCGAACCCGGCGGCGTGAGCCCCAAAGAAGCGGCCATACTCATGACCTGATCCATGGCGCCTGGCTGGCTCAAAAAGCCGGACAGGGCCTCCTTGAGATCATCCACGGTTCATCGCCTGGGCCATGGATTGGAGCAATGCCTGAACCTCACGGTTCTGCAGCATAGGCTCCATGGCGGCCTTGGCCTTCTCCTCATTGCCGGACTTTAGGGCGCTGGCGGCCTGACGCATAGCGCTTCCGCCGTCCCGACTGAGAAGCTGCACCAGACGCTGGCCGTCGGGACTTCCCAGCAGGGCCTCCAGGGCCCGCTTTGGATCCTGCTGATTCATATTTAGACCCCTCCTCTCTCGTTTTCAGTGTATGCAGGAGGGGACAGAAGGTGTACTGCCTTATGAAAATACTTGTTTTTTCAGATTCCCACGGCGTCCTCCGGTACATGGAGGAGGCGATTCGGCGGGAATGGCCGGATCAGGTGCTCCATCTGGGGGACTGTGTGCCGGACTTTGAGGCGTTAAAGGATGAATTCCCGGACATCCCCATGACCGGCGTTCCCGGCAACTGCGACTATGGCGCGGAGGGGCCGCTGACCCGGATCCTGATGCTGGAGGGACAGAAGGTATTTATGACCCACGGCCACCGATACGGCGTGAAGTCCGGCTATCTCCGGGCCGTCTATGCGGCCAGGGAGCAGGCGGCGGATGTGCTGCTGTTTGGACATACACACAGACCGGAGTGCTTCCAGGAGGGGCCCCTATGGGTGCTGAACCCCGGAGCCGCCGGAACCGGAAGCTATGGAATCTTATATCTAGACCCACAGGGGGCTCAGTGCCGCCTTATGACCGTGGACGGAAAGGAACGTCACAATGCTGCTTACCATTGACATTGGAAATACCAACATGGTATTTGCTATCTATAAGGGAGAGGAGATGCTGGGCTCCTTCCGGCTCTCCACCAACTCCACCGCCACCTCCGACGAGGTGGGCATCCTGGCTGTGAGCTATTTTGAGCGGTTCGGCTATCGAACCGAGGATCTCAAGGCTTGCATCATCGGCTCCGTGGTGCCCCAGGTCATGTATTCCATCACCAGCGCTATCATCAAGTATTTCGGGGTGGAGCCCCTGGTGGTGGGCACCGACGTGGATGCGGGCCTGAAATTCGACCCCCGGTGCTACGAGACCGGGCGGCTGGGCACGGATCGTGCTATCAACTGCATCGCGGCCCTGGAGAAGTACGGCGCGCCCTTTGTGATTCTGGACTTCGGCACCGCCACCACCATCGATGCTGTAGGCCCTGATGGGGTCTATAAGGGCGGCACCATTGGCCCCGGCCTCCAGGTGAGTCTGGACGCCCTGGTTTCCCGTACCGCCATGCTGCCCCGGGTGGAGCTGCAAATGCCCCAGACCGTTTTGGGCCGGAACACTGTGGAGCAGATCCAGGCGGGGGTTGTGGCCGGATATGTGGGCAATATGGAGTATCTGGTGCGCCAGGTCATCCAGGAGATGGACTGTGACGGGGTGAAGGTCATCGCCACCGGCGGCCTGTCCCGAATGATTGCCCAGCAGACGGACCGGATCAATATCGTGGATCAGATGCTGACCATGGACGGCCTCCGGATGATCTATGAGGCCAACCGGGACGCTAAGCCCATTGAGGTCAAGAATAACGACTAATGCAATAAAATCGGTCGCTGCGATTGCAGCGGCCGATTTTTGCGTTTCTATCAGAGCGCCTTTTCCAGCCGATCCATGGCTTCCTCAATGGAGACCGTGGGGCAGGCCAGGTTGAAGCGAATGTGCCCCTGGCTGCCGGTGCCGAAGGGAATGCCGTCGTTGACAAACACCTGGGCGCTCTCCAGCTTCTTCATAAGCGCCTCCTGAGAAAGGCCCAGGCAGCTCAGGTCGATCCACTGGAGATAGGTGCCCTCCAGAGGAGAGAATACCGCACCGAGAATCATGGCTGTGAGCCGATCCTTTAATACCTGCCGGTTCCTCTGGAGATGTACCAGCAGAGCGTCCAGCCAGCTCTCGCCGCCCTCGTAGGCCGCGGTGGCGGAGGCGTAGGCAAAAGTGCCCAGGAAGTGTCCGCAGTGGACGCTTTGATCCGCCTGGAATTTCTTGCGGATGTCTTCATTTTCGATGAAAATATTGCTCAGGGCATTGCCTGCCAGGTTGAAGGTCTTACTGGGGGCGGTGCAGATAATGCACTGGTCTGCCAGTTCTGGAGCCGCCTGGGAGAACACCGTGTGCTGACCCTGATAGTCCAGGTCGAAGTGGATCTCGTCGGAGAGCACATAGAGGTGATGCTTCCGGCAGATCTCGCCTACCCGCTGGAGCTCCTCACGGGTCCAGACCCGGCCCACAGGGTTGTGAGGGGAGCAGAGCATCAGCATTTTCGCCTGGGAGGCCTTTTTCTCCAGATCCTCAAAGTCCATGGTATATACGCCATTTTCGCATTTTAGCGGATTCTCCACCAGAGTGCGGCCATTGTTCTTCACACTGCCGGCAAAGGGCGGATAGACGGGCGTCTGGATGATGACACCGTCCCCGGGCTTCGTCAGCGCACGGATGGCGATGCCCATGGCCGTGACCACGCCGGTGGTTTGGGTGCAGGTGTCCATGGAGACGGTCCAGTGGTGGCGGCGCTGCATCCAGGCGGCCACTGCGGCGTCATAGCGCTCCTTCTCCGGGGGCGCATAGCCAAAGCTGCCGGTCTTCACGCACCGGAGCATGCCCTCGGTGATGGCGGGGGCCAGATTCAGCCGCATTTCTGCCACGGAAAAGCTGATGATATTGGGGTCGGTGATACCGTGCTCCGCCACAAAGGGGTGCACGCCGCCGCCGGTGTTAAGCGTTGTAAAATCAAAATCCATGGGGATCCCATCCTTTCAGTTACAAAGTAACTCTATCATATCATAAGATCCTACAAAATACAAACCCCAGGAACCATGGGAATTAGAGACGTATATAATGGCCTAAGGGTTGATTTTTCTGGCAATTCAGGGTATAATCTAAAGATACTGTGCCTGTAATTCGAGGTTTCGATGATGATAGATGGCGGCAAATGGGCCGCAGAAGGAGTTTATTATGTGTGGTATTGTAGGATTTGCTGGTCACACCCAGGCGGCACCGGTGCTGCTGGATGGACTTGCAAAGCTGGAATATAGAGGCTACGATTCGACGGGCGTTTGCACCTACGCAAACGGCAAGCTGAATCTGGTGAAAAAAGAGGGCCGTCTTTCCAACGTGGCGGCGGCTACCAATGACGGCAAGGATCTGCCAGGGGATATCGGCATCGGTCACACCCGCTGGGCCACCCACGGCGCGCCCTCGGACGTGAACGCCCACCCTCACGTCAGCAGTGACGGCAAGGTTGCACTGGTGCACAACGGCATCGTGGAGAACTACTTGGACATCAAGGCCATGCTTTTGAAGGAAGGCTACACTTTTAAGTCCGAGACGGACACCGAGGTGGCCTGCAATCTGATCGCCTACTGCTATAAGAAGACCGGCAAGCTGCTGGACGCCATGCATATGGCCTTGGATCAGATCGAGGGCAGCTATGCCTTCGTGACCATCTGCACGGATCAGCCTGACACCATCGTGGCGGCCAAGAAGTCCAGCCCCATGATCTTCGGCTTCGGCGACGGCTGTAACTTTGTGGCCTCCGACGTGACGGCTGTGCTCAAGTACACCCGGGAGGTGGCCTACCTGAATGATGACGAGCTGGTGGAGATGACCGCCGATTCCGTCCATTTTTATGACCGGAGGGGCAATGAGATCCAAAAGCAGCCCGAGCACATCGATTGGGAGCTCTCTGCCGCGGAGAAGAACGGCTATGATCACTTCATGCTTAAGGAGATCCACGAGCAGCCCAAGGCCCTGGCCAACACCATTTCACCTCGCATTCGGGACGGCAAGGTGGTTCTGGACGATATCACCTTGGATGCGGACTACATCAAACGACTGAAGCGCATTTATGTGGTGGCCTGCGGCAGTGCTTATTATGTGGGCTGCGTGGGCAAGTACGTCATGGAGAAGCTATGCCGAATCCCCGTGGAGCCTATGCTGGCCTCCGA
>CAKTEB010000090.1 GCA_934546685.1 uncultured Oscillospiraceae bacterium
GAAGGTGGTCTTCAAGATGGATCAGGCGGGCATCACCAAGATCGCCACCGACGCTGCCGATCTGATCTATGAGCTGTCTCAGCCCGTCATCGCCTCCGGCATGAACCTCCGGTATGAATACTCCCCCGAGTCCTTCATGGGCACGGAGATGGACTACGCCGTGGAGATCTGCCAGGCGGTCCTGGAGCATCTCCACGCCACACCGGAGAACAAGGTCATCCTGAACCTGCCCTCCACCGTGGAAAACATGATGCCCAACTACTTCGCTGACTGCATCGAATACTTCATCCGGAAGCTCCCCTCCCGGGACTGCGCCGTGATCTCCCTGCATCCCCACAATGACCGAGGCGAGGGCGTGGCCACCGCCGAGATGGGCCTGCTGGCAGGCGCGGACCGCATGGAGGCCACCCTATTCGGCAACGGCGAGCGCACCGGCAATGTAGACATGGTGACCCTGGCCATGAACATGTTCACCCAGGGCGTGGATCCCAAGCTGGACTTCTCCGACATCAACAAGATCAAGGACGTCTACGAGCGCTGCACCCACATGAAGATCGACCCCCGGCAGCCCTACGCGGGCCAGCTGGTATTCACCGCCTTCTCCGGCAGCCATCAGGACGCCATCAACAAGGGCGTACAGTATATGAAGGAGTCCGGCACGGATATGTGGGAGGTACCTTACCTGCCCATCGATCCCGCCGTCGTAGGCCGCCAGTACGAGCCCATCATCCGCATCAACTCCCAGTCCGGCAAGGGCGGCGCGGCCTTTGTCATGGAGAACAACTTCGGCTACGCCCTGCCCAAGGCCATGCACCCGGAGTTCGGCGCCATCGTCCAGGATGAGACGGACCGCCTGGGCACCGAGCTGCTGCCCAGCCAGATCTTCGAGCTCTTCGACAAGAACTATCTGGAGGTAGACAAGACCTACGGCCTGCTGCGGCACACCTTCACCGAGTCCGGCGACCACAACGAGGACTCCAAGGTAGGCTTTACCGGCGTTCTCAGCTACAAGGGCGGCGAGATTGAGATCGCCGGCGAGGGCAACGGCCCCATCGACGCGTTCTTCAACGCCATCTCTGAGCTGGAGATCGGCAAGTTCCACTTCGTGGATTACGCCGAGCACGCCATCACCTCCGGCTCCGATTCCCAGGCCGTGTGCTACATCCATCTGAAGACCCCCGATGGCAAGGACGCCTTTGGCGTGGGCAAGAGCCACAACATCAACCGTGCCTCCATCCGGGCCATTCTCTGCGCCATCAACCGGGCCATCATCGCCAAGGATGGCAAGGCTGACAAGTAAACCGCTTTCCCCCGGAGGGCTTCAAACCCCTCCGGGAGCTTTTTACCCAGATTTTCGGATCTGGGTAATTTTTTATCAGAATCGGCTATTTGTCAAAAAGTTCACAAAGAATTCACAGGTTCCTTGTGAAATTATTTCTTCAATTCCCTTGCATTCTGGAAAATCTTTTGCTATACTAGTCGAGAAATGACCATTGGTCATTTTGGCACAGGTAAAAATCATGTTGATTTTTATTTACCCGCCCGCTCATTTTCAGCGGATGTGTCTCATTTTCTCCTGATTTTTGAAAATCGACGGAATTCTTCGTGAACTTGCCTTGTTGGCTCCGCAGTTTTTTGTTTATTTTTGTACAGAAATTGCGATACCAAATCAGGAAAAATCCCGGTATAATCAGGAGTAGAACGGCACATCCTCATGCTGGGGTACCAGGATCTGATCCCCGGCAAAGGACACGGGGCCCATCGGCCCCGCCCGAATCTATCAGTAAAGGCGGTGAAACCATGACTCTGGATGCCATGACGCAGGTGGTTCATGCTGAAGCAGAAGCCAAATCCTCCATGCAGGAGGCCTCCGCCGCTTCCAAGCAGCTGATCTCCGACGCCGACGCCAAGGGCCGCGCCTATCAGGCGGCCAAGGAGGCGGAGGCGGCCCAGGAGGTCAAAAAGATGATGCAGGCCGCTGAGGCCAAGGCCGCGGAAAACGCGGAAGAGATCAAGCATCACGCAGAAAACCAATGCGCAGTGCTGCGGGCCCATGCCGAAAGCCGGCTGGAGGCCGCGGCGGACAGCATTGTAGAAAGGATCGTGATAGACTAAATGGCAATCGTTACAATGAAGCGACTGCGTCTGATCGGCCTTTTGCAGGACCGGGATCCATTGTTCGGAAAGCTCCAGCAGCTGGGCTGCCTGGAGATCTCTGAGCCCGACGCTGAAAGCCAGGATCCCCAGTGGGCCGGGCTGCTCCGTCCCGCGGAAAGCACCCGCTCTGAAAAGGAGCGTCTGCTGGAGGAAACGGACGCGGCGCTGTCCACCCTGGATACCTACGCCCCGGTAAAGTCGGGTCTGCTCTCCCCCAAGCCCCAGGTGCTGGAGTCGGAGCTCTTTGATCCCCAGACCGTATCCGAGGCCATGCTGAAGGTCCGCAGGATCAATCAGTACGCCCAGGACCTCCAGGAGGCCCAGGCAGGGATCCAAAAGATCAGCTCCACAGCCCAGACCGTGAGTCCCTGGGAGAGCCTGGACATTCCTCTGAATACCCAGTCTACCCAGTCGGTCTATGTGCAGTTTGGCATGATGCCCGCCACCGCGGATCTCGAGCAGGTGAAAAAGGACCTGGCCCTGGCCGCGGACGCCTCGGAGCTCTATGAGGCCTCCACGGACGCGGAGGTACATTACCTGCTTCTCATGTGCTATGCGCCCCTGACTGACGCGGCCCTGGACGCCCTGAAGCCCTATGGCTTCAGCAGTGTTTCCTTCAAGGGCATCACCGGAACGGCCAAGGAGACCCTGGCCTATCTGGAGGGGCAGAAAAAGGGCCTGGAGCAGAAGATCAGCAGTCTCAAGGAATCTATCTCCGCCATGGGCGACGGACGGCTGCAGCTGCAGCTGTGCCATGACCGCATGGTGCAGGAGATCGAAAAGGAGCAGAACAAGGAGCGTCTTCTTGATTCCGAGCGCACCTTCTTCCTGGAGGGCTGGGTCCCCGCGGACCGGGAAAAACCCCTGACCGACCTGCTGGACAGCTTTGGCTGCGCCTATGAGCTCACAGCGCCCACCGAGGAGGAATATCCGGAGGTGCCGGTGGAGCTCAAAAGCGGCAAGATCACCAGCTCTCTGAACACCGTTACCAATATGTACGCGCTGCCCGCCTATGGCAGTGTAGACCCCAACCCCCTGATGGCTCCGTTCTTCATCTTCTTCTATGGCATGATGATGGCGGACATGGGCTACGGCCTTCTGATGATCCTGGGCTGCGCCCTGGTCATCAAGAAGAAGAACCTCCGGGGCAAGAACGCCGAGTTCTTCAATCTGTTCAAATACTGCGGCATGGCCACCTTCTTCTTCGGCGCCATCACCGGCAGCTTCTTTGGCGACCTGATCCCCAAGCTCACGGAGATGGTCTCCGGCACCGCCGTTACCCTCCCCAGCCTGTTCTCCCCTCTGGACGACGCGCTGGCGGTACTCATCGGCTCCCTGGTGCTGGGCGTGATCCAGATCTTCACCGGCATGGCCGTGAGCATGTACAATAAGATCCGCCGGGGCCAGACCATGGACGCTCTTTGCAGTGAGGGCGCCTGGTATCTGGTATTCGTCCTGGGCGGCGTGGCCGCCGTCACCGGCGCTGTGAAGCCCTGCATCATCGCCATCGTGGTGCTGCTGGTGCTCACCCAGGGCTACGGCAAAAAGGGCATTCTCGGAAAGCTCTCGGGCATCGGCGGTTCCCTGTATAACAACATCACCGGGTATTTCAGCGATATTCTCTCCTACTCCCGGCTCATGGCACTGATGCTGGCTGGCGCGGTCATCGCCCAGGTGTTCAACACCCTGGGCTCTCTCACCGGCAACGTGGTGCTCTTCTTCATTATCTCTATGGTGGGCAACGCCCTCAATATGGCCCTGAACCTGCTGGGCTGCTATGTCCATGACATGCGGCTCCAGTGTCTGGAGTTCTTTGGCCGGTTCTATGAGGACGGCGGCAAGCCCTTTACACCCGTTAAAATCGACACAGATTATGTGGACGTAATTTCTTAAGGAGGAAACAGTTATGAATTTCTTGGATAGTATTGGTGGTCTGGCTCTGGCCCTTCTGGGCGCAGGCCTGGCAGTAGGTCTTTCCTGCGTAGGTTCCGCAAAGGGCACCGGCATCGCCGGTGAGGCCGGCACCGGCCTCCTCAGCGAGGATCCCTCCAAATCCGGTAAGGTCATGGTGCTCCAGCTGCTGCCCGGTACCCAGGGCCTGTACGGTCTGGTTGTTTGGTTCTTCGCCCTCATCAGCATGGGCATGCTGGACGGCACTGCCGTGGACATGACCGTTACTGAGGGTATGCGCTACTTCGTGGCCTGCATGCCCATGGCCATCGGCGGCCTGCTGTCCGCCATCGCTCAGGGCCGCGTTGCCGCTGGCTCCATCAACATTCTGGCAAAGAAGCCCAACGACTGGTCCAAGGGTCTGATCCTCTGCGGTATCGTTGAGTTCTACGCAATTCTTTCCCTGCTGGCTTCCATGCTGATGCTGATCTGGCTCTGATCTTACCCCGATAAAGGCAGGTAACGATCATGAATGGTATTGAAAAGATCACCGAACGTATCGCCGCCCAGAACGACGCCGATATGAAAGCCCTGATGGCGCGGGCTGAGACCCAGGCCAAGGCGATCTACGACGGCTACCAGGCCGCCGCAGACCAGGATTACAAGGACACCCTGGAAAAGGGGAAGAAGGATGCCGCAGAGCGGATCGAGCGTCTGGGCAGCGTTGCCCAGCTGGAAGCACGGAAGCTCCAGCTGGCTGCCAAGCAGGAGATGCTGGGAAAGGCCTATGAGCTGGCCTATCAGAAGCTCCTTTCTCTGCCCGAGGAGCAGTACGCCGCCCTGCTGACCCGTCTGGCCGTTGCGGCCAGCGACACCGGCACCGAGGCCCTGGTATTCTCCGAGACAGACCGCAGCCGCTACGGCAAGCGTGTGGTTCTGGCCGCCAATGAGCAGCTGGAGCAGCAGGGCCGCACCGGCAGGCTCACCCTGTCTCAGGAGTCCCGTTCCTTCCAGGGAGGCCTCTATATCCAGAACGGCCAGGTGGAGACCAACTGCACCTTCGCCGCCCTGATCCGTCTCCAGCGGGAACAGACCGCCAAGGACGTGGCAGAGATCCTCTTTGATTAAGTCACTAAGCGGAAGGAGGAAGGAGCTTGTCTAAGCTCAAAGATACCGATTTCCTGTATATCTCTACCCGGCTTCGGAGCATGGAAAACCGTCTGCTCAGCCACGAGCGCATGGAGCGGATGCTGGAGGCCCGCACCGACGAGGATGCTGCAAAGGTTCTCGCGGAGTGCGGCTACACCGGCCTCGACAAGCCTGGCATGGACGCCCTGTCCGCGTCCCTGAGTCAGGCCCGGGCCGAAACCTTTGCCGAGCTGGCGGCCATGAGCCCCAACGCGGATATGGTAGATGTATTCAGGATCAAATATGATTATCACAACCTCAAGGCGCTGATGAAATGCGCCCACACCGGGAAGGATCCCGACGGCATGCTCATCGACGCCGGGCGCTATCCCCTCCCGGAGATCAAGCGGGCTGTGCTCCAGGGTGAGACCAGCGGGCTCTCCGACGACTGCCGCCGGGCCCTGGCCGCCGCCCAGGAGATCCTCTCCGCCACCGGCGATCCCCAGAAAAGCGACTTTTCTCTGGATAAGGCCTGCTATGGGGAGATGGTCGCCACAGCCCAGCGCTCCGGCAGCCAGTTTCTGCTGGATTATGTGCGGCTTCAGATCGACGCCGCCAACCTCAAGTCCGCCGTCCGCTGCATCCGCATGAGGAAGGACATGGATTTTCTGAAGAATGCCCTGCTCCCCGGGGGCAGCGTTTCCCTGGAGTCCATCCTCTCCTGTGCCATGGGCGGCGGCAGCCTGACGAGCGTGTTCACCGGCTCCCTCTCTGAGGCGGCCGCGGCAGGCGACGCCGTGAAGAAGGGCGGCCGTCAGACGGAGTTTGAAAAGCTCCTGGACAACGCCCTGAACGCCTATCTCCAGAAGAGCCGCCTGGTATCCTTCGGTGACAGCGTTCTGGTGGCCTATGCGGCGGCCAAGGAAAACGAGATCACCGCCGCCCGGATCATCATGTCCGGCAGACTGGGCGGCGTCCCCACGGATTCCATCCGGGAAAGGCTGCGTGATTCTTATGTATAAAATTGCAGTCATGGGAGATCGGGACAGCATTCTGGGCTTCGGCGCCCTGGGTCTCGACGTATTCCCCTCCGAGGATCCCCAGGAGGCCCGGCACATCCTGCACAAGCTGGCCCGGGAGGACTACGCCATCATCTATATGACCGAGCAGCTGGCCTCCCAGCTCCCCGGCGAGATCGCCCGGTATCAGGACAGCGTCACACCGGCCATTATCCTGATCCCCGGCAAGGGCGGCAGCCTGGGCATCGGCACCGACGCGCTGCAAAGCGCGGTGGAGCGTGCCGTAGGCGCCGACATTCTCTGATTAACACTTCTATTTGTATCGAAATTTAGCGTAAAGGAATGATAGCGAATGGCAACTGGTACTGTTGTCAAGGTTTCCGGACCTCTGGTGGTCGCCGAGGGCCTTGCGGACGCCAACATGTATGACGTGGTCCGTGTTGGCCCCCAGCGCCTGATCGGCGAGATCATCGAGATGCGCGGCGACAATGCCTCCATCCAGGTCTATGAGGAAACCTCCGGCCTCGGCCCCGGCGTCCAGGTGGAAACCACCGGCTTCCCCCTGAGCGTAGAGCTTGGCCCCGGCATGATTGAAAATATTTACGACGGCATTCAGCGCCCCCTGGAGAAGATCATGGAGCGCTGCGGCAACACCATCTCCCGCGGCATTGAGGTCTCCCCCATCGACCACGAGAAGAAGTGGGACTTTGTCGCCACCGCAAAGGTCGGCGACCATGTGATCGGCGGCGATATTCTGGGCACCGTCCAGGAGACCACCGTCATGGAGCACCGGATCATGGTGCCCTACGGCACCGAAGGCACCATCAAGGAGATCAAATCCGGCTCCTTCAACGTGCTGGAGACCATCTGCGTCCTGGACTGCGACGGCAAGACCGTAGAGCTCCCCATGATGCAGCGCTGGGCTGTCCGTAACGGCCGCCCCTATAAGAATAAGCTCTCCCCCAATCAGCCCCTGTGCTCCGGCCAGCGTGTCATCGACACCATGTTCCCGGTGGCAAAGGGCGGCACCGCCTGCGTCCCCGGCCCCTTCGGCTCCGGCAAGACCGTGATCCAGCACCAGCTGGCAAAGTGGTCTGACGTAGATCTGGTGGTCTATATCGGCTGCGGCGAGCGCGGCAACGAGATGACCGACGTTCTGCGGGAATTCCCCGAGCTGGTGGATCCCCGTACCGGCGACTCCATTATGAAGCGCACCGTGCTCATCGCCAACACCTCTGATATGCCCGTGGCGGCCCGTGAGGCCTCCATCTACACCGGCATCACCATCGCCGAGTACTTCCGGGATATGGGCTATGATGTGGCCGTTATCGCCGACTCCACCTCCCGCTGGGCTGAGGCTCTCCGTGAGATGTCCGGCCGTCTAGAGGAGATGCCCGGCGAGGAGGGCTACCCCGCTTACCTGGCCTCCCGTCTTGCGCAGTTCTACGAGCGCGCCGGTGTGGTCAAGTGCATCGGCTCCGAGGATCGTCAGGGCAGCCTGACCGCCATCGGCGCAGTTTCCCCTCCCGGCGGCGATACCTCCGAGCCTGTCTCCCAGGCCACCATGCGGATCGTCAAGGTGTTCTGGGGCCTGGATTCCTCCCTGGCCTACGCCCGCCACTTCCCCGCCATCAACTGGCTGAACTCCTACTCCCTGTATATGGACACCCTCCAGCCCTGGCTGGATGAGAACGTCAATAAGGACTGGACCAAGGACCGTTACCGCGCCATGGCCACCCTCCAGGAGGAGGCGGAGCTGGACGAGATCGTCAAGATGGTCGGTAAGGATTCTCTGGGCGTGGATGACCAGCTGACTCTGGAGATCGCGAAGATGATCCGTGAGGACTTCCTCCAGCAGAACTCCTTCAATGAGATCGACTGGTACTCCTCCTTTGACCGTCAGTTCCGGCTGCTGAAGCTGATCCTGGATTACGACAGCCTCTGCCGGGACGCCGTGGCCAAGGGCGCTCCTCTGAAGGAGCTCACCGCCATCGACGCAAGAGAGAAGATCGGCCGCGCCAAGTCCGTGCCCGACGACGAGTATGTTGCCGCCTATCAGAAGATTGAGGACGACATGACCGCGCAGATCGAAAAAATTATCGCAAAGGCAGGTGCCCAGGACTATGATTAAAGAATACCGCACCATCTCCGAGGTCTCCGGCCCTCTGATGCTGGTGAAAAATGTAGAGGGCGTCACCTATGACGAGCTGGGCGAGATCGAACTCCCCAACGGCGAGCGCCGGCTCTGCCAGGTGCTGGAGGTAGACGGCCCCGACGCGCTGGTACAGCTGTTTGATTCCTCCGCAGGCATCAACCTTGCCAAGAGCAAGGTCCGCTTCCTGGGTCATCCCCTGCAGCTGGGCGTTTCCGAGGATATGCTGGGCCGCGTTTTCGACGGCATGGGCAATCCCATCGACGGCGGCCCGGATATTTTGCCGGACACCTACATGGACATCAACGGTCTGCCCATGAACCCCGCCGCCCGGAACTATCCC
>CAKTEB010000091.1 GCA_934546685.1 uncultured Oscillospiraceae bacterium
GTTCCCCTCCCCGCTGAAGCCCTCGCCAATGGTGAGCTCCACACAGCTAAGGCCCTCTACGCCGGTGTCCTGGATCTCCCCAACGGTGAGATTGTCGGCAATGGCCTCGTCCGTGGGCCGGGGCCCGTTCTCATCGCCGCCCAAATACGGCTCCACGCCCTGGCATACCTCTCCCTGGAACTCCGTGGGGAACACGAACCAGGCGCTCCGCTCCGTGTCAGTGAGATGCAGGGTAAAGTCCGTGATCCGGCTGCTGAGGTCCTCCGGATATTCGGCGTAATAGCCCATATCCGCAAAGGGATTATCCTGCTGCTGATCCATCCCGCTCTCCTGCTCCTGCTCCAGCTGGCTGTCCTCCTGAACGCTTACCTCCTCGGTGGTCACCAGGGTATTGCCCCCGGCCTGGCCGCCAAGGCCGTAGTTGGCCATCATATGGAGGTTGCCGGTGCCGGAGAAGCCGCTGCCGATGGTGATGGCCACGCAGCTAAGGCCGTCGATGCCCGTGGGCTCCGGATCGCCGACGGAGGCGGTCTCCAGGATCATCTGGCTGGTGGGCTCCGGGCCGCCCTCGCCGCCCCGGTAGAAGTCCACGCCCTCACAGGCGTTGCCGTTCCAGGTGTCCGGGTAGACGAAATACAGCGTCCGGTTCTCGTCGGTCACCTGGAAGGGGGTCTTGCCCAGTCGGCTGTCCAGGTTCTCCGGGAACTGGGTATAGAAGCCAATGGCGTCCTTCAGGGACGTGAGCTGGTTCTCCTCCCGCTGGTCGATAACGTCCTGGGTCTCCAAATAGATGTTGCCGCCGTTGAAGTCGTCGTTCTCATAGGTGGCCTCAATGTGCAGGTTGCCGGTGCCCCGGTAGCCCTCGCCGATGGTGAGCTCCACGCAGGCATAGCCCTTGATGCCCGCGTCCTGGGGCTCGCCCATGGTCAGGTTCTCGATGACGTTCTCATCCGTGGGCTGGGGGCCGTTGGCGTCGCCGCCGGTGTAGAGGTTCACGGCCTTCACCGGGCTGTCATTGGCGTACTTGGGATAGGCGAACCACAGGGTCCGGGTCGTATCCGTCACCACGAACTGGAAGTTGTCGATCCGGTCATCGCTGTTTTCCGGGAAGCTGGGGTAATAGCCCAGGCTGGAAATGCCCGCCTCCCGGGCTGCCGCCATCTCCTGGGCCTGTGCGATCTTGTCGCCCTGGGTCTTATAGACGACGCCCGCCGCCGCGCCGATGATCACCACCAGGCAGAGGATGGCGGCGATCCAGCGGTTCCGCCACTTTTTCCGGGAGGTCAGGTGCTCCAGCCGCTTCCGGAGCTGCTCCACGGACTGGAACCGGAGATCCGGGCTCACCATGGTGCACTTCCGAACGATCTTTCCCGCGGGATTCGGCGCTAATTCCGTGGAGGGATGCTGACCGTTTATCATGATATTCAGCAGCACGCCCATGGCATAGATGTCCGCCCGGCTGTCGGTCTGGGAAAGGCCGTACTGCTCCGGGGCCGCATAGCCCGTGGTGCCCAGCACCCGGGTGTCACTCTCCTGGCTGACCTTGTGGAACCGGGCCGCGTCATAGTCGATGAGCACGGCGGTCTTGCCGTCGATCATGATGTTCTCCGGCTTCACGTCCCGGTGGACGATACCGTTTTGGTGGAGCAGGGTCAATGCGTCGCAGATCTGAAGCAGGATCTCCCGGCACTGGTCCACCTCCATGGAGGCCCCCTGGAGCAGGAAGGACAGGTTATCGCCGGGGATATACTCCTCCAGCACCGTCAGCTCCCCGGTCTCGCCGCGAACCTCCAAAATCCGGGGCAGATTGGGGCTCCGGAGCTCCATGAGCTTCTCATAGACCTCCCGCTCCCCAGGCACCCGCCGGAGCACATACCGGCTCTCGCCCCGCACCAGGTAGACCTGGCTTTTTTCCGACTCCTTCAGGACCCGCTCCAGCTCCAGTGTCCCGTGGGTCTCCGACTCGTAAGGAAATTTCATTTTCTCACCCTTTACTATGCAGCTTGCATATTGTTTTTGGGTTTCCAGTCTGCGATAATAGTATTATTGAGGCAGCGCCGCAGAAATGTGGCATTGCCTCGGGGCTTATTTCAGTCCCACATCCAGAAAATTTTCAAGAGGGGCAGTGGTCGAAATGAAGAAGAACACCAACGATCTCCGGCAAGAGATCGCAGAAGCGGAGGATCTCTCAAAATTCCTGCGCTCCAATCAGGAGAACTTCGTCAATAACGACATTCCCACCGCCCTGAGCGAGCTCATGAAGGAGAAGGGCCTCACCAAATCCATGGTGGCCAAGCAGGCCTACATCAGCGAGGTGTACCTGCATCAGATCTTCTCCGGCCGCCGGAAGCCCTCCCGGGACAGAATGCTCTGCATCCTCATCGGCATGGGCGCCAACTTGGAGGAAATACAAAGGATCCTGCACCAGTGCGGCTTCAGCCAGCTCTACGCCCACAACCGCCGGGACGCCATTCTGCTCTATGGCATCCTGCACCAGCTGCCCCTGCAGGAGATCAACGATCAGCTGTTCCAGCAGGAGGCCAACACCATCTTTTAATTCTCTGCTGCATAAACGTATCACAGCACCGGAACAGGCAATGCCAGCTGATTCCTGGCATTGTCTGCGTACCCTTTGTAATTTTAACAGCTCTTCCGCAATTTTTCAATGCATTTCTAACTAATTCTATGATATTTCTATGAGAAGCCTCAGTCCTCGTCCAGCTCCTCCCATGCCTCCCGCTCGTTGTCGGCGGAGAACAGGAACTGTCCCCGGTTGTCGTATACCTCCACATGACCTCTTACGTTCCGAAATTCATACATGGCAAAAGCCCCTTTCCTCTGGCGTTTCTTTCATTGTGACTACAGTATACCAGAGGTAATATACCAATAACGGTACTTTCCTGAATGTTTAATTTTGAAGATTCTATAAAGTTTCGCCTCCCTGTCTTGCTCCGCTCCGGCCCCTGTGCTAGAATAGCGGCAATGGATCAGGAGGCGTTTTTGTTTGCGCAGTTATCATCTTCTCAAATCTCTGTCCCGGGAGCTCTCTCCCCTTTTGGAGTTCTCCCGGCTGCCCCAGTGCCAGGAGTATCTCCAGCACGGGGATACCACGGTGCTGCTCCACTGCGTGGCCGTGGCCTATTTCAGCCTGTGGCTGATCCGCAGGCTGCACCTTCGCTGCAATGAAAGATCACTGGTTCGGGGCGCGCTGCTCCACGACTATTTTCTCTACGACTGGCACGACCCGGATCCCTCCCATCGGCTCCACGGCTTCCACCATCCCGCCCGGGCCCTGAAAAACGCCCAGCACGACATGGAGCTGACGCCCCTGGAGCAGGATATCATCGTCCACCATATGTTTCCCCTGACCCCCTTCCCGCCCAGGAGCCGGGAGGCCATGGTGGTCTGCCTGGTGGACAAGGGCTGCGGCCTCTACGAGACCCTGGGCCGGGGCACCTATCCGGGCCTCCGGCGGCTCATGACCTATCAGTATAAGCGGATCTCCGCAAAGCAAACGGACTGAATGGCATTCCACTCAGTCCGTTTTGTTATTCCTTCAGGAGCTCCCGCAGGGCCCCCAGCGCCTTTCGCTCCAGCCGGCTCACCTGCACCTGGCTGACCCCCAGCACCTGGGCGGTCTTGTCCTGGGTCATGCCCCGGAAGTAGCGCATGGAGATGATGGCCCTCTGCCTGGGCTCCAGCTGGGAGATGGCGTCCCGGAGAGCCACGGCCTCCAGGATCCGATCCGTATCGTTGACCCCGGGCAGCAGCTGCTCCAGGCTGGCCCCATCCTCCCCCGCCGGGCGCTGGAGGGAATCCGTGGGCAGCATGGCCGTCTCGATGACCGCGATCTCCTGGACCGTCAGCCCCGCGGCCTCCGCCAGCTCTGAGAGCTTCGGCTCCCGGCCCAGCTCCAGGGTCAGCCGGGAGCGGATATTCCGGAGGGCTGTGGCCTGCTCTTTTATGGTGCGGCTGACCTTCACGGCCCCGTCGTCCCGGAGAAACCGGCGGATCTCCCCGGCGATCTTGGGCACCGCGTAGGTGGAGAACTGGGTGCCGAAGGCCGGGTCAAAGCCGTCGATGGCCTTGAGGAACCCCAGGCAGCCCAGCTGATACAGGTCGTCGGGCTCCGCGCCCCGGCCGTAAAACCGGCGCACCACGCTCCAGATGAGCCCGGCGTTCTCCGTCAGCAGCCGCTCCCGGGCCGACCTGTCGCCGCTTTTCGCCTGATCCAGCAGGGCGGCAGTCACCGGCCCCCGGCTCCCAGCTTCCGGGTCATGGTGACGGTGGTGCCCGCTCCCGGCTGGCTCGTCACCTGGAGGGAGGACATGAATTTCTCCATGATGGTGAAGCCCATGCCGCTGCGCTCCGCTCCCCCGGTGGTGAACATGGGCTCCCGGGCCGCCCGGACGTCGGGGATGCCCACCCCCTGATCCCGGATCTCCAGCTCTAACGTCCGATCCTCATAGAGCCCGCACCGGAGGAAGATCTTTCCCGGCCCCTGGGGATAGGCATGGACGATGCAGTTGGTCACCGCCTCGCTGACGGCGGTCTTTATGTCGCTGAGCTCCTCCAGGGTGGGATCCAGCTCCGACACAAAGGCTCCCACCGCCGCCCGGGCAAAGGCCTCGTTGCAGCTGCGGCCCGTAAATTCCATGGTCAGCTCGTTTTCCGGCTTCATGCTTTTGCCTCCCCTCTGATCTCCGCGATCTGGCGGATCCCCGCCGCCTCAAATACCCGCATGGGCTGGCTTTGCACGTTGGTGATGCAGAGGCTGCCCCCCAGCTGGCGCATTTTCCTGACCCCCGCCACCACAATGGCGATGCCTGAGGAGTCCATAAAGCTCACGTCCCGGAAGTCGAGAATACACCGCCGGGGCAGATAGGCGTCCAGCTTTTCGCCGATGGTCTTCATGGCGTGCCGGGCCTCATGATGGTCGATCTCCCCGGACAGGGTAATGGTGATTTCCTTGTCCTGGAGAAAGCTTCGGATGTACATATCTGGTTCCCCCATCTGTTTTTCTCCATCATAGCAGAAAGCCCGCGCGGATCCTGTCAAAACAGCGGACCCGCGCGGGAAAATTCCTGTTATATTCTTTTCACTGCGTCATAGACGCGTTCCGCAAGTCACGGCCTGTGTAAACAATACGGTCTATGGTAACGCTTTTTTCTTCCTGGCAGACCTCATAGATTACCGCATAGCGATCCACCAGTAATCTGCGAACCGGCTGGCCATCCCAATCCGGCAGTTGGACAATTGGACATCTCAGCGGCATCTCATCAAGCGCTCGGATTTCCTGTCGAATACGTCTAATCTGCTTCACTGCGGTATCAGGCGCTTGCAGCGTCCATGCGATATAGGTATAAATCTCACGGATATCATCCAACGCTCTGGGTGCATAATTCACCCGATAGGTGCCGTTCATATTCCATATTCCTCACGGAGTATCGCATCCACCTGATCCGGGGTATAGGAGCCCTGTGCCAGGGAATCCCGGCCCTTTTGGATTTCATCCCGAAGCTGCTTGGCATCCATGCCGCCAATGCAGGTGGGCTGCTTGACCGGAAGATGCAGCTCCAGCGGCAAGCCTCTGGTCAGAACCACCTGACTATAAAACATCTGAATGGCGCTGGAGGGTGAGATTCCAAGCTGTGCAAGGATTGCCTCGGCGTTTTCCTTTAATCCAGTATCAATTCGTGCATAAATTGCTGATGTGTTTGCCATCGTAACACCTCCCTGATGTCAGTATACCTCATATCGCTTGCAATTGCAAGCGATATGAGGTATTTATAAGCTATTTTTCGCTGAGCTCCCCCAGTGCCGCTCCGGCGCCGAACACCGAGCCGCACACCAGGATCAGATTTCCCGGCTCCTGCCTTGCTTTTTCCAGCGCGTCGTGAATATCCGTCGCCCCCTGGGAGTGGCAGTACGGAGCCGCCGCCTGGGCGATCTCCTCGGGCCCCAGGGACCGGGGCAGCCCCACGGAATAGCCGATGATCCGTTTCGCCCGCCGTGCCACCGCCGGGATGCACTGGGCGTAGTCCTTATCCTTCATCATGCTCATGACCGCGGTGATGCAGCGGTCTCCGAACAGCCGATCCAGGGTCTCGCACAGGGCCTGGATGCCCCCGGGGTTGTGCCCCGCGTCAATGAGATAATCCGGCTTCCCGGGGATGTATTGGAGCCGCCCGGGCCAGGAGACCCGGGAAAGGGCGTTCCTTACCGGTTCCTCCGGCAATCCCAGCACCCGGCAGGCCGTATAGGCCGCGCTGGCGTTCTCCGTCTGGAACCGGCCCAGCAGGGGTGTAAAGAGCTCCGCGCCGCCGCACAGAAACCGTGTGCCCCGCTGAGTTTCCTCTAAGATCTCCGCCTCCGGGGCCGGATAGAGGGGGCTCCCCTGCGCCTCCGCCCGGGCCCGGATGACCTCCATGGCCTCGGGTGTCTGCTTTGCCGCCGCCACGGGGCAGCCGGGCTTGATGATCCCGGCCTTTTCCCCGGCGATCTCCGCCACGGTATTCCCCAGAATCGCCGTGTGATCCAGGGAGATGGAGGTGATGCAGCACACCGCTGGGCTCTTTATGAGGTTTGTGGGATCCGTCCGCCCCCCAAGGCCCACCTCCAGCACCGCATAGTCCACCTTCGCTCTGGAGAACGCCAAAAAGCCCATGGCCGTCACCAGCTCAAATTCGTTCACCGGCTCAAAGCCCTGCCGCTCCAGCTCCGCTTCCTGCTCCATAACCAGCTCATAGCAGGTCACCAGCTCCTCCTTGGAGATGAGTTCCCCGCCAATGCGGATGCGTTCCCGGAAGTCCGTAAGATAGGGAGAGGTGAACAGCCCGGTCTGATACCCGCACGCCCGGAGCGCCATATCCATCATGGCCGAAACGCTGCCCTTGCCGTTGGTGCCCGCAATGTGCACCGCCCGGAAGTCCTCCTGGGGATCCCCCAGCACCCCCATGAGCCGCCGGATCCGGTCCAGGGTGGGCCCGCCGCCGGAAAAGGTCCGGCGGCTGTGGATGCCCGCCAATGCTTCCTCATATGTCATATGCTTTCCCTCCAAAAAGACCGCCGCCAGCTTGGCAGCGGTCTTTTTCACTGAACTTGGATGAATTACTTCTGAAGGCGCTTCTTGCTCTCCTCCAGCTGGGCGATGATAGCCCGGAGCTTCTCCGCCTTTTCCTTCTCGCCGTTTACCACGTTCTCCGGGGCCTTGGCCAGGAAGCCGGGGTTGGAGAGCTTCTTCTCGATGCCCTCCAGGGCCTTGCGGTTCTTGGTCAGCTCCTTCTCCACCCGCTGGAGCTCCTTCTCAAAGTCGATGAGCTGATCCATGGGCATATAGAGCTTGGCGTCGTGGGTAACGCAGGAGGCCATATCGTCCGCGCCCTCGGGCACGGCGGCGGTGACCACCAGGTTGTCGGAGTAGGCCAGCTTCATAATGAAGGCTCTGCCCTGCTCGTAGACGCTCCCGCTGTCGGTGACGATATACAGGGTGGACTTCTTGCTGGGGGGCACGTTCATCTCCGCCCGGCGGTTCCGGACGGCCCGAATGGCGGCCATGATCTGCTCCATGGCGGCCTCCTCGTCGGGGAAGTTCAGGCTGTCCTGGGCCTGGGGCCACTTGGCCACCATGATGCTCTCGCCCTCATGGGGAATGGCCTGCCAGATCTCCTCGGTGATGAAGGGCATAAAGGGGTGCAGCAGCCGGAGGAACTGATCCAGCACATACACCAGCACCTGCTGGGCCACGGTCTTGCTGTCCTGGTCGTCGGCATAGAGCCGGGACTTGGTGAGCTCGATATACCAGTCGCAGTAGTCGTCCCAGATGAAGTCATAGATCTTCTGGACGGCGATGCCCAGCTCGTACTTGTCCATGTTCTCTGTGACCTCGGTGATGAGCCGACCCAGCTTGGAGAGGATCCACTTGTCCTCCTGCTCCAGCTTGTCCAGAGCGGGGAGCCCGGGCTGGTCGATGGTCAGGTTCATGAGCACATAGCGGCTGGCGTTCCAGATCTTATTGGCGAAGTTCCGCATGGCCTCGCAGCGCTCCACATAGAAGCGCATGTCGTTTCCGGGGCTGTTGCCGGTAATCATGTTCATGCGCAGGGCGTCGGCGCCGTACTGCTTCACCATCTCCAGAGGATCGATGCCGTTGCCGAGAGATTTACTCATCTTCCGGCCCTTGTCGTCCCGGACCAGTCCGTGCATGAGGACGGTGTGGAAGGGAGTCTTTCCGGTATGTTCGCAGCCGGAGAAGATCATTCTGGCCACCCAGAAGAAGATGATGTCGTAGCCGGTGACCAGCACATCCGTGGGATAGAAGTAGTCGAGATCCTCGGTCTTGTCCGGCCAGCCCAGGGTCTCAAAGGGCCACAGGGCGGAGGAGAACCAGGTGTCCAGCACGTCCTCCTCCCGGACGATGTGCTTGGACCCGCAGTGGCAGCACTCGGTGGGATCCTCCCGGGATACGGTATACTCGCCGCAGTCAGAGCACTTCCAGGC
>CAKTEB010000092.1 GCA_934546685.1 uncultured Oscillospiraceae bacterium
GGAAAGGGTGTCCGTTTTCAGCGGTCAGGGTGTCGGACGGCTAACGGTCAGGGTGTAGTTTTTGGCCGGCATATTCACGGAAGCAACTCCCGCCTGGTTTTGTTATCTCTTATATTTCTGGCTCTCCGCCACGGCCAGCTCGTCGCAGCGGTTGTTATAGGGATTCTCCGCGTGGCCCTTGACCCAGTGGAAGGACACCTGGTGAATTTCCAGCAGCTCTAACAATGTCTGCCACAGATCCGGGTTCAGAGCCTTATCCTTCTTATTCCGCATCCAGCCGTTGGCCCGCCACTTTCTGGCCCAGCCCTTTTCAATGGCGTTGACCACATACTGGCTGTCGGTAAACAGATCCACCTGGCAGGGGCGGTTCAGGGCTTTCAGAGCAGAGATCACGCCCATAAGCTCCATGCGGTTGTTGGTGGTGTTGGGGTCGCCGCCGGAGAGCTCTTTTTTGTGCTCCCCATACATGAGGATGGCCCCATAGCCGCCGGGGCCGGGATTGCCGGAGCAGGCTCCGTCGGTATAAATCGTTACATTCATGGCTGACTCCTAGATTTCAGTCGAAAAGGGGCTGCCGCGAAAGCAGCAGCCCCCTTCTATTTATGCTTCGGGCTGTGTGGGCTCAGCGGCAGATTCTGCTTCAGAACCGTTCTCCGTCTCAGGCTGGGCCTGGGCTTCCTCCTCGTCCTTCTCCGCGTCTACCTTTTCAATGGAGATGACCTTGCTGCCATCCTCCACCCGCATAACGATGACACCCTGGGTGTCCCGCTTGTAGATATTGATATCCTTGGCGGCCATCCGGATGATGGTGCCGTCGCTGGAGATCATCATCACATCGTCATCCTCGGTGACCATGCGGACGCCGGCAATGGCTCCGGTCTTGGGAGTGATGTTGTAGTTTTTCAGGCCCTTGCCGCCCCGCTTCTGGGGAACGCGCTCCTGGCCGTCGTCGCTGAGGCGCATATATTCCACGCACTCGGTGCGCTTGCCATAGCCCTTTTCTGTGACAGTCAGCATACAGCTGCCTGGGGCTGCGATATCTGCGCCCACCACATAGTCCCCGTCCTCCAGCTTGATGCCGCGGACACCGGCAGCGTCACGGCCCATGGGCCGCACATCGGACTCGTTAAAGCAGATGGCCATGCCGTCGTGGGAGCCAATGATAATATTGTCGCTGCCGCTGGTTCTGGAAACAGAGATCAGCTCGTCTCCCTCGTCCAGGCTCAGCGCACGGATACCGGCCTTTCTGGCGGTATTGATTTCCGTGAGCCTCAGACGCTTGACCGTGCCGTTCCGGGTCACCATCATCAGGTATTCATCCTCCCGGAATTCCCGCAGCAGCAGCATAGCCGTGACCTGCTCGCCGGTCTCCAGGGGCAGAATATTGACGATATTGGTGCCTCTGGCGGTGCGTCCGGCCTCAGGGATCATATAGCCCTTCTTCCGGTGAACCCGGCCTTTATTGGTGAAGAACAGCACGAAATCATGGGTAGAGGCAATGAACAGGTTCTTTACAAAGTCCTCGTCCTTGAGACTCTGGGCATTGATACCCCGTCCGCCACGGCGCTGGGCCTTGTAGGTGTCCACGGGCATCCGCTTGATATAGCCCGCCTCGCTCATGGTATAGCAGCAGTCCTCCTCCACGATCAGATCCTCGATGTCGATCTCGTCGTCCACCTCCTGGATCTCTGTGCGGCGGTCATCGCCAAACTTGTCGGCAATGGCCTGAAGCTCGGTTTTGAGGATGTCCTTCACCATGCTCTCGTCGGAGAGCACCTTGTTGAAGTAGGCGATCTTCTCCTCCAGCTCCTTGTACTCCTGCTCCAGCTTTTCACGGTCGAGCCCCTGAAGTGCTTTCAGACGCATGTCCAGAATGGCCTGGGCCTGCACATCGTCCAGGGAGAACCGGCTCATGAGGTTTTCCTTGGCGTTGTCGTAGCTGGTACGGATGATATGGATGACCTCGTCGATGTTGTCCTGGGCCACCAGCAGGCCCTCCAGCAGGTGGGCCCGCTCCATGGCCTTTTTCAGGTCAAATCTGGTGCGGCGGACAATGATCTCCTCCTGGAATCTCAGGTATTCGTCCAAAATGTGCCGGAGAGAGAGGATCTTAGGCTGCTTCTGGTTGTCTACCAGAGCCAGCATGTTCACTGCGAAGGTAGACTGCATGGCGGTATTTGCAAACAGGGAATTCAGCACCACCTGGGGGTTGGCGTCCCGCTTGAGCTCAATGACCATGCGCATGCCTTCCCGGTCCGTCTCGTCCCGGAGGTCAGAGATGCCCTCGATGCGCTTGTCCTTTACCTGATCCGCAATGGCGCGGATCAGCTGACGCTTATTGACCTGATAGGGAAGCTCCGTGACAATGATCCGGGTGCGGTTCTGACCGAACTCCTCAAAATGAGTCCGGGCGCGGACTTTGATCCTGCCCCGGCCGGTGGCGTAGGCCGCCCGGATCCCGGCGGTGCCCAGAATAATACCCTTGGTGGGAAAGTCAGGCCCCTTGATGTGCTCCATCAGATCCTGGAGCGTGGCATCGGGATCATCCAGAATGCAGATGCAGGCCCCGATGACCTCTCGGAGGTTATGAGGCGGAATATTGGTGGTCATGCCCACGGCAATACCCGAGGAGCCGTTGACCAGCAGGTTCGGATACCGGGAGGGCAGTACTCTGGGCTCCTTTCGGCTCTCGTCGAAGTTGGGGTCCCAGTCTACGGTGTCCTTGTCGATGTCCCGGAGCATTTCATTGGAGATCTTGCTGAGCCGAGCCTCAGTATAACGGTAGGCAGCCGGGGGATCGCCGTCCACGGAGCCGAAGTTGCCGTGGCCGTCCACCAGCATATAGCGCATGGAGAAATCCTGGGCCAGACGGACCATGGCGTCATAGACGGAGGCGTCGCCATGGGGATGATATTTACCCAGCACGTCGCCCACGCAGGTGGCAGATTTCTTAAAGGGCTTGTCGGAGGTGAGCCCCTCCTCGTACATGGCGTAGAGAATACGCCGATGGACAGGCTTCAGGCCGTCCCGAACATCGGGCAGAGCACGTCCTACGATGACGCTCATGGCGTATTCGATGTAGGACTTCTGCATCTCCTCTACCAGGTTGGATTCGGTGATGGCCTGATCTGGGAACATAATGTCCTCGGGCTTATAATTACGGTTGTGTGCCAATTTGCGTCACCTCCTTAAATGTCAATGTTGACCGCATATCTGGCGTTCCGCTCGATCCACTGCTTCCGGGGCTCTACCTGTTCGCCCATGAGCACGGTGAACACTCGATCCGCCTCTACGGCATCATCCAGGGTGATCCGGCGCAGGGTACGCCGCTCGGGATCCATGGTGGTCTCCCAGAGCTCATGGGCGTCCATTTCGCCCAAGCCCTTGAACCGGCTGATATTGATTTTGGTATTGGGATTGTCGCCCCGAAGCTCGGCACTGATCTGATCCCGCTGCTCATCGGAATAGGCCACCCGCTGGGTCTTGCCGCGAGTCAGCTTATAGAGAGGCGGCACGGCGGAATAGACATAGCCCTTTTCGATAAGGGGCCGCATATACCGGAAGAAGAAGGTCAGCAGCAGCGTCCGGATATGGGCGCCGTCTACATCGGCATCGGCCATAATGATGATTTTGTGATACCGGAGCTTGTCGATATTGAACTCGGAGCCGATACCAGCGCCCAAGGCCATAATCACCGGAGACAGCTTATCGTTTCCGTAAATCTTATCGGCTCTGGCCTTTTCCACGTTGAGCATTTTACCCCACATGGCCAGGATGGCCTGGAACCGGGAGTCTCTGCCCTGGATGGCAGAGCCCGCAGCGGAGTCACCCTCGACGATGTAGATTTCGCAGAGAGATGGGTCCCGCTCGTTGCAGTCCTGTAGCTTGTCCGGCAGAGAACCGGACTCCAATACGCTCTTTCTCCGGGTAGCCTCTCTTGCTTTTCTGGCAGCCTCCCGGGCCCTGGAAGCCATAAGCGATTTATCGATGATGGCCTTACCGGCGGCGGGATGCTCCTCCAGATAGGTCATCATCCCCTCCCGCACCACGCTGTCCACCAGGGAGCGGATGTCGGAGTTGCCCAGCTTTGTCTTGGTCTGCCCCTCGAACTGGGCATCGGAGAGCTTCACGGAGATGACCGCGGTAATGCCCTCCCGGCTGTCCTCGCCGGAGATGGTCTCGTCGTCCTTTAGGAGCTTTTTGGCCTTGCCGTAGGTGTTCAGTGCCCAAGTCAGCGCGGTCTTGAAGCCCGTCTCATGGGTTCCGCCTTCGGTGGTATGAATGTCGTTGGCAAAGGACAGAAGAATCTCCGAATAGCTGTCGTTATACTGGAGGGCGATTTCCGCCTGGGAATTCTCCCGCTTGCCGGAGAAATAGATGACTTCCTCATGGACCGGGGTCTTGTTCTGGTTGATATGCTCTACAAAAGAACGGATACCGCCCTCGTAGCACATATCCTCCACCCGGCCCTCCTGGCCGTCGGGCTGAACTCTGGCATCCCGGAGCTCGATGCGAACGCCCGCGTTCAGGAAGGCCTGCTCCCGGAGCCGCTTTTCCAGGGTGTCGTAGTCATAGATCAGGGTCTCGAAGATCTGGCCGTCAGGCTTGAAGACGATCTCGGAACCGTGCTCCTCGGTATGGCCGACAATGGTCATGGGCTGGGTCACATGGCCCCGGGAGAACTTCATCTCATAGATGTTGCCGTCCCGGCAGACCCGTACCTCCAGCCACTCGGACAGAGCGTTTACTACAGACGCGCCCACGCCGTGAAGACCGCCGGAGACCTTATAGCCGCCGCCGCCGAATTTGCCGCCCGCATGAAGCACGGTGAATACTACCTCCAGAGCCGGCTTGCCGGTCTGGGGCTGAATGCCCGTGGGGATACCGCGGCCGTTATCCTTGACCGCAATGATATCTCCCTCACGGATCTCTACCTGAATGTGATTGCAGTAGCCCGCCAGAGCCTCGTCGATGGCGTTGTCCACGATCTCATAGACCAGGTGATGCAGACCCGCCGCGGACTGCGAACCAATATACATGCCAGGGCGTTTTCGGACTGCTTCCAGTCCCTCCAACACCTGAATTTGATCGGCGCCGTATGTCTGCTTTACTTCTTCTGACATACATTGACCTCCTTTTCAGCTTTGGGCCTCCGGCCCCTTTCAGACGCGATAAATCGATATCGATATCTAAAAACAATCATTCTTGTTGTTTATCATTTTCTGTGCGCTTCTCCAGCGTAGCCGCGGACAGCTGGGTAAAATAGACCTTTTCCATGCCGTATTCCTCAGTGACCAGAAAGGTCTTCGGGATATCCTCGGTGACGTTCAGCAGCACGCCGTTTTTCTCGGCATTTTGCAGATACTCCATGGTCTTATGGGACATAGAGCAGCCGTCCAGGTCAAAGATCCCGATGATAGAGCGGTCTCTCACCGCCATATCGCCGCCAATGGATACATACATTGCTTACGCCTCCGTTTGCTTTGGCTTGGAAACACCCTGGAGCGTTCCATGAGCGATCTCAAAGATCTGACCGGCGGTGGTAACCTTTTCTGTCTCGCAGCAGGTGATGAACACCTGGCCGGAGCGGATCTCATTGAGAATAAAGTCCTGCCTGCCGGGATCCAGCTCCGAAAGCACGTCATCCAGCAGCAGAACCGGCTCCTCCCCGGTATCGTTCCGGGAGATCTCCCGCTCGCTTAGCTTCAGGGCAATGGCCGCAGTGCGGGTCTGCCCCTGGGAGCCGAAGCTCTTGAGACTCCGTCCATCCAGCAGCATTTCAAAATCATCCTTGTGAGGGCCGCTGAGACAGCGGCAGCTCTCCAGCTCCGCCCGGGCGTGGGACTGCTGATGCTCTAACAGCTGCTGAAACAGCACGGTTTTCGGCGCAAAGGGATCTGTGACCCCAGATACCGTCTGGTATCGGAGCTCCAATGCCTCGTTTCCGCCGGAGCACACCCCATGGTATTTCTCCGCCAGCTCTCCGAGCTTCTGACAGTATCTGGCCCGGTAGCCGATGATGGAGGCGCCGATCATGGCCATCTGCCGGTTGAAGTCTGGCAGAGCCTCTAATAGGCTGGGCTTCTGGAACCGATCCCGCAGGATCCGGCTCTTGCTTTCATAGAGCTTTTGGTAGTCAGAGACCGCTTTTTTATACTGAGGCCGCAGCTGGGAAATAGCCGCGTCCAGGAACCTTCTTCTGGTGGAGGCTCCAGCCCGCAGCAGCTGTAAGTCCTCCGGGCAAAACAGCACGGTGGTCAGCAGTCCCTCAGTACCTGCGGCGGATTTCAGCTTCACGCCGTTTTTCATGATCTGCCGTCGGCGGTTGCCTCGGAACATGGCGTAGACCAGATTGGTCTCCCGATCCTCCCCCTGGATCTCCGCCTCCAGCCGGGCAAAGTCCTGATCCCAGTGGATCAGCTCTTCTTCCTTTCTGGTGCGGTAGGAGCTGCCCTGGGAGAGATAGACCACTGCTTCCAATAGATTGGTCTTGCCCTGGGCATTGTCCCCGACGATTAGATTCACGCCGGGATCCAGAGAAAGCCTCAGCTCGTCATAGTTGCGGAAATTTTTCAGCTGGAGGCTGGAGATTCTCATTGGGTGACCCGGTAGACGCTGCCGTCCAGCGCCACCGCCATGCCGGGAACCAACTTTTTGCCCCGCATGGTGCAGACCTCTCCGTCCACTGTCACCTCGCCATTCTGGATCCGGTTTTTAGCCTCGCCGCCGGTTTCCGCAGCGCCGGCAAATTTCAGAAATGCCTCCAGCTTAATGAACTCCGTGGAGATAGGGATCTCCACCTCCACCGGCTGGGACGTCTTTTTGATCTTCATACTCGCTCCTTATTCTGCCTTCAAACGGACCGGCAGTACCATATAAGTGAACTTGTTGCCCTCAGTGGGATTCATGACCGCAGGGCTCAGGTTGGTTTTCAGCTCAAAGATTATGTCCTCGGCGGGGATGGCTTTCAGGGCCTCCAGGAGATATTTGCAGTTGAAGCCGATCTCCATATCGTCGCCGTTTCCTGCCATGGCGCACTCGTCGTAGGCGTCGCCGATGGAGTTTGAGGTTCTAAGTGCCATAACGTTTTCGCCGATGGTCAGCCGCACAGGGCTCTTGATCTTCTCCGAGACGATCAGGCTCACACGCTCCAGAGAGGAGGTAAGGTTCTTCACGTTGAGCCCCAGCTTGATGGGGTTGTCATTGGGGACGACCCGCTTCCAATCCAGGAACTCACCCTCCAGCAGACGGCAGACCAGAGTGGCGTTGCCCACCTGGAACATAATGTGCCGGGTGCCCAGGGTAAAGGATGCGTTCTCGTCGGTGTCCTCCAAAATCTTCTCCAGCTCCCGGAGGGCCGGGGCCGGGCAGACAAAGCTGAGGCTTCTGCCCTCGGGATTGTCGATCTTCTCCCGGCGCAGGGCCAGACGATAGCCGTCTACGGCCACCACGGTGATGTCATCCGGGGTAATCTCAAATTTACAGCCGGTCTGAATGGGCCGGGCCTGGTTCTCGCTGACAGAGAAGATGGTGCCGGAGATCATATCCTTCAGGACGTTCTGCGGCACATAGATGGCCTTGTCATATTCCACGTCCGGCAGATTGGGATAATCGTCGGCAGAGGAAGCCATAATAGAGAAAGAGCTGATGCCGCTGAGAATCTTCACCCGATACTTGTCGTCTACCTGGATGGTGACCTTCTCATCCGGCAACTTTCTTACGATATCGCCCAGGAGCTTTGCGGGGAAAATGGCACTGCCCATCTCCTTCACGTCCGCTTCCATGGAAACAGAGATACCGGTCTCCAGGTTATAGCCGGTGAGGGTCAGCAGATTGCCCGCGGTCACATAGATGCCCTCCAGCGCGGGGATGGTGCTCTTCTGCGAAACAGTACGGGAGGCTACGGAGATCGTAGAAATCAGCTTATCTTTATCACAGGTAAAATGGATCATAAATGACGCCCCTCTCTTTCCCTCCGGGTTTTCCACAGGCAGGCACCCAAGGAGGCGGCCCAGAAGGTGAATTTACGCTTTTTTGTTATATAAATATCTATTTATTTTTAGTAACAGTAGTAGTAGTGTGGAAATCGTGGAAAACCGGGTGGGCGACTCCTTTATTTTTCAGGATGGTATCACCCTGCAGGTGCTGGAGT
>CAKTEB010000093.1 GCA_934546685.1 uncultured Oscillospiraceae bacterium
ATTCCGACGGCACCGTTACCTATACCAGGCTGGAGGGCCGCATCGTATTCGATCATGTGGACTTCTCCTATACCCCGGATAAGGAGATCCTCCACGATATCACCCTCTATGCCGAGCCGGGACAGAAGGTGGCCTTTGTGGGCGCCACCGGCGCGGGCAAGACTACCATCACCAATCTGATCAACCGCTTTTACGATATTGCGGACGGCAAGATCCGCTATGACGGCATCAATATCAACAAGATCCGCAAGGACGATCTCCGCCGGTCCCTGGGCATCGTGCTTCAGGACGTGAACCTCTTTACCGGCACCGTCATGGAGAATCTCCGGTACGGAAACCGCAACGCCACCGACGAGGAGTGCATTGCCGCCGCCAAGCTGGCCAACGCCGACGGCTTTATTCGGATGCTGCCCCAGGGCTACGACACCGTGCTCAAGGGCGACGGCAGCGGCCTGTCCCAGGGCCAGCGGCAGCTCATCTCTATTGCGCGGGCCGCCGTGGCGGATCCGCCGGTGATGATCCTGGACGAGGCCACCTCCTCCATCGACACCCGTACCGAGGCGCTGGTGCAGAACGGCATGGATAAGCTCATGGAGGGCCGCACGGTATTTGTCATCGCCCATCGGCTTTCCACCGTGCAGAACTCTGACGTTATCATGGTGCTGGATCACGGACGGATCATCGAGCGCGGAAGCCATGAGGATCTGATCGCGGAAAAGGGCACCTATTATCAGCTGTACACCGGTGCGTTTGAGCTGGAGTAAGTGATAGAAGAAAGAATAACGCGCAAGGGGCCGCCTCGAGGATTTGAGGCGGCCCCTTTTGGGCAATGGATCCGATTGACAAGGTATGTCCAGAATGCTAGGATGGATACAAAATCTCGAAATCACCGCAAAGGAGCCCTGCAAATGTGGCATAATGAGTACGACAACGAGACGTTTTTTCAGGAATACGCAAAGATGTACCGGAGCCAGCATGGCCTGGAGGGAGCGGGGGAGTGGAGCCAGATAAAGCCTCTGTTTCCAGATCTGACGGGTAAGCGGGTATTGGATCTGGGCTGCGGTTACGGCTGGCACTGCAAATTCGCAGCGGAGCAGGGGGCCCGGGAGGTGCTGGGTATTGACCTCAGCGGAAAAATGCTGGAGGAGGCGAACCGGCGAAATCCGGATCCAAGGATCCAGTATCGGCTCTGCGGCATCCAGAGCTATGAATATCCAAGGGAGCGCTGGGACTGCGTGATCTCCAACCTGGCCCTCCACTATCTAGAGGATCTGGACTGGGTGTATGCGCGGGTCTATGAGACCCTGACTCCAGGGGGGACATTCTTGTTTAATATCGAGCATCCCAGCTTTACTGCCGGAGTCCATCAGGATTGGGTGTATGACCAGGACGGGAAGCCCCTGTACTGGCCCATCGACGACTATTATCTGCCAGGGGAGCGGGTCACCAATTTCCTGGGCTGTGAAGTGCGTAAGCAGCACCATACCCTGACCCAGATCCTGATGGGGCTTCTGAACCAGGGCTTCGTACTCCAAGCCGTAGAGGAGGCGGGCCCGCCGGAGCATATGATGGAGCTCCCCGGCATGAAGGACGAGCTCCGCCGCCCCATGATGCTGCTGGTAAAGGCGAAAAAGCCTGACGCGCGATAAAACGTCCCGGATCAGGATGGCTGCCCGTCAATATTTAAGATAAATCGGCTCTTGCGGAACGCCAGCAGCCCCTCCTTCTGCATTTTTCCCAGCTCCGCGGACAGGCCGCTGCGCTCTACGCCCAGATAATCCGCTAGCTGCTGCCGGGAAAAGGGAATCTCGAATTCATAGGCCCCCTGGCGCTGAGCCTCGGCGGACAGGTAGGACAGGAGCTTTGCCCGGGTGGAACGCTGGCCCATGTGGGAGAGCTTCCCACCCAGGGCCAGATTTTTCTCGGCCAGCTCCCCCAGAAGATTCCGGAGGATGCGGCTGTGGTGGGCGCAGGCGGAGGGACACAGCGTTAGGATCCGCCGGACATTCAGAAACAGGACGGTCACCGGCGACGCCGCCATGACGCTGACGCTCAAAACCGCCCCTGGGGCGCAGGCAAAGGCCAGGGCAAAGCTCTGTCCCGGCCCTGCCTTGGAGAGAATGTTCCGGTTGCCCCAGACGTCCTCCTGAACCACCAGCACGCTGCCGGAGAGTACCAGACCGATGGAGTCGATCCTGTCCCCGGCGTGGAGCAGAAAGCAGTCCTTGGGGAACCGCTCCGTCCGGGCGGACAGACAGGTGAGCATGGACTGGAGCTCCTGCTCCGTCACCCCGGAAAACAGCCGGGAGGTCTGTAAAATGGGTAAAAATTCTTGCATGTTTTGCCTCTTTCGTTGAAATTTCAACCGACATCCATGGCCCATTGTACTATAATGCAGACACAAACACAAGGGCACGGCGGCATGGAACAAGCCCCGGCCCAAATGGAGGACGTTTTTATGGATTCACAGATGTTTTGCTTTCAGTGTGAGCAGACCGCCGGCTGCACCGGCTGCACCGGGGGACGGGGCGTGTGCGGCAAGACCGCCCAGGTGGCTGCGCTTCAGGATCAGCTCACTGGGGCGCTGATCGGTCTGGCCCGAACTATCGATGGCCGTCAGCCGGATCATGCCACCTGGAGGGTGCTCATCGAGGGGCTGTTCACCACGGTCACCAACGTGAATTTTAATGAGGAGACCATCTGGGAGCAGCTCCGGCGGGTGCACGGGGAGAAGGAGCGGCTGGCCCCTGGCTGCGCTTCCTGTGCCGATCCCTGCGGCCGCAGCAACGACTATGATATGGCAGAGCTGTGGAATGCCCAAGAGGATATCCGCAGCCTGAAATCCCTGATCCTGTTCGGCGTCCGGGGGATGGCGGCCTATGCCCACCACGCCATGGTGCTGGGCTATACCGATGAGGACGTGAATTGGTTCCTGGCCAAGGCCCTGTTTGCGGTGGGCGAGGACTGGGAGATGGAGGATCTGCTGCCCGTCGTCATGGAGGTGGGCGAGCAGAATCTCCGGTGCATGGAGCTCCTGGATCGGGCCAACACCGAGACCTATGGGGATCCCGTGCCGGTGACGGTGCCCCTGACTGTGGAGCAGGGTCCCTTTATCGTCATCACCGGCCACGATCTCCACGATTTGAAGCTGCTGCTGGAGCAGACCCAGGGGAAGGGCATCAACATCTACACCCATGGGGAGATGCTGCCCGCCCACGGCTACCCGGAGCTCAAGAAGTATCCCCATCTCAAGGGCAACTTCGGTACTGCATGGCAGAACCAGCAGAAGGAGTTCGAGAATCTGCCCGCGCCGATCCTCTTTACCACCAACTGTCTCATGCCGCCCAAGGCCAGCTATCGGGATCGGGTCTTTACCACCGCTCTGGTGTCCTACCCGGAGATGGTGCACATCGGGGAGGACAAGGACTTCACGCCAGTGATCGAAAAGGCACTGGAGCTGGGCGGCTACCCGGAGAATAAGGCCTTTACCGGCATCAACGGCGGCAGCAGCGTTATGACCGGCTTTGCACGGAATGCGGTGCTGAGCGCGGCGGATCAGGTGGTAGAGGCGGTGAAGTCCGGGGCCATCCGGCACTTTTTCCTGGTGGGCGGATGCGACGGCGCACGGCCCGGGCGCAGCTACTACACCGAGTTTGTGAAGCAGACGCCCAAGGATACGGTGGTGCTGACCCTGGCCTGCGGCAAGTACCGCTTCAACGACCTGGAGCTGGGCTACATCGGCGGCCTGCCCCGTCTCATGGATATTGGCCAGTGCAACGACGCCTACAGCGCCATCCAGATCGCTCTGGCCCTGGCGAATGCCTTTGGCTGCGGCGTCAACCAGCTGCCTCTGTCCATGGTGCTGTCTTGGTATGAGCAGAAGGCTGTGTGCATCCTGCTGACCCTGCTGCACCTGGGGATCAAGAACATCCGCCTGGGCCCCACGCTTCCGGCATTCCTGTCTCCCGGGGTGCTCCAGTATCTTGTCCAGAATTTCGGGATCGCACCCATTACCACTCCGGAGGAGGATCTGAAGACTCTGCTGGGGGAGTAAATACGGCATAAAAATAGCCCCGGCAATTTCGTTTAGAAATTGCCGGGGGATTGTGCGTTATAGAGAGTGTTACCAGAGTGCCTTGCCGTCGCCCAGCAGGATCAGCCGAATGTTTTGGTCAATTTCTTCCGCAGCCGGGTCAGCTTCAAGAATTGGCAGGACCGATTCCCGGCACTCACGGATGTGCGGCAGCTTGGCGGCGAGGGCTTTGGCCTTGGCGGTTCTTCCGCATTTGAAATAGAGAAAGCATAGGGCGGCACGAACCGACGATTTTTGAGGCTCATTGATGGAAATGGGCAGGGCCTGCTCCATCAGATCAATGGCTTCCTCGGACTTCCCTTGCAGCGCAAGGACTCCGGCAAGCCCCAGCATCATGCCCGGTTTATTGGGGTAGATGAGAAGTGAGTCCCGATAGAGCCGCTCTGCGGCGGCGTACTCGCCGGCAAGCTGCAAGGCGTTGGCTTGTTTGTGGATGCTGTAACGGGTTTCTGCGGCACGGATCGCATCCATTCCTATTAAAAGATCGATGCTGGTCTCAAAGATGTTGGCCAGCGCCGGAAGAAATGTGATATCCGGATAGGCCTCTCCGCGCTCCCATTTAGAAACGCTCTGCGGGGAGATGTGTAAAAAGTTCGCAATATTCTCCTGGGTGTAATTTTTCTGGATCCGGTATTTTCTCAAATTCTCTGCCAGGTATCGCATCTCCATAGAATTCCCCCTCCTTTTTGATGTTATTATACCGGCTTTTCGGGAAAAGACAATGACCGGTTCGTTGAGTCCGTCTCAACAAAGAATAGCATCAGCAAAATCCACGGGGAAAACGATTGTAAAATGCAAGATCTCCATGTATAATATACAAGATGATTATATTATAGGGGGGATCATATGACCAGAACAGAACTGGAATCCTTTCTCGCGGTGGTCCAGGCCGGGAGCCTCAGCGCGGCGGCGAAGAACCTGTACATCACCCAGCCTGCCCTGAGCCGCAGGATCCAATCCCTGGAGCAGGAGCTGGGCTACCCGCTTTTGCAGCGGAGCCCTGGGGTCCGGAAGGCCACCCTGACGCCTCAGGGGGAGCAGTTCGTGTCCCTGGCCACCAAATGGATGGGGATATGGAACGAGGCCCAGGAGATCCCTGCCAGGCTCAGCCGGAAAAGCTATACCATCGCCACCAATGACAGCATCGAGGTCTGCTTCCTGCCTCCGGCCATCAGCCTGCTGGCCCAGAAGAGCCCGGACGTGGATATCCGGCTCCTGAGCCTCCATTCGGCGGAGGCCTACCTCTATATGGAGCGGGGCCAGGCGGACATCGCGTTTATTTCCGACGCCCGATATTCCAAGGACATCGACACGGTGAATCTTACCGGGGAAAAATTTGTGGTGGTGTCGGATCCAGCCATGAATCTCCCGGAGAGTGTGGCGCCTGCGGAGCTGGACGGCACCAGGGAAATCTATATGAACTGGACCCCGGGCTTTGACCGCTGGCACAGGTATTGGTTCCGGCTGCCCCGGCCCCATCTCCAGGTGGACTCCACCTCGCTGCTGTGCTATCTGCTTTCCAGAGGCATGACCTGGGCGGTGGTGCCTCAGTCCGTGGCGGATCATATTGGACGGCAGGTGACGCTGAGCTGCTCCAGGCTGATCCAGCCGCCGCCGGATCGGATCTGCTGTTGCCTTATGAAGCCCCGGCGCCAGCCCATGGACGATCTGCTCTTTGACTGCATCCGGGAGGCCTATCGGGGACAGGATCGGATCCAGATCCTTCTATAGCACGCAAAACACCCGATCTCTTTCGCAAATGGAAAGGGATCGGGTGTTTTTTGTTATTTCTGAGCGTTCCTGCGGATATCCTGCTGCTCCTGCTCCAGCTCGGAGTGGAGCTCATGGCCGATATCCCGGAGCTCCTGATGGATGGCGGCCTCGGCGGCCCGAATCTCGGGATTCTCCTCCAGATCCTCCCGAATGAACATCACCAGGAAGCCCAGAAACAGAAGAATGCAGGAGAACCAAATGGCGTAGGAGCCGAATTTCGGGATCAGCAGTCCGCCGACTCCGGCCCCCAGGGCAAAGAGCAGGATCACAGCAAAGTAATCTCCGGCCTTCAAAAGGAGCTTTTTATTACCGGTGCTGCCTCCCGCCATCAGGGATTCCACGCCGCTGCGGAGGTTGCCGATGCACATGGTGCTGGCAAAGGCATAGCCGTCTACCTTTCGGAAGGCCTGGACCTGCATGGCGCAGGCAAAGGATACCATGGCATTGGCCAAAAGGTTCAGCCGCTGGGGAAGCACCCCCACGGTCAGCAGCAGAAGGATCTCCACCAGCAGCACTAGCTGACGCCAGTGCACCGTGCGGACCTTTTGGAATCGCCAGCGGATGGCCTCGGCCGCAGCTACGCCGAAGCCGAAGAACAGCAGGGGAATCAGGTAGTGGATCACCCGTTCCCAGTCGCCGGAGAACAGGTTCTGGCTCAGCAGCACGATGTTGCCGGTCTGGGCGTTGGCGAATACCTGGCCCCGGGCGATATAGGTATAGGCGTCCTGGAGACCGCCGGAGGCTGACAGCAGGGCGGCGGTGAGGAAGGCCTCGGACATCTGCCCATGTCTGTGCTTCATATGCGGTCTCTCCTTTCCTTGTTAGTGCTTGTTGGCTGCGCTCTTGACCTGAAGACGGCTCAGGGCACGGGCCAGATTGGACTGGGCCATGTGATACTCCTGAATGCTCTTCTTCTGGAGCAGAGCCTCATGGGCTTCATCGGCAGCCCGCTTAGCCCGGTTGGCGTCGATCTCCTCCGGGCGCTCCGCGGAATCCACCAGCACCAGCACCTCGCCGTTTTCCACCTTCATAAGACCGGCGGAAACGGCGGCGATCTGATCCTCCTGGCCGGGGATCTGGTAGATCAGCTCTCCGGGGACGATGGCCAGGATCACGTTGGCATGATGGGCCAGAACGCCGTACATACCCGTAGTGGTGGGGACGGACAGGGACTCGCAGGGGCCCTCGTAGAAGGGCTCGTCTGCGGCCAGGATGTAAGCGGTGAACGTATCCATTACAGCTCACCTGCTTCGAGCTTCTTGGCCTTCTCTACCACATCGTCGATGGTGCCAACATTGTAGAAGGCGGCCTCGGGATACTGATCCATCTCGCCGTCCACGATGGCCTTGAAGCCCCGGAGGGTCTCGCTGAGGGGCACATAGATGCCGGGGATGCCGGTGAACTTCTCTGCCACATGGGTGGGCTGGGCCAGGAAGCGTTGGAGCTTGCGGGCCCGGGTGACCACCACCCGATCCTCGTCGCTGAGCTCATCCATACCCAGAATGGCGATGATATCCTGGAGCTCGCTGTACTTCTGCAGGGTCTCCTGAACCTGACGGGCGATGCGGTAGTGCTCCTGACCCACAATGTCAGCCTCCAGGATCCTGGAGGTGGATTCCAGAGGATCCACAGCCGGATAGATGCCCTGCTCGGCGATCTTACGGCTCAGAACCGTGGTGGCGTCCAGATGGGCGAAGGTGGTGGAGGTGGCGGGGTCAGTCAGGTCATCGGCGGGGACGTAGACAGCCTGGACGGAGGTAACGGAGCCGTCCTTGGTGGAGGTGATACGCTCCTGCAGCGCGCCCATCTCGGTGGCCAGGGTGGGCTGGTAGCCCACGGCGGAGGGCATACGGCCCAGCAGGGTGGAAACCTCGCTGCCTGCCTGCACGAAACGGAAGATGTTGTCGATAAACAGCAGCACATCTTTATGCTCCTGGTCCCGGAAATGCTCGGCCATGGTCAGGCCGGACAGGGCCACGCGCATACGGACGCCGGGAGATTCGTTCATCTGGCCGAAGACCAGGGCGGTCTTGTCGGAGACGCCGCTTTCCCGCATTTCCTTCCACAGGTCATTGCCCTCACGGCTTCTCTCACCGACGCCGGTGAAGATGGAATAGCCGCCGTGCTCCATGGCCACGTTGTGGATCAGCTCCTGGATCAGGACAGTCTTGCCGACACCGGCGCCGCCGAACAGGCCGATCTTGCCGCCCTTGGGAT
>CAKTEB010000094.1 GCA_934546685.1 uncultured Oscillospiraceae bacterium
GAGTCCGTGTCCAAGGTCTTTGACAAGGGCGAGCGCGTTACCGAGGAAAAGGCGGATCTCTGGTACAATCCCGCGCTGGTGCAGTCCGCCTGGCATGAGCAGCAGCATTATGTCATCACCATTGGCCTTCACCGATTTTTCTGGATGAACGACAATACATAAAAATCGCCCCGGGGCACTTTCAAAAGGAAGTGCCCCGGGGCTGTTTTCGTATGCGTGTTATTCGCCGTTTCCGCCGTCGCCGCTGGGCTCCGCGGTGGAGCTGGGCAGGGAGGAGAAGTAGGACAGGGATTTGTCCGTATAGATCTTTCCATAGCTGTCAAAGCGGGTGTCATGGGAGGAGGTCAGGAAGACCATGTAGTGGTCCGGGTGATTCTCCACATAGCTCTTGAGACCGCTGCCGTCGGTGAAGTAGATGTAGAGATGCTCCGCTAGGTCAAAGGCCTGGTGCCCGATCTCCGTATCCTTTACCAAAATGCCCAGGGTGCAGTCCATGCTCACGGAGCTCTCAATGGCCTTGTAGGCGTCCTGGAGCAGCTCCTCACGGGACTTGTCGCTGGAGTATACGATAGCGCTGGACTCCGGGAATGTGAAGTTGTTGAGGATGACCTCCTGGAAGCCCATGGAGGACAGCTGATCGATCATGGTCGCCATATAGTGCTGGATGTCCGCGTTGGTGGGATCCAGCCAGTAGGAGCCGGATTCGCTCATCCACAGGGCGCCGGAGATCTGCAGAGCCTCGTCAGTGTGGGCCAGGGCGTAGGTGCTGTCGTCCAGGCAGGACATCATGGCCACCAGGCGGATGTCCTGGTTCTGGGCCTGTGCCATCAGGGCACGCACCGAGGGGGTGTCAAGAATGGCGCTGCCGCCCACCCGCATTTCCAGCACCAGGGTGTTGTAGCTGCCGCTGCTGAGATCCACGGTGCTGATGGAATTCTCATCGGCCAGGGTGGCATAGTCCACCAGCAGACCTCGGACCTCGTTGGCGGCAATAGTATTGCTGCCGGACTCATCCAGTACGGATTCCTCTTGGATGGAGGCTCCGGTCACCAGCACCGGAGATTCGATGGGCGCGGCGGCCTGGATATCCGCGGAGGCGGCCGGGGCCTGGGAGTGGAAGGAGAAGTACGCGCCGTCCTCGGTATAGACCACATAGCGGCCCAGATAGGAGTAGCCGATGAGGCCCGCGATCAGCAGCACCAGCAGCACGATTCCCAGAATCATCAGCGCCCGCTTCAGCAGCAGCTTGTTCCGGTAGGTCATAGGATACTGTCACTCCTTCTGGCGGAGAGACAGCACCAGTCGTCCTGCATCTCCTGATGGGTGACGGTGAGTCCGGCGGCGCTGAGGGCGGCCTTGACCTCCTCCAGCCGGGTATTTAGGATGCCGGAGCAGATGAACAGGCCTTGAGGCCGCAGAAAGTGGGGCACTACGGCGGACAGGGGGATGATGACGTCCGCCACGATGTTGGCCAGTACGATGTCATAGCCGCCCTGGCTCAGAGATTCCATCATGGCTCTGTCGCCGATGACATTGCCTGTGACGGCGTTGAATCTAGGGGCCGTCAGTCCGTTGAGGGCGGCGTTTTCCCGGGCGATGTCCTCGGCCTTGGGGTCAATGTCTACGCCGGTGGCGGTGTTCGCTCCCAGCAGCAGAGCCGCAATGGAGAGAATGCCGCTGCCGCTGCCCAGGTCGATGACCCGCTCCCCGCCGTGGATGGCGTCCTCCAGGGCACGGAGACACATCTGGGTGGAGGCGTGAGCGCCGGTGCCGAAGATCATGCCGGGATCCAGGAGCACCGGGATCCGCTGCTCCTCATTTTCCGGGGTCAGCCATTCCGGCACGATCAGCAGCTTCTTTCCGATGGGGATGGGCTGATAATACTGCTTCCAGCTCTCCTCCCAGTCCTCCTCCTGGAGATTCTGAAGGCTCACCTCCAGAGATCCCAGGTCGGTATCCGGCATCTGGGCCCGGAAGATTTCCAGCTCATTTTTCAGCTGGGCGATCTTCTCCGGGGCCTGGGCGTCGTGCTCGATGTAGAGCCGGATCTGGGATACGTTCTGCATCCGCTGGGCCAGCTCCTCGTCCACATAGTCCCAGTACTGCGTGTTGTCCGCCAAAAATTCGCTGAAATCTTCGCTGTCGTCTATGATAAAACTGTCGTAGCCGATGGCCGTGAGCCGCGCGCCCAGCAGGTCAATGGCGGGGGAGACGGTTTTGATGGTAACTTCCAGCCATTCCATATTGAAATGCTCCTTTCTTTGATCTGCCTGCTATTTTACAGGATTTCCGGTAATGATACAACCCTAAAGATATTTTTCGTTTACTTTTTGGCAAAGAGATGTATAATATTGCTTAAGATGATCGTAGGAATCTTCTTTGCTTATCAGGCGTATAAGCGTGAGCGAACGGCGGCCTTTCGCCGGAAAGGATGCGAATATGGAAAAGAAACGGACCGAGCTCCTGTCAGGGGTATTCCTGACGGTGCTTCCTACCGATAAATTCAAGACGAACTGCCTGTCCCTAAGCCTCCTGCGGCCACTATGCGAGCAGGAGACGGCGCTGAACGCTCTGCTGCCGGATGTACTGCTCCGGGGCTGCGGTATGTGCCCGGATATGGGCGAGATCTCCGCCTGGCTGGATCAGCGCTACGGCGCGGGAATTCAGTCCACAGACCGGAAAAAGGGCGAGGTTCAGGCCATCGGGTTTTTCTTGGACTACATCAATGAGAAATACACCCTGGAGGACGAGGATCTCACCGGGGATATCTGCCGGCTGCTGGGGAGCTTCCTGCTGGATCCGGTGCTGGAACATGGCGTATTCCGGCGGGACTATGTGGAGGGGGAGAAGCTGAACCTCATCAACGCCATCGAGTCCCAAATCAACGATAAGCGCAGCTATGCGGCCATTCGGCTCCGCCAGGAAATGTTCCGGAATGAAGCCTATGGCGTCAGTAAATACGGCACCCGGGAGCAGGTGGCGGCCATCACGCCGGAAAGCCTCTATGCCCACTACCAGAAGGTGCTGGAGACCTCCCGGATAGAACTGATCTTCGCTGGCTCAGAGGCCCCGGAGCGGCTGGAGACGGCGCTGCGGGAGGCACTGAAGAATCTGCCCCGGGGAGCGCTGGCGGAGGCTGGGACGGCTCCAGGACCCATGCCGGAGGTGGTGCGGGATATCACCGAGACCATGGATGTGACCCAGGGCAAGCTGGTCATGGGCCTGCGCACCGGCATCACTGCTGGGGACACGGATTATCCGGCCCTGGTGCTGCTGAACGGCGTGTTCGGCGGCAGCATGACCTCCAAGCTGTTTATGAATGTCCGGGAGAAGATGAGCCTGTGCTACTATGCCTCCTCGGGGGTGGAGCGATTCAAGGGCATTATGGTGGTGTCCTCCGGGGTGGATACCGAGAACTACGAAACTGCCCGAAAGGAGATCCTGAGCCAGTTGGAGGCCTGCCGACAGGGCGACATTACCACGGAGGAGCTGGAGTATACCCGGAGCTTCCTGATATCCAGCCTTCACACCGGGGAGGATTCTCCCTACAGCATGGATGATTTCCAGCTGGGGCAGCTCATCGGCGGCTACGACTATACCACTGACCAGCTGGCGGAGCAGCTGAAGGCGGTAACCATTTCCGATATCCAGGCGGCGGCCAACAAGCTGAAGCTGGATACGGTCTATTTCCTCAGAGGGGAGGCGGTGAATTGAACAAGCGGACCTTTGAGAAACTGGGGGAGTGCGTCTATGAGGACACTCTGCCCAACGGCCTCCGCATCAAGGTGGTGCCGAAAAAGGGCTTCGCCCGGAAGTACGCCTTCTTTGCCACAGACTACGGCTCCGTGGATACCCGATTCCAGATGGACGGAAAAAGCTATGTGTCCCCGGACGGCGTGGCCCACTATCTGGAGCATAAAATGTTCGACCTGCCGGAGGGCAACGCCCTGCAGATGTTCTCTGCTACCGGGGCAAGCCCCAATGCCTTTACCACCTACAATCTGACGGCCTACCATTTCTCCTGCACGGATCGGTTCCAGGAAAATCTGGAGCTGCTGCTGCGGTTCGTCTCCACGGGCTGCTTCACCCAGGAGAGTGTGGAGAAGGAACGGGGCATTATTGCCCAGGAGATCAAGATGTACGAGGACAGCCCGGGGAGCCGGGTGGATGAGAACCTGTTCCGGGCCATGTATCAGCACCATCCTATCCGGGTCTCCGTGGCCGGAACCGTGGAGAGCATCCAGGACATCACGGCGGAGATTTTGACAGAGTGCCATCGGGCCTTTTACGATCCCTCCAACATGGTCCTGTGCGTGGTGGGAGACGTGAGCCCGGAATCCGTCCGGGAGACGGCCCTTCGGATCTTGCCGGAGAAGCCCGGCGGCGCGTCCCGGCGGGATTATGGAGAGAAAGAGCCCGAGGAGCCATATCAGCACACCATTACCGAGCAAATGGAGGTCTCCATGCCCATGTTTACCGTGGGCTTCAAGGGCCCAGAGATCCCCAAGGGGCCGGAACGTCTCAAGCGGGAGATCGTGGGCGACCTGGCAGGGGAGGTGCTCTGCGGAGAGAGCTCTCAGCTCTACCAGAAGCTCTATGAGCAGGGCCTCATCGACTCCGGCTTTGGAGTCAGCTACAGCACCATCCGAGAGCTGTGTACCTTGAGCTTCGGCGGCGACAGCGACGATCCCCAGGCAGTATTGGACGCGGTGCTGGAGGAGGCGGCGCGCATTGCTGAGGAGGGCGTGGATCCCGCGCTGTTCCAGCGGCTGAAATGCTCCGCCGTGGGCCGCAGGATCCGGGGCCTGGACAGCTTTGAGGGCCTGTGCTATCGGCTGGCGCTGTCTGACTTTGACGGCTATGACTACTTTACGTTCCCGGCGCTCTATGAGAGCGTCACAGAGGAGGACGTCCGGGCGCTGATCGCTGCGGAGGTTCGCCCGGGGCTGGCGGTGCTGTCTGTGATCGCACCGAAGGATAAGGAGGATATGTAATGTACGGCGAAATTTCCTTCCCGGGGCTGGGGCTCACCATGAACCCCTCCCGGATCGCGTTTTCCATTGGCAGTAAGCCCATCTACTGGTATGGCATCATCATCGCGGCGGGCTTCCTGCTGGCGGTGTGGTATGCCATGAAGCGAGCGAACCAGTTTGGCCTCACTCAGGACAATATCATCGACATGCTGATCTGCGCGGTGCCCTTGGCGATCATAGGCGCCCGTGCCTACTACTGCCTGTTTTCCTGGGATCTCTACAAGGACGATCCCATCCGCGTCCTCTACATATGGGAGGGCGGTCTGGCCATCTACGGCGGCGTCATTGGCGCGGTGATCGGCCTGTTGTTGTATACCAAGGTGAAGAGGGTCAAGACCTCAGCTATGCTGGATATCGGCGGTCTGGGACTGCTGATCGGCCAGTCCATTGGCCGCTGGGGCAACTTCATGAACCGGGAAGCCTTCGGCAGCGTGACGAACAGCTTCCTCAGAATGGGTCTCACCGACGCGGCGGGGAACACCGTCTATGTACACCCCACCTTCCTCTATGAGTCCCTGTGGAACGCCCTGGGCTTTCTGCTGCTGCACTTTTACTCCAAGCGGAGAAAGTTTGACGGCCAAATCTTTCTGATGTATCTGGGCTGGTATGGCCTGGGCCGCATGTTCATCGAGGGCCTGCGCACCGACAGCCTGTATGTGGGCTCCACCAACCTGCGGGTGAGTCAGCTGCTGGCGGGGGCATGCTTCCTGCTGGTGGTGATCTTCTTGGTCTATGATAAGATCTTCCGGGAGCACGAGCCTGAGGATCTCTATGTGAACGTGGTGGCCTGGCGGAAGGCGGAGTTTGCACCGCAGAAGGCGGAGAACGCCGCTGAGACCCTGGAAACCGAAGCGCAGGCCCAGGAGCCGGAGCATACGGAAACCGCTGGGGCAGAGTCTCAGGAGCCTCAGACGGCCTCGGAAACCACGGGATCCGATGACAGCCAAGAAGAATCGTAATGATCGTCACAAGAAAAAAGCTCTCGCCGCTGGCGGGAGCTTTTTTGCGCCTGAAATGTAACAGCCGGGGCGCTGTTGGCGTTTTGTAAGGTGACAGCTGCCAAGAAAGATGAAGGGATGTGAGAGCGTTGACAGAAGAAAAGCTTCTGGAGGGACTGAGGAATCAGGATCCGGAGGCGTTAGAGGCGCTGATCCTCCAGTACTACTACTATTTGCAGACCTCGGCGCAGATCGGGAAGGCGCTTGGAATGAGCGCCGGTGCGGTACGGGCCAGATTGATGCGGGGCCGGGAGACACTAAAACGAACGCTTTGGAAGGAGGAAATCCAATGAAGATCACGGATCTAATGGATGATTATTACGACAACAGTGTAAAGCTCGACGACAGAAACGAGATCTCTGCCCAGCGGGTGCTGAAATTGGCGGAGAAGAAGCTGGGGATCGCCCGCAAAAGGCGCTTCCGGGTACCCAAGGGCGCGCTGATCGCCGCGGCGCTGACCCTGGCGCTGTCTATTACCGCCGGGGCCGTGGGATATACGGTGTGGGATGCCGCCCGGAAGGACGCGGGACTGGAGGATGGAAAGTCTATCCCGGAGTATACGGAGTACCACGATCCGGCCCAGGCCACTGCGGCGGAAGCGGCGGAGAATCTGGCGGAGGGCGCAGAATTGCGGCTGGTGTCCACTCTGGGCTCCGGCTCGGATCTGAATATCTATATGACGGTATCTCCCGTGACCCAGGAGCAGGCGGAGCGTCTCGGCGAGGAAAATCAGGGGCTTGACACCTTTGCCATGTGGGAGATTTCCGCAGTGCTTGAGCCCCAAATAGAACTGGACGGCATGATATGCGGCGCAAAACAGCTGGAATATGATCCGGAAACTAAGACGGCGCTGATCTGCGGCGCCATTCATGGGGATTTCCTGATGCAGGTCGCGGAGCTGACGGTTTCTGTTGACTGTTTCTATCAGTCGAACGGACAAGCGGACGTTACGAATTATGGAAGCATGACCGTTCCGGTTACCATGTCGGAGAAGTTGGTATTCCAGCCGGAGGCGGCCCTGGAGAATGCATTTGTGGATGCCCAGGGAACCATGGCAAAAGCAACGGTGTATGCGGGCTATCTTTCCATCCAGACGGCGGTAGAGCCCTTTGGCGACTGGTGCAGCCGGAATGGTGATGACGCATGGTTCCGTATGGGCGATGCCTATTGGGGCTGCTACGACGAAGCGGCAGGGGAGGAGCGTCGGACGGAATATACGGAGCTGGACGCTCAGGTGGCCTATGGGCGCTCCTGGGAGGCGGCCCTGGACGATCTCCTTTCGGCAGACAGCTGCCTGACTCTGCGGGACGGAAGCCGGATCCCCCTGTCTGACCTACAGATCATCAGCGCGGAGGGCGATGCGGAAACAGGGGAGTATACCGAGGACTTCTCGCTGACCGCTCCGGTAGATATTTCAGAGGTCGAAAGCCTGACCATGGGCGGTGTGACGTACTTCCCGGCGGGATAATCTGGCGCGAAAAGTGGAGGCGGAGGTTCCGTCTCCACTTTTCGTCTTGACAAATCTCGGACAGCATGGTATCTTAAATACGACCATACAACTGACGGAAGTGGAGTTACCACATGGAGTATGGCCTTTGAAATGCCGACCGTCTGGGCTGAATGTCCGGATTGGTGGGCTTTTTTTCTGCCCACGCCGGAAACCATGCAAAGGAGTGCTGAATATGAAAACTGACATTGAAATCGCACAGGCTGCCGAAATGCTTCCCATTGATGCGGTGGCAGAGAAGGCTGGCATCGACAAGGAGCTCCTGGAGCACTACGGAAAGTACAAGGCCAAGCTGGATATCACCGGCCTGAAGAATGCCCCCCGGAAGGGCAAGCTGATCCTTGTCACCGCCATCAGCCCCACCCCCGCGGGCGAGGGCAAGACCACCACCAGCGTCGGTCTGGCAGACGCACTGGTGAAGAAGGGCAAGAATGCGATGCTGTGCCTCCGGGAGCCCTCCCTGGGCCCGGTGTTCGGCGTCAAGGGCGGCGCGGCTGGCGGCGGCTATGCCCAGGTGGTGCCTATGGAGG
>CAKTEB010000095.1 GCA_934546685.1 uncultured Oscillospiraceae bacterium
CTGACCCACGGCGGCATTGAAAACGATGTAAACGTCAACATCCGCTGGGTGGATTCCGAACAGGTGACCGACGAAAATGCAGGGGAGCATTTGGGCGGCGTAGACGGCGTTCTCGTGCCCGGCGGCTTTGGCGACCGGGGCATTGAGGGCATGATCGCCTCCATTCGCTACGCCCGGGAGAACCACATTCCGTTCTTCGGCATTTGCCTGGGAATGCAGATGGCAGTGGTCGAGTTTGCACGCCATGTGGCAGGCATTTCCGACGCCCATTCCAGCGAGCTGGCCGAGACGGAGAATCCCGTCATTGACCTGATGCCCGAGCAGCGGGACGTGACCGATAAGGGCGGCACCATGCGTCTGGGCGCGTATCCCTGCAAGATCACCGGCGAGGATACCTTCACCTACAAGGCCTACGGCGAGCCTGTGATCTATGAGCGCCACCGCCACCGCTATGAGTTCAACAACAAGTATCGGGATCTCCTCCAGGAGAAGGGCCTGACCCTGGCGGGCCTGAGCCCCAGCGAGAAGCTGGTGGAGATCGTGGAGCTTCAGGATCAGCCGTGGTTCGTGGGTGTCCAGTTCCATCCGGAGTTCAAGTCCCGGCCCAACCGTGCCCATCCGCTGTTCCGGGAGTTCATCGGCGCGGCGAAAAAGCACGGCGGCACCATTGCGTTTTGATATTCACTGCCCTGGAAGCATGGCTTCCGGGGCAGTTTCTGCTTGCAAGCCGATGGATTCTGGGCTATAATGAAGGAAATCCTGTAACAATTCAAGGAGGCGGCAGTTATGGCGCTTGTCTATTCACCCGATGAGGAATTTCACCTGAAGATCAAGCCCGGTGATGTGGGCCGGTATGTGCTTCTGCCGGGAGATCCCGGCCGGTGCGAGAAGATCGCGCTGCATTTCGACGATTATCATCTGGTTCAGTATAATCGAGAGTATAAGATCTACACCGGCAGTCTCGACGGCGTGCCCGTCAGCGTCTGCTCCACTGGCATCGGCGGCCCCTCGGCCTCCATCGCCATGGAGGAGCTGGCCCACTGCGGCGCGGACACCTTTATCCGTGTGGGCTCCAGCGGAGGCATGGATCCAGAGGTGCTGGGCGGCGACGTGGTCATCGCCACCGGTGCCATCCGCATGGAGGGCACCAGCCGGGAGTACGCGCCTATGGAGTATCCGGCGGTGGCGGATTTTGAGATCACCGAGGCCCTACGGGATGCGGCCAAGGCCCGGGGCAATCGCTATCATCTGGGTGTCGTCCAGTGCAAGGACGCCTTCTACGGCCAGCACGACCCGGATTCCATGGCCGTTGGCTATGAGCTCAAGAACAAGTGGAACGCCTGGGTGAAGTCCGGGGCCAAGTGCTCCGAGATGGAGTCTGCAGCGCTGTTCATCGTGGGCGCGGTGCGCCGTCTGCGGGTAGGCGCGATTTTGATGGTCTTCGCAAACCAGACCCGCCGGGAGCTGGGGCTGGAGGATCCCAAGTGCTACGACACCGAGGAGGCCATCGCCACGGCGGTGGACGCACTGCGGCTGCTGATCCAGCGGGATAAGCAGAGGGAGCAGCAGGCATGAAGAAAAAGCAGGTCTGCCTGATGATTGCCGCCCTGGTGAGCATCTGCGCGGTGATCGCCGTTGGCTCCACGGTGATGGCCTTTGCGGCTGCAAGGAGCGCTGGAGAGCCGCTTCCCATGGGCATGGCAATGCTCAGCCTCGTCACTGTTTTCTGCACGGTGATGATCTGGCGGGGCGTTCATGAGATGGAATAACAGAAGACATGAGAGACGACTGGGGGTTCTGGCCGTCTCTTTTTTGTTTCCATCGATGATATTTTTGTTGCAATTTTCCGGGGAAACCGGTATACTGTCCCTTGGCGAAAGCCGGAGCCCCCTCGTGCCCGGTGGAGGCTCTCCAGAATAATGCGCTGTATCCGCGGTGCGGAACGGCAGCAGGAGGAATTACATAATGGAAAACAAGAAGAAAAAAGACATTCGCTATCTCATCGAGCTGGCGCTTTTAATGGCGATCCTGCTGATGATGAACATTACGGGACTGGCTATGATCCCGCTGCCCGGACAGTACGCCTCTATCATGACTGTACCGGTGGCCGTGGGCGCTATGATGCTGGGCCCTCTGGCTGGCGCGATCCTGGGTACTACCATGGGAGCAATCAGCTTTTACACTGCCGTAAAGACCGGCTTTGCCACCATGAGCCTGGCTGGCTACTCCGGCGGAGTGATGGTGGCCCTGTGCCTGCTCAATACCATCGTGCCCCGTCTGCTCATGGGCCTCTGCACCGGGTGGATCTTTAAGGCGGTACAGAAGATCGATAAGACTAAGACCATTTGCTACTATGTTGGCGGTATTGCGGCCCCTGTGCTCAATACGATTTTCTATATGACGGTGCTGGTGATCGTGTTCCTGAACGCCCCCACCATTGAGGCGGTTCTGGGTGCGGATCTGCTCTATAAGCTCCAGCACAACGCGGTGCTGTTCTGCGCGGCCTATGTGGGCGTACAGGCCCTCATTGAGGCGGCGGTGGGCTGCATCATCAGCGGCTCCATCTGCAAGGTTTTGAAGGTGGCCCTGAAAAAGTAAAGGAAGCGATCCTGCATGAAAGAAATCGGAATTATGGAGGTGGGCGGCTTCAAGGTAGGCCATGCCCAGAACCTGGAGGCCGGAACCGGCCTGACGGTGATCCTCCTGGATCATATGAGCCCTGCGGGGCTGGACGTCCGGGGCGGCGGCCCTGCATCCCGGGAGTCTCAAATCCTAAATCCCCTGATGACTGCCGAGGGCATCAACGCGGTGGTTCTGTCCGGCGGCTCCGCCTTTGGACTGGACGCGGCGGGGGGCGTACAGAAGTACCTGGAAGAGCGGGGCGAGGGCTTCGCTGTGGGCCCCATCCGGGTGCCCCTGGTATGCCAAAGCTGCGTATTTGACCTGGGAGTTGGCCGCTATGATATCCGGCCAGACGCGGCCATGGCCTATGCCGCCTGTGAAAGCGCTTCCTATGACGCACCCCAGGAGGGCAACGTGGGTGCTGGCACCGGCTGCACCGTGGGCAAGATCATGGGCCCGGATCGGGCTATGAAGACCGGCTTCGGCACCTACGCGGTACAGGCCGGGAATATCAAGGTGGGCGCGATGGTGGCGGTCAACGCCGCGGGAGACGTCTATGCGGCCGACGGTACAGTGCTCTCCGGTCTCCTCAGCCAGGACAAGAGCTGCTGCGAGAGCTCCTTTGACGCCATGATCCAGGGCCTGGAGCTCCAGAGCGGCGTCAATACCACCATTGGCGCGGTGGTGACCAATGTGAAGCTGACCAAGGCCAAGCTCTGCAAGGTGGCTGGCATGACCCACAACGGCTATGCCCGGGCCATTCGTCCAGTGCACACCTCCGGGGACGGCGACAGCATCTACGCCATCAGCACCGGAGAGCTGGAGGCCAGTATGGACGCGGTGGGCGCTCTGGCGGCCTATGCCATGGAGCAGGCCATTCGCCGGGCGGCCATGGCGGCGGACAGCGCCTACGGCTACAAGGCATGGAAGGATCTGAAGTAAATAGTATGCGGCTCTGCGGACAAGAGCTGTATATGGCGGCGCACTTTTCGGAGTGTGCCGCCTTTTCGGTTCATAGGACAAATTGTATCTGCTGCAAATTCTGCTACTTGGTCACAGACCGGACACATGGTACAATTATACTGTCTCTAAAAGGGGGGATGCCACATGGGTGACAGAATTCTGATTGTAGAGGACGAGGAACGCCTGCGGGAGATCCTCTGCGACTATTTCCGGGTCAAGGGCGACGAGCCCGTGGGGCTGCGGGACGGTCAGGAGGCCCTTAGGTATCTGGAGGGAAGCGCCGTGGACGCGGTGCTCCTGGACATCATGATGCCGGAGCTGGACGGCTTCTCCGTCTGCCGGGCGGTGCGCCGGGACAACAGTGTACCCATTATCTTTCTGACGGCCCTGTCCGACGAGGATGATAAGCTCCGGGGCTATGAGCTGGGGGCCGACGACTATGTGACCAAGCCCTACTCCATGGCGGTACTCTATGCGAAAACCAAGGCGCTGATCGCTCGCTGCCGGGGCTGCGTGGGTGCCAGCGGCATGCTGGAGGCGGGCGGCGTCCGGCTGAACCTCCACACCCACCGGGCCCTGATCGGCGGCAGTGAGCAGGAGCTTCCCAACCGGGAATTCGCCTTGCTCCGATGCCTCATGGAGAACCGAAACCAGGTGCTCTCCCGGGAGCAGCTGCTGTGCCGTGTCTGGGGCTATGACTATGACGGAGACGAGCGCACTGTGGATACCCATATTAAAAAGCTCCGGGCCAGAGGCGTGCCCATCGAGACCATCATCCGGGTGGGCTATCGGCTGGCGGAGAACGACCCATGAAGGGGCGCGGGCTCCGGGGGCGGCTTATCATGGCGGGAGCGGTGGCGGCCCTGTGGCTTTGCGCACTGGGGATCATGCTGCTGTGGGAGGCACGTCAGGTGCAGGAACGGCTCTATGACAACGCCGCGGCGGGGACTCAAGCGGCGATCCAGCGGACAGAGGCGGCTGCGGCGCTGGAAAGCCCCAGCTTCAATGACTTCCAGCTGGCCATGGAGTGCCAGGAGGACGCGGAGTATCTGGACTATCCCGCCGTTACGGCTACGGTGCTCCGGGACGATCAGGGGAATCTGCTGTGCCGCTCCCGGAATATCCTGATTGCTCGGATGACCAGCCAGGAGGGAGAGCCCCTGGTGGTGCCTATGGTATTTATGCAGGAGAACAGCGCCGATGCCTTTGAGGTGCTCAGAAGCGCCGGCCTCAGCGTGGGCACCAGCCGTTCCGCCCAGGTGCAGCTTACGGGCTATTGGCAGGACGGCCTCTTTTATCTCACGGACATTGTGGATCGCGGGATCGTCTACCTGGGCGGACTGCGGGAGCAGGTGCCTCAGGGGGCAGAGCTCATGACCTATGACATCCGGGGCTACAACCAGGGAACGGACTTCTACGGGCTGTCCACAAAAAAGCGCATGAAGGTCTATGGGGATCTCACCGTCAGCACTGCTGGCTACGCCGCCGGATGGGAGCGGACGGATGCGCTGATCGCCCGGCTGGGAAGCGTAGAAAACGGCCTGAACCAGCAGGAGCCCATGTATCTCAAAAAGGGCCTGGGCCGCACGGTGCTCTATACCTGCACCTGGGTTTTCGGCGGAGAAGAGGTCTTCGGCTGCTCAGGGCCCCTCCAGCTGTGCTACGGCATGGAGTTCCGGCCTATGCAGATCGCCATGCGGAACTGTCTGCGCAGCGGAAGCTTTGTGCTGCTGCTGATCCCCTTTGGGGCAGCGTTGCTTCTTTTGCCGCTGTTCTACGACAGTGAGCGGCAAAAGGCCCTGCGGCCTCTGCGGGACGAGCTGAACCGGCAGCAGCAGGTCATTGAATACGCCCAAAACGCCGAGGACTCCCGCCGGGCCATGACCTCGGCCATCGCCCATGAGCTGAAGACTCCCATCGCGGTGCTGACCTCCTACGCCGAGGCGCTCCAGGAGAACATCGACGCGAAAAAGCAGGCGCACTATCTGGCGGTGATCCGGGACGAGGCGGACAAGATGGACAAAATGGTGCTGGAGCTTCTGGATCTCAGCCGCCTGGAGGCCGGACGCTATAAGCTCCGGCGGGAGGATTTCGACCTAAGGGAGCTGGTCCAGGAGATCTTGCGGCCCTTGGAGGAGCAGCTCAGGGAAAAGGACATCCGACTGTCCTGGCAGGTGGGGGAAAGCCGGGTGAACGCGGATCGGTACCGCTTTGGCCAGGTGGTGGAAAACTATCTCACCAACGCGATCCGCCATACGCCTCAGGGCGGCGCCATCATTCTGCGCATTGGCATGAACCATGAGACCTTTTCTGTGGAAAACCAGGGCAGCCACATCCCCCAGGAGCAGATGCAGAAGGTCTGGGAGACCTTCTGGCAGGGGGACGCGGCCCGAAACGAGCGGGGATCCGGACTGGGCCTTGCTATCTGTCGGAGCATTATGAGCCTCCACGGCGGCAGCTGCAAGGCGGAGAATACCCCCATCGGCGTGCGCTTTACGACGGTGCTGGAATCGGAGGCACCGGTGTTCCGGAGCTCTTTCCGCGGCGTGGAATCCGTGACAGTGCCCTATCCCATCTCACAGGATCACACCACCGTGGAAAATGCCCTCCGGCGGCTGGGGCTCCTGGAGGGCGCGGCGCTGGATCGGGAGATCCGGGCGGGGAATTTGAAGGTAGGGGAGCAGAAGGTCACCAGTCGAGGCTTTCGGCTCTATCCCGGCATGGTGCTCTCCTGGCGGGAAATCTCCGTGGAGATCCGATTGGACGAGCGGGAGAAGCACTACTGCATGCTCTATGAAAAGCTCCGGGCAGGCGGCATCGGAGATCCGGCCAGGGGCCTGCCGCCCAGCGGCGGGACGCGGATTTGAAGCAAAAATTCTGAAAATTTTGCTTGCACTTTGGAGCTTCCTATGATAGAATGGATAGGCTAATTACGGGCGGTCCTCTGCCGCGCCACACCTTCGAGCGGTGTATGGCATTCCGTGCGGTCAAGAACGCCTTTGAAAAAGGAGGATTCATTCTATGAATCTCATTGAAAAGCTGGATCAGCAGAACATGAAGCCCGAGCTCCCCGAGATGAACGTGGGCGATACCGTCCGGGTACATGTCAAGATCAAGGAAGGCTCCCGCGAGAGAATTCAGGTATTCGAGGGCACCATCATTGCCAAGAAGCACGGCGGTGTGGAGCAGACCATCACCGTTCGCCGTCTGAGCTATGGTGTCGGCGTGGAGAAGGTATTCCCTGTTCATTCCCCCAACCTGGTGAACGTCGAGACTGTCCGCCGTGGTAAGGTTCGCAGAGCAAAGCTCTACTACCTCCGCAACCGCGTGGGCAAGGCTGCCAAGGTCAAGGAGAAGATCTGATCTTACGAAACGAAAAAGGAGCCTTCGGGCTCCTTTTTTGCGTTTCAATTTCCACAATATCCAGGAATGAGTGCAACCTTTTACGGAAAAACGCACTCTATATAGATGTCCGAAGCCTCAGGGCCCTCGGACACCGCAAAGGAGCGTGCGCATGACAGATGATGAACTGCACAGCCGTCTGGTCGGAAGGCAGCAGAGGGCCCTGCAGGAGACCATGGAGAAGTACGGCAGCTATGTGAAGACCGTACTGCATAATGTTCTGCGTGGTCGCTGCACCAGGGAGGATCTGGAGGAGCTGTCCTCCGACGTGTTCTATTCCCTGTGGGAGCATGCGGGGAACATCTCAAAGGGAAAGATGAAGTCCTGGCTGGGGGCTGTGGCCAGAAACCGGGCAAAGACCTTCCTTCGAACCAGCCATATGGAGCTTCCTATGGATGAGGACGTATTGGAGCTGCCGGATGCGTCCCCGGAGAACAAGGCCATGGAGAAGGACCTCCGGCGGCGGCTTTTAGAGGCCGTCCGGGCCATGCCCAAGACGGATCGGGAGATCTTTCTCCGATATTACTATGAGTATCAGACCATGGAGCAGATCGCCGCGGCCATGGAGATCCCCATTGGCACCATCAAATCCCGGCTCAGCCGGGGGCGGCAGAAGCTGAGACAGGTCATCACGGAACAGGAGGCGGAGCAATGAAGCTAAGGATCACAGATTTGCTGGACGACTATATGGACGATGATCTGCCCCTGGAACCCATGCCCCAGCCGGAGCTTCAGGAGCGGCCAAGGGTGACGCATATTCCGAAGCCCCGCCGGGGCAAGAAGTATGTGCAGATCGCCGCGGGGCTCCTGCTGGCGGTGAGCTTGTGGGCGGTGGGCTGGATCTCCTTCCGCGGCGGCGCGTCCAGCGGCGAGAGCCTTGCGGCGGCGGGGGAGGCCCAGGAGGCTCCCGAGGCCAGTATGGAGCCCTCTCCTGAGGTGGCGGCGGAGGATGCTCAGAACGAGAGCCTTCAGGAAACGGACGGCTATTTTATCACCAGCATCGGCACGCTGGATCAGGATATTACCATTATGGCGGAACAGGTGGTACGGGATGGCCTTACC